>CAZXBE010000079.1:0-8946 GCA_964638565.1 uncultured Chitinophagaceae bacterium
TGGCCTAGGCATCCGATATACATTTTAACATAGAATCTGCCTAATAAGCTTGTACATCGTTTTTTATTTTAATAATTTCTGCAGCAATACTTATAGCAATTTCTTCTGGCGTTTCGCTTTTAATAGCAATACCAATAGGCGCATGAACGGGCTGTAGCATTGCTTCTGTAAATCCTTCTTTTCTATAATCTAAAAACATTTTTTTCATTTTCTTTTTACTTCCTAATACGCCTATATACTTAAATTGCTTGCCTAATAAAGCTCTTAAAGCAATATCATCTGTTCTATAACCAAAAGTCATGATAACTATATAGTAATTGTTTCCTGATGAAATACTATTTTTTAATTCACTATAATCGGTTACTATTTTCTTTTCATGTACATATTCATTTTGCAAAAAAGTATTTAACTCTTTTCTATCATCATATAAATGAATATAAAAATCCATTGGGTTCATTAATTTTGAAAAAGCTAAAGCACAGTGTCCACCTCCAATAATATATAAATGATTTTTATATCCTAATTTTTCTTGATATAACCAGTCAGATTCCGATTGAATTTCAAAAAGAAATTTTTTTTCAGGAATAGTGGAAGAAAACGAAATTCCTTTTGGAGATAATTGAAGAAGAGCATTTTGATGATGCTCTAAACAATAAATAATTTGTTGAATAGTTTGTATATCTTCTTTTTTTACATGATACAATAAAATTGTTTGCTCGCCAGAACAAATCATTCCACTTTGATTTTTAACAGCATTTTTATCGTGTATTTGTTTTTTTATTTCAATATTATTTTCATGTTCTCTCCATTTCTCTTTAGCAAGCTCAACAAATTTATGCTCCATAATACCTCCTCCAATTGAACCTTCCATTTCACCATGCGCATTCACTGCCATAAAAAAACCTTGTCTACCTGGGCTGCTGCCATTACTTTCCAATACATACAATAACATTACAACAATATTTTGCTGAAGATTTTTATGAATTAACTTCCAAATCTGAATTTGTTTATTCATTAATGGTGAAGGTTTATTTGCCTTTGATCTATTTTTTGTTAGCAGATGTAGAATATAAGTTCAACAACACTTTTTCAGGAGTCATAGGAGCATCAAATTTTATATCTGCATTTGGATTGAACGCTTTAATAGCATCACACAAAGCAAAGTAGGCTCCAATACTATACATCAACGGAGGTTCGCCAACAGCCTTACTTTTAAATATGGCAAGGTTATCTTTATCTGTATGTAAAAAATGAATGATCATTTCTTTTGGAACAGAATACATATCAGGAACTTTATAAGTCGATAAGGCATTGCTGCGTAATTTTCCATCTTTATCATATATAATTTCTTCCATGGTCATCCAGCCAATACCTTGCACAATGCCGCCTTCAATTTGACCGAGATCAATGGCCTTGTTCATACTACTTCCAAAATCGTGAACCACTTTCACACTATCCACTTCATAAGTTCCTCTTAAACAATCAATTGTTGTAGTAATAATAGCTGTACCATATACATGATATGCAAATGGATGGCCCTTTTCTTTTGTTTTATCAAAATAAATTTCAGGTGTTACATAATGTGCATGCTCAGATAAACTTACTCGTTTTGTAAATGCAAGCATTACTATTTTTTGCCAATCTAGTTCAGTTTCTTTTCCGTCAACTATAATATTTTCATTCTTTAATTGAATTGAAGTGATATCAACTTTTAATTCTGCTGCTGCTAACTGTTTTAATCTATTAAGAATAGCTGTGCAAGCCATTAAAGTTGCTTTCCCATTCAAATCTGCTGTAGCACTGGCTGCGGAAGGAGACGTATTGGCAATACGAAAAGTGTTGGTGGTATTAATTTTTATTTTATTGGGATTGATAGAAAATGTTTGTTCCGCTACTTGTAGCATTTTAGTATTTACACCTTGTCCCATTTCAACAGCACCTGTACTTATATTTACACTTCCATCGCTATACACGTGTACTAAACTTCTTGCATGGTTCATCATCGTATTGGTAAACGAAATACCAAAGCAGATAGGCATTATAGCCATTCCCTTTTTGTATAAATTATTTTTTTTGTTAAAATTTTCTACATCCTTTTTAATCTTATCTATATTGTATAATTCATCTGCTTTGTTCCAACACTCATGCGCTTCACTTACTAGTTTTTGCCCATACGGTAATTCATTGCCCGTTTGTACTAAATTTTTTTGTTGAATAACTGTTTTGTCAATTCCTAATTTATTTGCAGCTTTAGCAATAGCAGCTTCAATTACAAACATACCTTGTGGGCCACCAAATCCTCTGAAAGCCGTATTGGGTGGAAGGTTTGTACGACAACTATAGGCTGTTGCCGTTACATTAGGTATATAATAAGAATTGGTGCAATGAAATAATGTTCTTTCTAATACTGCAGGAGAAAGGTCTGCTGCCGCACCTGCGTTTTGATAGAATGTAGCTTCATATGCCATGATTTTTAGATCTTTATTTAATCCGATTTTAAAATCAGATGAGTATGGATGACGCTTACCCGTCATGCGCATATCTTCCATTCTATGCAAAGCATATTTTACAGGTCGTTTTAAAATATGTGCAGCTACTGCGCATAAGGCAGCCCAAGTATTGGCTTGATCTTCTTTCCCCCCAAAACCACCACCCAAGCGAGTTACATCAATTTCAATTTGATGCATTGCCAATCCTGTTACTTTGCTCACTGCTTTTTGTACAGCAGTAGGTCCTTGTGTGGATGAATAAATTTTTATTGAATTATTTTCTTGCGGAACGGCGTATGCACCTTGTGTTTCAATATATAAATGTTCTTGCCCGTTGGTTTCGGTTGTTCCTTCAAAAATATAATTGCATTTACTCCATGTGTTTTCAGTATCGCCCAGTTTAAATTTTCTAGGTGGCACAATAAGTTCTCCCTTTGCTGCTGCGACTCTTGCATCTGTAATAATAGGCAAGGGATCAATGTCTACTTTTATTTTTTTTACAGCAGCTCTGGCGTCTTCATCTGTTTCAGCAATTACCAATGCAATAGGCATTCCACAAAAATGTACATGGTGTTCTGCTAATAAAGGCTCATCCGGAATGATACCTCCAATTTGATTTTCACCCATAATATTTTTATAGGTGATCACTTTTATAACACCTTTGCTTTGTTCTGCAATACTAATATCTAAGTGTTTTATAACACCATGTGCAATAGGCGAATCGAAGCATGCCGCATATAATGTTCCTTGAATTACGGGAATGTCATCTAAATAAATGGATTGTCCTCGTACATGTGTTTTGGAGTCTATGTTATTCATGCTTTATTAGTTTTATAAACTATTTTCGATTTTTTTAGATTTCACTTCAAATCACTTTCATGTTTAATGCCCAATTCATTAATTCGGCAACACCATTTTACATGTGCACTCCAACCCTTATCAATATTTAATTCAACAACACCATCTGCAATTAAATTATCAATCTTTCCATTATCATCTACATCATCTGTATATATTGAAATGGACATTCCTTCATAAAATGAAATTATATTTCCAGTGCTATCCACTTTATGGTCGTATTTGGATAATAAAACAAGATCATCTTCCAACATTTCATTAAAATCTACATATATACGAGGCCTGTCCATAACATCTTAGCTTAATATTTTTTCTATTTCTAATCCTGGAAATAAAGTAACAAAATGCGCCTTTACCAACTGGCTTAATAATAATCTTTTATATGCTTCCGTTCCCCTAGCATCGCTGATAGGTGTTATTTCTGTTTGAGCAATGTCTATTGCTTTACTTATTAATTCTTCAGAAATATTTTTATTCTTTAAAAAAACGGACGTTTTTTCTAAATATGCAGGAATAGGCCCAACACCGCCTGCAGAAAGGCTTGCATCGGTTATTATATTATTTTCTATAGTTATACTTATTGCAGCGTTTACACTGGCAATATCTAAATAGGTTCGTTTGCTTACTTTTTCAAAATTGAATTTGGTGTTTTTATCTGGAAGCTCAAAGCAAATTTGTTCAATATATTCTTCAGGTGTTTTATCTAATTGCTTATATCCTTTATAGAAATTTCTTAAAGAAATTTCTCTTTTAGTTTTTCCATCATTCAATATTAATTTGGCATCTAAAGCTAAAAAGAAAATAGTTAAATCACCTATTGGAGAAGCGTTGACGAAATTGCCTGCAATGGTTGCAATGTTTCGAATAGGCGTTGATGAGATAAGTTTGATGTGTTTTTGCAAATCAGGAAAATAATCTTGCATTACTTTGCTTTCACTTAAATCTGTTACAGTGCAAGCTCCTCCAATCACATATTTATTTTCATTTTTTATTATTCCTTTTAGGTCTTCTACATACAACACATATTGACTATTGGCATATACCATTTCATCGTGTTTTTGAACGTACAGATCTGTGCCACCGCCAACAAGTTGAGTTGATAATTGATAATTGATAGTTGACGGTTGAGTATTTTGGACGACTGCTATTCTATCTTTTATGGTTTTGAAATATTCAGGTAATATTTTTTCGTTGGCAACAAATTGTGCAGGTTCTTCGTTTTTTCTTTTTTGCAATAATGTTGCAATTTTTATGGCCGCTCGTTCAATGGATTTATAACCTGTACACCTGCAAATATTACCATCAATAGCAGCAATAGCATTTTCATAGGTTGCTTCTTTTCCACTTAAACAAAATCCTGCTAAACTCATTACAAACCCTGGTGTACAAAAGCCGCATTGGGTAGCACTTTCATCATACATGGCTTGTTGAATGGGATTTAATTCTTTCTCAAAATTTATTCCTTCAACGGTTACAACATGTTTGCCATTTATATTGCCCAATGGTGTTAAGCAAGAAGTTGCAGAACGATAATGTAATGCATTGTCTTTTAATGCTCCTATTAAAACTGTACAAGCACCGCAATCGCCTTCTCGACAACCAATTTTGGTCCCCATTAAATGTTTATGATAGCGGATAAAATCGAGCAATGTTGTGCCAGGAAGCAAATCTACGCTTATCTCTTTTTCGTTTAATATAAAGTACATCACAGCTAATTTTGTTATTGGTATAAAAGTAGTATAATTGGGGGAATGGACGTAAACCCTTCTACATCGTTTAATAAGTTATTGTACTATAAATTAGTAGCCTTGTGGGTTGTTTTTGAGTCTATGTTGGGTGGTATTATTCATGGATTTAAGTTACCTATTTCAGGGCTTATAGTAGGAAGTTTATCGATATTCTGCATTGTGTTAATAGCTTATTATATACCACAAAAAAATGCTATTCTAAAGGCAACGCTTATTGTTGTTAGTTTTAAGCTTATGCTTAGCCCTCATACACCACCTACGGCATATATAGCTGTTTTTTTTCAAGGACTACTGGGAGCACTGCTTTTAAAAAATCGAAAACAATATGCCATTGCATGTGTTTTATTTTCAATACTTGTATTAATAGAATCAGCATTACAAGGCATATTAATATTAGTGATTGTGTATGGAAATAATTTTATTCAGGCCATAAATATGGGTATGAGTAAGCTATTCAACAGTACAAAACAATACAGTTTATATATAGCTGAAGTATATATTTTAATACATATTGTTATAGGTCTTATAGTTGGATGGATAGCTACACAAATTCCTAAACGATTAAATCGTTTAAAGATGGACAATACATATATTATCAACAATAGCCTAGACGGTACCAAAAACGTAAGCCCTTCAAAAAAAAAATGGACTATTCCTAACGTAAGCATTTTCAGTATCTGGATCCTATTGTTTGTGCTATATATACAATCAGAATATGGAATAGGGAAGCCCATTCTACCTACACATATATCCTTATATATTCTTATACGATCTATATTAATTGTTGTATTATGGTATTTTGTATTGGCCCCTCTAGCCATAAAAATTTTAAAGCGATATGTAATGACGAGAGAACACAAATGGAAAAAAGATGTAGAAATAGTATTTACTGTACTGCCTTCTATAAAAAACATTTTGCATAAAAGCTGGGCAATGTCTGGCACGAGTAAAGGCTGGAAAAGATGGAGGCTATACAGCAAAATCATTCTTATAAATATTTTTTATTCAAATGAATAATCAATCTATTTATATATTATCGGCACCCATTCAAACAGGTAAAACAACTTGTTTAATAGAATGGTGCAAAAACAGAAAGGATGTTTTTGGTATTCTTACACCAGTCATTCAACAAGAGAGAATGTTTATGAATGTGCATACCAAAGAGCTATTTGCTATGAAGGTTACAGAAAAAGAAAAAGACGCTTTAGAAATTGGGAGACATCGTTTTAGCATGCACGCTTTTAAACAAGCCAACGGTATTATACAATCTGCACTAAATAAAGAAGGGTGGCTCATTGTAGATGAAATAGGCCCACTTGAATTACAACAAAAAGGGCTTTACATGAGTGTTAAGAAAGTGTTAGAAAATGGATCCCATAACATTATTTTTGTTATTAGAGACACTATATTAAATGATGTAGTCAACTTCTTTTCTTTAGATAAATCAAAAATTATTTTTTTAGACTCCTCTTTAACTTCATTGACTTAAGATCCTCTGTACGTACTATACCCAAAAGGATTTAATAACAATGGCACATGGTAATGTTCATTGCTATTTACATTAAAAACAATTTCAACATATGGATAAAAATTTTCTATATTTTGTTGGATAAAATAACTGCCCGTTTCAAATTTTATTTTAAAAACTCTCTTCCCTATTACATCATCTTCATACAACTTCCCTACCCTACCGTCATTATTGGTTATAGCCTCGGTTAATTTGTCCCAGTGATCATGCTTATATTCAAACAAATCTATCTTGATGCCTACTGCAGGTTTCCCTTTGGTAGTGTCTAATATATGTGTTGTAATGCTGCTCATAATAGTATTTTTTTTAGCCTCAGTAAAGTAATTTTATTTTGTTCTTCCATCGCATTTTCTAGTTCCTTATTTTTTGAATTGTTCATTCTTAATTGTATCAACCGAAGCATCTCTTCTGCTGATTTTCCTGTAGCACATACTATGAAGATAAATCCAAATTTTATTTCATATGCTTCATTCAATTTTGCTAATTCCTCCATTGTATTTTTTGATGCCTTAGATATAGCTGCTTGCTCATTGGATGCTAAATGTGCTGTATTAAAAAATTTCTTTCGCAAAGAGGATAGATCTCCAATTTTGGGATGATGTTCAAATGCCTCTATCCAATCTTTTTTTTCACAAGAAAACCAAATTTTTTCTGCATTCTCAAATAATATATCAGCATGCGTTATGGGAAAACGAGCTGCCATACGCTCTACCCATGAGGTAGACCCGCAGCATGTAGCTAATGTCTCTTTTAATACCTTTTTATCTAATCCATTTAATGCGTCTAATGTCATTCTATATTCTATGTAAATGAAAGAGAACAATAAAAATAAAAAACTATTCTTTATTTTGAGACGTTTAGTTAAAAACCTTTACAACCAGATCGTATATATTAAGATATAAACTATCCTTTTTATGTGGAACATTGTTTTGATTGCTTCTCTCCTGATCGTGTTATTGATGCTTATTTTTATAAGCTATGGTGTTCATTTTTTAGCTCAAGAGAAAGAAGTAGTTGATAGTGCTAAAGAAGGATATCATGAAGGGAAAATATCGGTTTCTCAAACTTTTATATATACAGGAATCGTATTGGTCATTGTTGCCATATTGGTTTCTACTTATTTTGCAATTAAAGGAACCCCATGGGAAGGCCATTTGATGGAATGGATGAATATTGTAGTACGAGTTATGCATATAACTTTTGGCATTGCATGGATCGGAGCTTCGTTTTATTTTGTTTTTTTAGAAAATGCTTTAAATAGAACAAAAGATGTAAGAGAAGAATTAGCTGGAAATCTTTGGGCTGTACATGGCGGTGGTTTTTATTATTTAGAAAAATATAAAATAGCGCCTAAAAAAATTCCAAAAGACTTACACTGGTTTAAATATGAAGCATATTTTACCTGGATTTCCGGATTTAGCCTGTTGTTTATAGTGTATTACTTTAATGCACACGCTTTTTTAATTGATAAAACCATTTTAGATATTGGTCCACTTGCTGCTATATTGATTGGTATTGGTTCTTTTATTGTAGCATGGGTAATGTATGATATGTTATGTAAAACCCCTCTCATAAAAAAAGGGCCATGGTTCGCTTTAGTTGGTTTTATTATTTTAATGGGATGGGCTTATTTTTATACCCATGTGTTTAGTGCTCGTGCAGCATATATGCACTTTGGTGCAATGATTGGGACATTAATGGTGGGAAATGTTTTTTTTATTATCATCCCTTCACAAAAAGCCATGGTGCATGCCGCAAAACAAAATAAACCACTCAATCCTGCTCTCAGAAAGCATGCCGGATTAAGGTCTTTACATAACAACTATTTTACTTTACCTGTGTTGTTTGTAATGGTAAGCAACCATTTTCCAAGTACATTTGGATATACGTATTCTTGGATTGTTTTATTAATTATATCATTAGGTGCTGCTGGTATAAAACATTATCTCAATCTTAAAGAGAGAGGTCAATTGAGTGTGTGGGTGATGCCCATTTCTGTATTGATTTTGTTATCAGCTGTTTTTATTACACTTCCTCCCAAAAACACAGCTAAATGCAGCGCCAATATAACTATCAATGAAGTATATGCCATTGTACAAAAAAGATGTACTTCTTGCCATTCACGTAAACCCACAGATGATGCACTTACGGCCCCACCCAATGGGGTTGTATATGAAACACCAGCTGATATATTGAGATTAAAAGATAAAATTTTACAACGTGTTGTTATTACTAAAACAATGCCTCAAAATAACAAAACAGGAATGACAGAGGAAGAACGTAATAGGATTCGATGTTGGATAGAACAAGAAGCACAAGGCAA
>CAZXBE010000080.1:0-8866 GCA_964638565.1 uncultured Chitinophagaceae bacterium
TCAAAGTTAATGCCCTACTGCTTTTTATTCATCATACATTTTGTAACACAACCCAAATAAATACGTACTATTGATGCAATAAATACTTTTTATGTTTCATTATAAGATTATATCTAAATGGGTGATGACACTGGTAGGGGTTAGTTTTTTTTTAATGGCGTCTGCACAAAATGCTACCGACAGGTTATATAGTGCAACCATTGCGTTCGAAAAAGACGATGCAATGCAAAATGCCATATATAGTTTATATGTTGTAGAAGATAAAACAGGAAAAGTTGTTTTCGATAAAAACAGTTATTATGGCTTAGCTCCAGCCAGTTGTCAAAAAATAATTACTTGTGCTACTGCTTTTGAAATTTTAGGTTCTTCATATACTTATACAACTACCATAGAATATAATGGCACTATAAAAGATAGTATTTTAATAGGAAATTTATATATAAAAGGATCGGGAGATCCAAGTTTTGGAAGTGATCGATATAAAACTACAACAGCCGATACTATTTTTAAAAAAATAAAAGATGCATTACAGCAAAAAGGAATCAAAACTATACAAGGCAATATAATAATAGATGATGGCTATTTTGGGGCACAAACTATACCCGGTGGTTGGATTTGGCAAGATGTTGGAAACTATTATGGCGCCAGCATTTGGGGATTAAATTGGCGAGAAAATCAATATGATATAAAATTAAAAACAAGTGGCAAAGTGGGAGATAAAGTTGAGATAGATAGTATCTTATTACCTGCATTTAATATAAGCCTCGCCTCTGAATTAACGGTAGGAAAAGAAGGATCAGGCGATAACGCATATATCTATTTTTTACCAAATAGTTCGATGGGGTCTATTCGAGGAACTATTCCACCCCATAAAAAAACATTTACTATTCATGGGTCCGCACCTTGCCCTGGTAATGTTTTTTTGAGTGATTCAAAAAATTATCATTTACAATCCGATCGTATATATTTGGAGATTTGGGGAAGTTTTTCAGATGAACCTAAAAATACACTACTCAAAATCAAATCTCCACCATTAGATTCTTTAGCATACTGGTTTATGCAAAAGAGCTTAAACCTTTATGGAGAAGCACTTTTAAAGACTATAGGAGTACAACAAATTCAAAAAAGTAATACAGAATCTGCTGCAGAATGGATGCAACAATTTTGGAATAAAAAATTAGGCATCCCTAATTCTGCTATACAAATTGTAGATGGAAGCGGACTCTCTCCACAAAATAGAGTTACCACAAAAGCATTGGTTACTATTTTACAATATGCAAAAAACCAACCTTGGTTTAATAGTTTTTATAATGCCTTGCCATTAATTAATGGAATTAAAATGAAAAGCGGAACAATCTATCATGCCAAAGCGTACAGCGGATATATAGCATCTAAAAATGGGAACAGTTATACTTTTTCTTTTATCATAAATAATTTTAATGGTAAGAGTAGTTATATTATGGAAAGAATGTTTAAAGTGTTGGATGTGTTGAAAAATTAGGTGAATCTATTTTTCTGACATTTAGCCGAATAGCGCTGTAATAGTACAAGTGTGCGACGCAACGCAAGCTTAATAGTAATACTCAGCTAAGTTGAAAAAATTATTTACCAACCCAACAAATACGCAAAAATTAAAGGAGCTACAATGGTAGCATCACTTTCGATAATATATTTTGGAGTATGAATATCTAATTTACCCCAAGTAATTTTTTCGTTGGGTACAGCGCCACTATATGATCCATACGATGTAGTAGAATCGGATATTTGGCAAAAATAACTCCAGAAAGGTACATCATGCCATTCCAAATCTTGATACATCATTTGCACTACACAAATGGTAAAATCACCCTCAATACCGCCTCCGATTTGAAAAAATCCATCTCCTTTTCCACCAGAATTTTTACGATACCAATCGCTTAACCAAACCATATATTCAATGCCGCTTTTCATTGTACTTGCTTTCAATTCACCTTTAATGCAATAAGAAGCAAAAATATTCCCCATCGTACTATCTTCCCAACCAGGTACAATAATAGGTAAGTTTTTTTCGGCCGCAGCTATCATCCAACTATGTTTAGGGTCTATTTCGTAATCTTTTTGCATTACTTTACTCAACAATAATTTATACATATACTCATGTGGAAAGTATCGTTCACCTTTAGTTTCCGCATTTTTCCATAATTTAAAAATATGATGTTGTATTTTTCTAAACGCTTCTTCTTCGGGTATACAAGTATCTGTAACTCGATTGTAACCTTTTTCTAAAAGCTCCCATTCTTCTTTTGGACTAAGATCTCTATAATTAGGAACACGTTTGTAATGTGTGTGTGCTACCAAATTCATGATGTCTTCCTCTAAATTAGCACCAGTGCATGAAATAATTTGTACCTTATCTTTACGAATCATCTCTGCTAATGAAATACCCAATTCTGCCGTACTCATTGCACCAGCAAGGGTGATCATCATTTTGCCATTTTCTAGCAAATGTGTTTCATAGCCCTTAGCGGCATCTACCAGTGCTGCTGCATTAAAATGGCGGTAATGATGTTGTATAAACTGTGAAATGGAGCCTTTAGGCATATCTGTCATGTTTTTTGTTCCGGGCAAAAGTAAATAATATCGTATAATGAATAGTGAATAAAATAATACAACGTTCTATATTTGTAAAAACGTCTACTTATGCAACGTTCTATTTTGTTACTATGCTTTTTGTTTCTAACATTATATTCGAAGAGTCAAACCTTTGAAGAAGGTATATGGCAAGGTAATTTAACTGTTCATAGCAATGATATTCCAATTATTTTTCATACACATCAAAACAGCGCAGGAAAACTTATTAGAACTATTGACAGCTCTAAATAACAAGCTATTGGTATTTTTTTTCTAACTATAAACAGTATAATAATATGAAGTACCTATTTATTTGTTGTATAATATTGATAAGCTCTTATTTGTATGGGCAAACTAGTCCAACGGAATTAGATAAATCACCCATGGATATGAGCTATTTCCCCATAAATTATCCGATACAAAGGATTCAAGGAAAAGTTGGTAGCACACCCGTTGCACGGGTTACATATAGCAGGCCTCAAAAAAAAGGTAGAACCATATTTGGTGGCGAAGTAGTGAAGTACAATGAGGTATGGCGCTTAGGAGCTAATGAATCTACGGAAATAGAATTCTATCAAAATGTAAAAATAGGAGGGAAGAAAATTTCAAAAGGTAGATATACATTGTATTGTATTCCTAGCGAGAAACAATGGACAATAATACTAAATAAAGATTTAAATGCCTGGGGTGCGTTTAACTATGATGTTAAAAAAGATGTGTTACGTACAGATATCTCTATTCAGGCCCAAACAGATGTAGTTGAAGTATTTACCATGTACTTCGATGCCATCCCCAATGGAGCTAACTTAATTATGCTATGGGATAATATAAAAGTAGTTTTGCCAATTAACGTTTAATGAATTCAATATGAAACTTGCTACAAAATTTATTCATGCAGGTGTAGAGCCTGATCCAACTACAGGCGCTATCATGACACCCATTTATCAAACCTCTACCTATGTACAAGAGGCGCCTGCACAACATAAAGGGTATGAATATGCACGCAGTCAAAACCCTACCCGAACGGCGTTGGAAAATGTCTACGCACAAATCGAAAATGGAAAATATGGATTAGCATTTAGTAGTGGAGTAGCAGCTACAGATGCAGTAATAAAATTGTTACAGCCCGGAGATGAAGTAATTGCTGCAAACGATATGTATGGAGGAACCTATCGCTTATTCACAAAAATATTTGAAAAGTTTGGTATTAAATTTCATTATGTAAATACACAGCAAGCAGACAACGTAAAATCGTATATCAACACAAATACTAAATTAATTTGGATAGAAACGCCTACCAATCCATTAATGAACATAACAGATATTGCGGCTATAACACATATTAGTAAAAAACATAATATATTAGTTTGTGTTGATAATACATTCGCATCACCGTACTTGCAAAATCCGCTCGATTTAGGAGCTGATATTGTAATGCATTCCGCCACTAAATATTTAGGTGGACATAGCGATGTTATACAAGGATGTTTGGTAATGAACAATGCTGATTTACGAGAAAAATTATATTTCATTCAAAAGAGCTGTGGTGCGGTGCCTGGTCCAATGGATTGTTTTTTAGTATTGAGAGGTATTAAAACCTTGCATGTACGTATGCAGCGGCATTGCGAAAATGGAGAAAAAATAGCTCATTTTTTACGCAATCATCCCAAAGTACACAAAGTATATTGGTGTGGTTTTGAAGATCATCCAAATAATAGTATTGCTAAAAAGCAAATGAGAGGTTTTGGTGGTATGATGAGTTTTATCTTAAAAGATGAAACAGTTGAAAATATTAGACGGGTACTATCTTCTACAAAAATATTTGCATTAGCTGAAAGCCTTGGCGGTGTTGAATCTTTAATCAACCACCCTGCTTCTATGACACATGCATCTATTCCTAAAGAAGAAAGAATAAAAAATGGATTAACCGATTCATTAATTCGGTTAAGTGTTGGCATTGAGGATGTAGATGACTTAATGGCTGATTTAAAACAAGCTATTGGATAATATTCTCACTAAAACCAGCGTTTTATGCTTTTGAGTTTTTACTTTTGATTTACCATGCAATCATTTAGACCCGGTCGTTTTAATATTCTTCCTTTGGTGATCAAAAATATATTGATCATTAATGGACTTTTCTATCTAGCCCAAAAAACAATTAATGGCAGTGGAGTAAACATGGAGGATCTATTTGCACTGCATTATATAGGTTCCCCTTTATTTAAACCTTGGCAATTTCTTACACATATGTTTATGCATGATCCTGATAATATCATGCATTTAATAGGCAATATGTTTGCTTTATGGATGTTTGGTTCTATATTAGAAAGCACGTGGGGGCCTAAACGATTTCTATTCTTTTATCTTATTTGTGGATTGGGTGCTTCAGCTTTGCATATGGGATTTTTATGGTATGACCTTAATCATTTACAACAAACGTTCTTTGTATTTGAAGCACATCCTACATACAATCTATTTTTAGAATTGTACCAAAAGTATAATTTGGCTGCGCATATTCCACAAGCCGCTGATTTGGCTGGTGCAGATATATGGAAAAATAATACTCAGGATCCTAACTTGGGAAGATATGCTACAGCTATCATAGATAAATATGTGCAAGCAAAATTTAATGAACCTACATTAGGTGCTTCTGGAGCAGTTTTTGGAGTGCTTACTGCTTTCGCTTATTTATTTCCTAATACATACTTATATGTCTATTTCTTTGTGCCCATAAAAGCAAAATGGGTTATACTCATATACATTGGTATGGAATTATTTTTTGCACTTCGCAATACGGCTGGCGACAATGTAGCGCGCTGGGCGCATTTGGGCGGAGCACTATTTGGTTTTATTATTGTATTTATATGGAATAAAACGAATAGAAAAAGATTTTATTGATATCATTAACCAATTGTGTATCGCAATAAAATGTAGAATCTGCTCTTTTACGCTTTTTAATTTTTATTTTTGTTCTATTATATGCCTATAGTCAAACAATATAAGAAAGTTGCTTCGCCTTGGCAACGGAATAATATACTTATCATACTTATTATTATAAACGTTTTGTTTTTGTTTGTACTTCTTTTTATCAAAACTATATACCTTATACTTGATCATACAACAATTAATTTTTATAGTAATGTTTTAAATTGGTTTGCGCTTCCTGCAAATATCAAAGGGCTTTTATATCGTCCATGGACTTTATGTAGCTACATGTTTTCACATGTTGACATATGGCAATCTCTTAGCAATATGGTATGGTTATGGGGCTTTGGATCCATCTTAAAAAATCTTGTTAATAGTAAAAAAATAATTCCCATTTATTTATATGGTGGTTGGGTAGGGGCTGCAGTATATAGCATTGCCATAAATACAATTCCTGCTTTAAGGGCTGGTGTTGATTCTTCCTTTTTATTAGGCGCTTCAGCTAGTGTAATGTCTATTTCCATAGCAACTACCACACTAGCGCCTAATTATAGAATATTCCCTTTTATTCAAGGAGGTATTCCATTATGGGTATTCACTGCAATATATTTAATTATCAACCTAATTAGTATTCCTTTGAATGCCCCAGAGCGTTGGGCTCAACTGGGAGGTGGATTAATAGGGTTTATATTTATATGGCAATTAAAAAAAGGGAATGATTGGGGCAAATGGATGTACACAGTATGCCAATCAATAAATAGTTGGTTCGATCCTACAAATAAAAAGAACTCTCATCGTAAAACAAAACCTCCTCCATTTAAAAAAACAGCGATTCTTAATCAACAAAAAATAGATCAACTATTAGATAAAATAAATAAACACGGTTATAACGCATTAACCCAAGAAGAAAAAGATATGTTGCGTAAGGCTAGTGAAAAATTATAATTCATACAATCAGTGGTTAGAGCAATTCGATATATCATTTTTTTTCTTAATATCCTTTGTATTATTCCTTTTTTAGCAACATGCCTCATCCCATTTTTATCGGCTCAACAATGGTGGTTTATAGGGTTAATGGGCATGATGTTCCCTATATTGTTTATTGGTACAATTCTTTTTTTAATTCTCTGGATTTTTATAAAACCCTTATTCAGTTTAGTTAACTTAATTGTACTATTAATAGGCGTTCAGCAGATAATAGTAATGTTTGCATTTAATGGAAACCATGTGTTTAATATCAATAAAAAAGCAGCAACTATTCGTATACTTACTTGGAATGTTCAATACATGGAAGGTGTTGCCAACAATGGAAAAGATCGAATACAACATAGAGAAGACATTTTAAAATATTTAACAAGCCAGCATGCAGACATTATTTGTTTGCAAGAATATTCCAATCACAATAGTTTAGATACTCTACAAACAAACGAACAATCTATTTTACATAGAACAGCATTCAACTATTCTTATTTTCCCAGCAGAGATTCTTCTATTAAAAAAACATTTTCTATTGGCAGTATTATTTTTTCTCGTTATCCCATTGTTGATTCGGGATATATAAAATATCCAAATTCTAAAGACAAACTTCTTTTTGTAGACCTTGTTAAAGGAGTAGATACTTTTCGTTTATACACAACGCATTTATTTTCATTTAAATTGGGAAATAAAGATTATGAAGCCATTAAAAATTTGAAGGAAGAACAAGAAATTAATGTTGATGCTTCAAAAAGTTTGTACTCTAAACTCAAAATTGGTCTTAAGGGGAGGGCAGTTCAGGCCGATGTTGTACATAATGCTTTAAAACAAAGTCCCTATCCCAGTATTGTTTGCGGCGATTTTAATGATGTACCTAATTCATTTACGTATTTTCGCATAAAAGGTAATATGCAAGATGCTTTTTTAAAAAAAGGATTTGGTATTGGACGTACATTTCGTAATATTTCACCAACGCTTCGTATTGATTATATATTAGCTGATACAAGTTTTTCTATCCAACAATGTCAAGTAGGAGATATAAAAATTTCTGATCATTTTCCTGTAATAGCAGATGTTTCAATTAATAATAAATAGTTTAAAAAAGAGACTAAATGATTTAATATGGATCTAAAAAAACTGATTGAGGATAGCAAAGAAAAAGAGATAATGAATGATTTGGCTAATGGGGAGTTTGAAAAAATAATATCTACCATTAATAAAAGATATGAATGTAAAGCGTCTTTTTTCTCAAAGAAAAAAGACGCGAATATACCTTTTGCCTTATCTATACTTAAAGCGGTACTTCAAGGCGAAATTAGATCTACTAAATATTCAAAATATGCAAAACTTGATGTTGATAAAGATGATATAGGAGAGCTTTTAGAATTAACAAGAATGCTCTATATATTAGAAAGCAATAATATATGCAAAGCAATATCGCTTGCTGAAATTTTGTTGGAGTGTATTAGAGATGGAGCAGTATACACAGAAAAAAACTCAAATAATTATCCCGCTAACCCGCTCAATGCAAAAATTTGGATGGATGGTGCAGAGCTTAGAATAAGAGCAGGGGAACTTGCAATGTTTTTCAGTAGAAATAATTTAGATAAAGAAGAGTTAGAAGCGCTTTTTTTACGTAGCAAGATAACAAATTCGATTATGAGTCATTATCCTGATCTTGTAGGCCCTGATATGATAGCTGTTGCTAAAAAATATGAACACCTTGGGCATCCAGATAAAGCAATCAATTTCTATACTGCAGTATTTCATGATTTTCCTCAATTCCTAAATGAAATTGAAGAAATGGAAAAGGAATGTAAAAAAACAAATGAAAAAATGGAATATGACGAAGATGATATTGCAATAATAACTGCATTGAGAGATGCTTGTGAAGGACTAAGGCGATTAAAAAAAGACATAGATCAAAATATACTTGACAGAGCAAAAAATCAACTACAAAAAGCAAATAGTAATTAAATTCATTATGAATGAGCTATATATTTATAATTCTTACTCCCATCAAAAAGAAAAATTTGAACCTATAACAAAAGGCCATGTGGGCATGTATGTGTGTGGACCAACGGTAAATGGAGAAACTCATTTAGGACACGCCCGCCCTTATGTAACATTTGATGTAGTATACAGATACCTATTGCACTTAGGCTACAAAGTTCGCTATGTGCGCAATATAACCGATGCTGGGCATTTTGAAGAAGAAGGCAGAACAGATGAAGATCGCATAGGTATGAAAGCGGCTCTCGAAAAATTAGAACCAATGGAGCTAGTTCAAAAATATACGTATATTTTTCATTGGGCTATGCAACAACTCAATTGTTTGCCTCCAAGCATAGAACCT
>CAZXBE010000081.1:0-8825 GCA_964638565.1 uncultured Chitinophagaceae bacterium
TTGTAATGATAGTTTTTAGAGTTGCCCATAATTACTATTAAATAATTAGCTTTGGTTTTTATTCGTTCACCACTACACTTTTACAATTAGCATTCATGGCAAAAGCAAAAAATAAAAAGCCTGCAAAAACAGCATCTATATTAAATGCAACATCGTTGCAATTTTTTAAGGAATATATTAACACGCCTTCTCCAACCGGTTTCGAAACAGGCGGGCAAGTAAAATGGTTGCAATACATCAAACCCTATATAGACAGCAGTTTTACTGATCCTTACGGAACAGCGGTAGGCGTTATTAATCCTACTGCACCCTTCAAAGTAGTGATAGAAGCGCATGCCGATGAAATTAGTTGGTTTGTAAATTATATTAATAATGAAGGACTGATTTATTTAAAGCGCAATGGTGGTGTAGATCATCAAATTGCACCCGCAAAACGTGTTTTTATACATGGTAAAAAAGGACCTGTAAAAGCTGTATTTGGTTGGCCTGCTATCCATACTCGTTTAGCAGAAAATAAAGAAACACAACCTAAAGTTGATAATTTATTTTTAGACTGTGGTGCTCGTACTAAAAAAGAAGTAGAGGCTTTGGGCATTCATATTGGTGCGGTAGTTACGTATGAAGAAGGTTTTGATGAATTAGCACACGATTATTTTATAGGTCGTGCATTTGATAATAGGGTAGGTGGATTTATGATTGCGGAAGTAGCTCGCTTACTCAAACAAAATAAGAAACAATTGCCATTTGGTTTATATATTGTAAATGCTGTGCAAGAAGAGATAGGACTTCGTGGTGCTGAAATGATTGCTAGGCGTATTAAACCTGATATTGCTATTATTACAGATGTTACACATGATACATCAACCCCTATGATTAATAAAATTATTGAAGGTGACGTGGTGTGTGGTAAAGGCCCTTCTTTATCGTATGGACCAGCTGTACATAATAAACTACTTAAGTTAGTTGAAGATGTTGCTGCTAAAAAGAAAATTAATGTACAAATGCGCACTTCAAGCCGAAGCACAGGAACAGATACAGATTCATTTGCGTATGCCAACGATGGTTGTCCATCCGTATTAATTTCTATACCACTTCGCTATATGCATACTACGGTTGAAATGATCCATAAAAAAGATATTGAACAAACGATTGAATTGATGTATGAAACTTTACTAATGCTTACTCCTAAAACGAATTTGAGTTATTTTAAATAGGGTATCTCTAAAAATTATCATTATGAAATAGAACGCACCCTTCGGCTAACGTTCAGGATTCTATGACTGTTTTTATAATTTTCGCAGATAAAAAACATAGTTTTTAAAGGTGCCCAATAGTAATTATTTAAAAAGAATACAGTAAGTATGCAAAAAGATACGCTTCTCTTCAACCTTATACAAAAAGAATTAGACCGACAACAACGAGGTTTAGAATTAATAGCCAGTGAAAACTTTACCAGCCAGCAAGTGATGCAAGCTATGAGTAGTGTATTAACCAATAAATATGCGGAAGGATATCCTGGAAGGCGCTACTATGGCGGCTGTGAAGTAGTTGATGAAGTAGAACAATTAGCCATTGATCGTGCAAAAAAAATATTTAATGTTGAATATGCAAATGTACAACCACACTCTGGAGCACAAGCGAATGCTTCGGTAATGTTAGCTTTGCTCAAACCTGGAGATGCTATTCTTGGCTTAGATTTAAGCATGGGTGGGCATTTAACACATGGCTCTCCTGTTAATTTTTCTGGAAAATTATATCAAGCTAATTTTTATGGTATAAAAAAAGAAGACGGCTTAGTCGATTATGAAATGTTGGAAAAAGTAGCGCTAGAAAAAAAGCCTAAATTGATTATTTGCGGCGCTTCAGCTTATAGTCGTGATTGGGATTATGCTCGTATTAGAGCTGTTGCCAATAAAATAAATGCATTTGTATTAGCCGATATTTCTCATCCTGCTGGGTTAATTGCTAAAAAATTATTAAATGACCCGTTTGAACATTGCCATATTGTTACATCTACTACACACAAAACATTACGTGGTCCTCGGGGTGGGATTATCTTAATGAAAAAAGATGGAGATAATCTTTTTGGATTAAAAGATGCGAAAGGAAATATTCGACCCATGAGTAATTTGTTAGATATGGCCGTATTTCCTGGTACACAGGGTGGCCCATTAGAGCATGTTATTGCAGCTAAAGCAGTAGCTTTTGGAGAAATATTAACGGATGATTTTACCGTATATGCTCAACAAATCATTCAAAATGCAAAAGCTATGGAAAAAGCTTTTATAGCTAAAGATTATTATTTGGTAAGTGGTGGAACGAGCAATCATTTGCTATTGATTGATTTACGCAACAAAAATATTTCCGGTAAAAAAGCAGAGCAAGCTTTAGGAAAATCCGATATTACCGTAAATAAAAATATGGTACCTTTTGATGATAAAAGTCCGTTTATAACTTCAGGTATAAGAGTGGGCGTTCCCGCTATAACTACAAGAGGAATGAAAGAGGAGCATATGGAATTTGTAGTGGATATGATAGATCAAGTAATACAACATGCAGAAAATGCAACAATATTGCAAAAAATAAAAGCAGAAGTAAATACTTTTATACAACAGTTTCCGTTGTATACTTAAAAAATAATGTAAAAGCTCTATGATTCAACGTGTTCAAACATTGTGGCTAATAGTAGTTATTATTTGCGGAGTGCTATCGTTAAAGCTCTCTTTTTATAGTGGTATATATGAGAATAATCAGTATTATATGCTTACAGCAGCTAATAATACACCTGTTCTCATTACTACTTTAGTTGCTGTTATGCTGGCGGTAGTAAGTATTTTTTTGTATAAGGAAAGAAAAAAACAATTGCTTTTTTGTGTAATAGGAACACTAATAAGCGTTTTAAGTTTGGTATTATATTTTTTACAAATCAAAAATTTTATAAGAGGCACATTTGACATATCCTGTCTCTTTAGCATTGCTATGCCTGTTTTTTATATAATGGCTATTACAGGTGTCTATAAAGACGCGAAACTAATAAAAAAAATGAACCAATTGCGTTAGGGGACTGATAATACTCACGAGGCAACCACCCGGTTGTTACTTTTTTTATAAAACGTTACTTGGACAAGCTGTTGTATAGCTCTATATAGTCGTTTAGATCTTCTTCATAGCCTTTAAAAGTCAGCGTTTTTTTACCTTTTACTTTTGTAAAAGCTTCTGTTAGGCTCTTATCTATTTTATCAGAGCCAAAGGTAATAGCATCTGCATAGGTAGCCCCGCCCTTAAAAATAGCCGTATTTGTTGCGTCTTTTAAAAGTTCAAAATCTTTAGTTGTTATTTGTGTATTTGCTGTAGTTAATTTTTGAAAATCACTTCCAATCTTTCCTTTAAATGTAGATTCTCCAATAGTGTATATAACCTTACTATGCGTAAAAACAGGTTCTTTTTTATATAATGTTTTTATATACATTGGAATAAGCCCTGTCATCCAGCCGCTACAATGAATAACATCGGGGGGCCATCCAAATTTTCTTACTGTTTCAATAGCGCCTTTGCAAAAGAAAATTGTACGCAATGCATTGTCGTCAAACCATTTATCTTTCTCATCTGTAAATACAAATTTGCGTTTGAAAAAATCGTCATTATCTAAAAAATATACTTGTAACCGTACACTTGGTAAAGAGGCTACCTTAATTTGTAGCGGATAATCATCATCTCCTACAGAGATATTAATACCTGATAAACGTACTACTTCATGCAACCTATGTCTGCGTTCATTTATTACACCAAAACGTGGCATAATGCAACGTACCTCAAAGCCCATATTGTTGCTTTTAATAGCTAATTTATTTATCATGTCGGCAAATTCTGTTAATTCCAGATACGGTGATATCTCATTGGCAACGAATAGAATTCTTCTTTTACTAGACATGTATAATTTTTTATAGCAAAGTGACGAAAGACAGATGCGCAAAGGTACGAATATTCGCAAAAATATTTTTTATAAAATTATATTTATGATAGATAATTCATAAATGATTGTATTGAAAAGCAAAATTTTGTTGAATACGTTTTTTAATGCACATATATGTTTTTTTGATTTTGAGTATTTTTATTTGTTATAAATAAATTTTGTTATGAGATGATGATATGTCATTTTGTTCAAAACGAATGTTATATTGCGTGTAACAAATATGCTCATTTGTACAACTAAACAGGAACTACATATTTATTGTCGGCAGCAAGCTGCAAAAAGTGTGTTAATCGGATTTGTGCCCACAATGGGAGCACTACATCAGGGGCATTTATCGCTGGTAAAAGCAAGTCAGAAACAGTGTAGTATAACTATTTGTAGCATTTTTATTAACCCTACACAATTCAATAATTCTAAAGATTATAAAAAATATCCCATTACAACAGAAGAAGATATTGAGCTTTTAAAGGAGATAGGGGTTGATGTATTGTTTCTACCTAATGTTAAAGAAATCTATCCTAATGGAACAACTACATTAGAAATGTACGATTTAGGCAAATTGGAAAATTTATTAGAAGGCCATTATCGACCTGGTCATTTTCAGGGAGTATGTCAGGTAGTACATCGTTTATTAAATGTTGTTAATCCAGATATGTTGTTTCTTGGACAAAAAGATTATCAGCAGTGTATGGTGCTAAAAAAATTGGTTACGCTTATTCAAAAAAATATTCAAGTATTTATCATAACAACAGAACGAGAAAAAAGTGGGTTGGCCATGAGTAGCCGTAATAAACGACTTAGTGCAAAGGCATTAGAACAAGCTTCTACTATATACAAGGCTATGGTTAATATCAAAGAAAAACTTCATCAACAATCTTTTGAGATATTAGAAACAAGCGCAAAAATATTTTTATTACAAAATGGTTTTTCACATATTGATTATGTTGTTATTGCAGATGCTGAAACATTAGAACCTTTGTCCAAAGCAAATCAAGGGCAGAATTTAATTATACTGGTAGCTGCATTTATAGAAGAGATTCGATTGATTGATAATTTACCAATAACTTTCTAATTTAGAAAGCAAATGAGTATACGTAAAAATTTTTGGATTATGTTGAAGTATATTATTTTTTTGGCGTTGGGCATTTTTTTGCTTTGGTATACGGTAAAAGATTTTGATAAGACAAAATGGGATCAATTAATATTTGATCTTTCCCATGCTAATTATTGGTTGCTTATACCGGTAGCAGGAATTTTATTAATTAGCCATTTTTTAAGAGCTGTACGTTGGAAGCAACTTATAGAACCACTTGGACAATCGCCCTCATTGCTAAATTGTTTTTTATGTGTATTGATAGGATATTGGTCTAACCTTGCTGTACCTAGGTTAGGAGAAATTTTAAAATGTACATTTCTTGGCAGATATGAAAAAATTGCTCCCGAAAAATTAGTAGGTACAATAGTAGTAGAACGAGCTATTGATGTTATTACACTGTTAATTATTTTTGTTATTACCATTGCTATACAAGTGGATATACTGGGAAACTATAGTACTAACCTATTTCATAGTGTATTCCAAAACAAAACAGGTGATTTTTCTTTTAAACGATTAGGAATAGTGCTCTTAATAATAGGAATATTGTTTTTTTTACTCCGCTATTTTTTGAGAAAGTATAAACATGTATCTGTTATTCAAAAAATAAAAAAAATATTTTTAGCAGTTGTGGCGGGGGCGCTAACCATAAAAAAAATAAAAAATAAAAAATTATTTCTTGTTTATACTGTTGCTATTTGGTCTATGTATTTGCTTAGTATTAAAATTGGCTTCTTATCCTTATCTGAAACGGCTCATCTAAGCTATGGGGGTGCACTTTCTGTGTTAGTTTTTGGTTCTATTGGTATGATAGTGCCTTCGCCTGGAGGAATAGGAAGTTATCAATTTGCAGTACAGCAAATATTATTATTATATGGCATTACTGCCGCAGCAGGGATGAGTATGGGCATGATTTTATGGTTTGCTCTTACAGTTATTTTGATTCTTTTTGGAACCATTAGTTTTTTTTTATTGCCCATCATTAATAAAAATAGAGATACGCATAAAATAGTGTAGTACCCCATTGTGTAGTACACAATATCTTTGTTCCTTTATACTAATAATATACTATATGTCTGTACATAAAGAAGTAAAAAAAGTTACTACACACACATTACAAAAAATGAAAGAAGCCAGCGAGAAAATAGTTATGCTCACGGCATACGATTATTCTTTTGCTAAAATATTTGATGAGGTAAGTATTGATGTGTTACTGGTGGGTGATTCTGCATCGAACGTAATAGCCGGTCATGAAACTACTCTGCCTATCACTTTAGATCAAATGATTTATCATGCACAATGTGTGGTAAAAGGGGTTGATAGATGTTTAGTAGTAGTGGACATGCCTTTTGGATCGTATCAATCTAATTCAGATGTTGCTTTAGCCTCAGCCATTCGTATTATGAAAGAAACAGGTGGACATGCAATAAAGTTAGAAGGAGGAGAAGAAGCAGTGGATAGTATAAAACGCATAGTGGGAGCAGGTATTCCAGTTATGGGACATTTGGGATTAACACCTCAATCTATTTACAAATTTGGTACATACAATGTTAGAGCTAAAGAAGAAGAAGAAGCTCAAAAACTAAGGAACGATGCTATTTTGTTGCAAGAAGCTGGTTGTTTTGCTCTGGTGTTAGAAAAAATACCTGCACAATTGGCGAAAGTAGTAACAGAAAATTTAACCATTCCTACCATTGGCATAGGGGCAGGGAAGCATTGCGATGGCCAAGTATTGGTTATGCATGATATGTTGGGTATTAATAAAGAATTTAGGCCTCGTTTTTTACGACAATATGTAAACTTGCATGAGCAAATTAGCAATGCTGTAAAGCAGTATATTCAAGACGTGCGTACTCAGCGGTTTCCTAATGAGCGGGAGCAGTATTAGATTTGGATCAAAAGTTAAAGGAGAAAAATATTAAACATACTCCTTAATTACATTGTATAAAGTATCTCTTTCTACAGGCTTGCGATGTACTTGCTTAATTAAAGCAACCAATTCTTCTGTTGATAGTGTAGGATTTTGTTCTTCTGAACCTGCCATGGAATATATTTTCGTAGAATCATCAATAGTGCCATCTAAATCATTTACGCCATAGGATAAACTTAACTGTGCATTTTGTCTACCCAACATTGGCCAATATGCTTTAAGATGAGGAAAGTTATCCAAATAAATTCTAGCAATAGCGTATAAACGCATATCTTCTATAATTGATAATTCTTGTACATGACTCATGTCATTATTTTTATTTCTAAATTTTAAGGGAATAAATGTATTAAAACCATGGGTTTTATCTTGTAGTTCCCTTAAACGATGCATATGATCAATGCGATGTTCATATTTTTCAATATGTCCATACAACATAGTAGCATTAGTATGCATACCTAGGGTATGTGCTGTTTCATGAATATGTAACCAGCCTTTAGCATCAACTTTATCGGCACAAATTTTTTCTCGAATAGAAGCATCAAAAATTTCAGCGCCGCCACCAGGTAGGGAGTCTAAGCCTGCAGTTTGTAATTTACGCAACCCTTCTGCTGCAGTTAGTTTGGCCTTCCGAAACATATAATCTAATTCTACAGCAGTATAGCCTTTAATATGTAAATCTGGGCGATGTGCCTTTATTTTTTGCAATAGTGTTGCAAAAAAATCTATAGTCATTTTAGGATGTACACCTCCTACAATATGTACTTCGGTAATAGGTTGTCGATCATATGCTTTTACTTTATTGAGCATATCATCTATGCTTAACTCCCAACCTTCTTCCCGATGAGCGTATAAACGAGAATAGGAACAAAATGCGCAGCTAAATACACAAACATTAGTGGGTTCTATATGAAAATTTCTATTGAAGTAGGTATTGTTACCATGCTTTTTTTCTCGAATATAATTAGCTAATGTACCTACAAAAGAAAGACTGCCTTTTTCAAAAAGAAGTAATCCTTCTTCATTTGTTTTTCTTTCTTTACTGAGAACTTTTTCTGCAATTATTTGTAGAGGTTTGTTTGTATAGGTTTTTTGTACCAGTTCTCGAAGTGCATTTTCTATAGACATATTTTTTTCACTGTTTTACTATATTTTCGGTTGCTTTTCTATCACTAAAATTTAATAAGACTATGTATATACCCGAAGAAAGTGTCGATAGATCAACTGTTAGTTTGGGCGAGGTAGTGCCGTTACCATACGAAATAGTTTTAACAACCTGCCCACTTGTGCTTATAAGTTGAATATATTGCAATGGGGTTGTTGGTTGTGCTAATTGAATAGTAAAAGATTGGTTAAACGGGTTAGGAGTGATACTATATCCTTTGTTTGGGTCTATTATAGAAGTTGGTGGTAGATATCTGTTTGATTGTAGTAAAGGGCTTCGATTACTTGAGTTTAATAGGCTATTTTCCATCACATCCATTTGTCCGTTAGTGAACATCACCATAGCTATATCATCTGTATAATCCATATAATTTTGATACATAATACCAGGGGGGGATGATGTGCAGAGATCAGTTACAATGTGGCTATTATTGAGCGGATCTGGATTGCCAAGGGTTGCCTTCAGTTGATTGGGTGTATCATCTTTTGTTGTCAAAAAAGGAAAATCTGTGTCAGTACATGAATTATTATTGGTAGAACCCCAAATATGAAACAATCCCAAAAAATGTCCTGTTTCGTGTACAAGTGTTCGGCCTCTATTGTATTCGGGAAGTTCGTATGGTTTATTTATGCCAAACACTTGATAGTTGAGTACTACTCCATGTAAG
>CAZXBE010000082.1:0-8817 GCA_964638565.1 uncultured Chitinophagaceae bacterium
TTAGAGTTCCACTCCAATACAAAACCTCTGCACTTATAGTGCAGAATTATTTAGTTTACATATACTTCATCGCAAGCCAGCATAGGCTTTTTAGTAGCGTGTTGTCGCCAATTAGGTAATGCTGTATTATTTTTAGCTACCAGTTTTATATATTTTGCAGATACGGTTGGAAAAGAAAAAATGTATGGTGTAATAATAGGATTATAGTGCTCTAATTGCCTTATAGAAAAGCTTTTTAACAGTTGATATTTTTCCCCATCTACTGAATAAAACACATCAATATTTGTAGGCAAGAAAATGTAATGTTTGGGATCATCTAAAAAATTACATTCTATTGTTTCTACCTTTTCCATACGGGGCAATGTTATAACAGCTTCCATATTGACATTATAAAAACACAACCAGTTGTAGCTATAGTCAGAAAACCCATACATACCATCTACAATAGTACGAGGCCCTTTATTAAAATATTCTGGATTAGGAGCATACTGTAGTGATACCGTAGCATTTAATGCTTTGTTTGCCTTATATGCTTTGTATATAATTTCTTCCCATTCTTTTAAATAATCGTTAGCAGTAAATGCTATTTCAGATAGTGTAGTAATTCCAAAATCATTACACTGATTGACTAGCCGTTTTAATCGGTTATGAATAGTAGGCTTAATTTTATATGCATCTCCTTCTTTTTCAAATATTCCATACAGATCTAATCCATAATATCGAGCTTGTTGCAAAACAGTATACTCTAGTGGTATTCTAGCTTCTGTAACATGTTTTACTGCATAGTCATTCGTTTCTGCTAATGCCTCCGCTTTATCAAGTATTTGGCTATATGCATCTATATAGGCTGGAGATAAAAATGTATTTTTTGCATCAATCGGATTGCCGTAAATATCTAATGTTGCTTTGGTTTTTACTAATGCATCTTCTAACATAAATAGATATTGATTGATGCAAGGCGCCGCTTTCCCATAATAATGTTGTAAAAAATCTTGCTGTAAACTATCTCTATTTAACGATGGGTTCCATAACCAGTTAGCTAGTAAGTAAGTACGTAATGCGCTATTTTCACTAACGGTCTCCCCGCTACCTTGTTCAAATATTCCTTTTATGTACGACTGCAAAAATTGTATATTGGGTTGTAAGGTTGGTATATTAGGAAAGGGAGCTAAGTAGTTTGGAAATTGTGTTACATAGTCCCATATAAATATATTCGACGTAATTGCTCTCCACCCTTCTAACCTTTTTCTAAAGATGGCTGCTGATTTACTTGTAGGGAGTGGTTGATGACGGTACACCTCAATATCACTCAACATAATATATACGTTGTTTCGAATGGATATGTTCTCAGGTGGGTCACTGGTTTGTTCATAAGCTAGTGTAACTATTTTTTTATCAGGAAATGCAGCTGCAATATCATTAATAAAATAAAGTAGCAACGCTGTAGTTCCTTTTTTCTTCATAACTGAATTACATGCATTACAAGTACAATATTCGATGCCTTCTTCTGGGCTTACAGACCAATACGTTGCACTAGGATTATTTTCCATTTTTTCTTTAAGCATAGAAATGAATTCTTTTTTTAAAGAAGCATTTGTTAAGCAAAATCCTACTGGTTTTCGTTTCCCATCAATAAGTGAAAAATATTCTGGATGTGTAGTAAAATATTTTTTTGCTGTAATAATCTTATTAAATGTGTGCCCCCATAATCCCCAATCTTTATTAATGGTGTGTATTTTATGCCACCACATATATTCTTCATCTTCTTCATACGGATAATATACTTCTCTGTATTCAAATGCAGGTTTTTGAATATTTATCATATTACTCTCCATGGTTATGGTTGATAATGAAGGGCAATATGCAGGGCCAGCATCTAGTTTTCTGCATTGTAAATATCGCTCTATCCATTCGTATGTAGCATACAACAAAGCCTTATCTGTGGCAGCATATATAAATACCTGATTGGATTGTGTAGCTAAGATAAAATCATCACCTCTAATTTTCATATAAGGTAGTATCCGTTTTGATTTGTTGGTATAGCCTACATAAATATTAAAACTACCATCTGCATGAGATTCCTTTTTGATTGGCAATTGAATGGTTGTAACTTTTTTAAAATACGTTTGTAAAATAATAGCTGCTTTTTGCTCTATGCCGTTTGCCTTATCGTTAATTATGATACTATAACTACTTGTATTTTGCTTGCATAATATTATCGGCTGGCTTGTAGAGGAACAACCATTAAGCCCATATAGAAGCACTAGAAGTACAATTTTTATGGCACGTGTACACATTGGTTATAATTTATATTATATAGATTCGGTTTATGAATTTTTAAAGGATACGAACATCTTTTTTATATTTCTATAAAACCAATAAAAGCAAGTTATTACAATGAGCAAATAAATACTTGGAAGCAAGATTTTAGTGGACAGGGAGTATAAAATCTTATCCATAAAATTGATACATCTATTTTATATTTTTCGAATAAAGGTAAGGTAAAGCAGATGTTGATTTTGAAACGCATCCACTGCTACTTTTTGGTTGGTAAGAGTGTATATGGCGCTTAAAATATTTCTATACCGAATAGTTTTTTGATATCCTATTCCAACACTTTTAGATAAAAATTGTATATTGTTGTTTAATAAAAATAATCTACTATTCTCATCTGGCAAGCTTCCTGCACCTATTATCAATGCAACATAATCGGAAAAATTATTCATATAGTACCGAGCTGTAAGGTTAAATGAAGGATTTATTTTTCCATATAAAGGAATAATATATGTTCGAGCATTAAACCAATATTCTTTAAAATATTTGCTAGCAGAAGCTGTAACAGATAATGTGCTTAAACTATCCGCATTTAGGTATCGTAAGCCCAACTCGCCCTCCCAACCGTTATTAAAGTTTCTAAAGAGAGAATATCCTAGTTTAAGTTTGGGAAAAATCACTCCGTTGGAAATATCGGCCAAAATTTGAGAGTAGTATTTTGGAGAATGGATCCAAAACGCTTCGCCTTCAAACTGAAACCCATTACCAGTTCTACGAGGTGCATAATTCAGTCTGGTATTTAATGTAATATTTCTATTTTTAAGGTGGTGTTGATAATGTAGTGTAACTATATTGCTTGGTAATGCCACATCATCAAAATTGGAGTTTAACCAAAATAATCCTATTTGGTCTTTTAATGTCATACTATGTAAGTAATCATAATAGTTGGTGTACGATTGGTTGTCTGGAAAACGACGTGTTAAGTTTTTCATGGTATATGCAGCGGAATCGTATTGTCTTGTGTTTTCAAATATGACAGCTCTTTTAAAAATACCCTGTTCACTTTCTGGTCGTTGTTGTAAATAAGCGTCTATATAATACAGGCTACTATCGTATTGTTTTTGGGTATTATATGCTTGTGCCAAATAGTATAACGCGTTTGTGTCGTTAGGTTCTACATTTAGCATAGCCTTGAATTCCATGATAGCGCTGTCGGGCATTTCATTTTTATTATACTGTAAACCTGCCATTAATTTATGATTAAGGTAAACATTGCGTATACGTTGGCTGTATGGATATTCTTGTATAAGTTGATAACTTACTTTATATGCCTCCATATAAAGACCTGCACCCTCTAGTACAGAAGCTTTTTTTAGTTTAAACGATTTAGATGCTGGATATCGGTCAAGTGCTTTATCACACCAGTAAAGTGCCTGCGTATAGTTTTTCAATCCGCTTTCTGTATTGATAATATAGTTCAGTGCAGTAGTATCATTGGGTGCAATATGTAGTGCCATCAAGGTGTACAATCGAGCACTATCTGTTTCTTCTTGTTGAAAGGCATTTTTAGCTGCAAATAAAAAAGATTCTATCAATGCGTTTTTATATATTGGAGCTTTTTCTATTTCATAAATTTTTTGCAATAATTTACTTGCTTCTGCATACCTACCGGCATCCATTAAAATGTTTGCTTTTTTAAATCTTGCTTCTACTGTAGCATTTATACGAATAATTTCATTTTGATATGCCAATGCATCATCATATTTTTTTTGTTGTAGGCATACGCTTACTAAGTAATCCAATGCTTGTGGCTGATTGGGTTGATATAATAAAACTTTTTTAAATGTTTCTACTGCTTTTTCCCAAAGATTTTCAGCCAAATATTCTTTTCCTGTAATAAGTAATAAATCGATGTATCGTTCTGTATACGCAGGGTTATTGGCTCTTATGCTAACCAATTGTTGCATGATAATAGTAGCCTGTTCATAATTGCGTAGCATTTCATACACTACCGATTTTTTAAATAATAGATCAGCATCATTCGCATTAAGGTTGAGCGCTCTGTTAATATAAAACAACGCATCCGCTGTATTATTTCTAGCCAATGCCATATTGATAACATTGTTAAGAGCTTCTTTGTTCGTTGGTTGTTTTTCTAATACCGCAACATAGTTATTATAAGCATCCATTTTCATCATATAGCCTCCAGCAAGCATTCTTAAGTCTACTAATTGTCTTGATAATTCGCCACGAGCGGGATATAATCGTATCATTTTTTCTACTATTTCAATTGCTTCTGGATAACGATGCATATCGGTGAGTAGAGATGCTTTTTTGCGCATCCATTCATAGCTATTGGGGGCTTGACTGAGCGCTTCCTCTACATATTGTAATGCTTGTTGGGTATTTCCAGATCGTATACTATTGTTTATTAGATATTCTTTTGCTTCTCTATTATAGGGCTCTATGCTTATAACCGATTCAAACACTTCCCTCGCTTTTATGGATTGTGCATTCTTAGCAAAAAAGCGGCCAGCAGTTAATCGTTGATCTACATATATACTGCGTAACGTATCATCATCTGGGTATCTTTCCAATAATTTTTCAGTAATAGCAAACGCTTTATCGTACAAACGTGTGTCTAAATAAATGGTAGCTTTTTTAACAAGCAACTCTCTATCACCAGGTACTTTAGCTAATGCTTCATCTGCATAACATAAAGCTTCGTTGTATCTCTTTTCCTTACTTTCTATGTTAATCAAATAACGTAATGCATCTATATTAGATGGCTGTTTTTCTGTCACCCAGGTTAATTCTTTACGAGCCTCATTATTGCGATTGGTTAACATATATATGCGTCCTAACACTACGTGCAGATCGACATATTGGGGTGTTTTAGCTAATCCCTGTTTACATAGGTATAATGCTTTTTTATAATCTTTTTTTTGATTGATTTGGTATAGGGCTGCTTTAACCCAATCGTCTGGGCTATCATAAGCTTGAGCACTTGCGGTAATATCATGGATAATACATATTACAATTATGAGAAAATATTTTTTTATCATATGCTTATTAGGATATAGTTTTTTGTGATTTTTATGCTGGTTTTGAAGGTATTGTTGTTGTAGATTTATTAGCTGTATTTTGTTCAAATCCTTGCCTAGTCATAGTTCCCCATTTTAATCGACGTCGTGTTACATAAAAGAAATTTCCTCTCAAGGCAAAAAATACCACCAAGGGATGATATAAAATTGGTTCAATAAATGCCATCAAACACAATCCAAATACTTGCTTCCACGATCTGTACCATCTATGCGTCATTTGATCCCATAAAACGGCTATAGTACTAATCATTATAGAAAACGTATATACAAATATGATTAATATAATGGCATAGGGCCAATTTATTTTATTTGTGGATATTAAATAGATATATAACAAAATACCAAAAAATTCAATGAAAGGCGCTAGCCATTCAAAAAAGAAAAAGTAAGGATACGTAAGTAATCCTGCACGCCCATAACGAGGATTGAAAAAAAATTTTCGATGGTTGAACATGTATTGAATCAATCCTTTTCCCCAACGAGTACGCTGCCTGGAATATACTTTCAATGTGGAAGGCCCCTCTGTCCAACATTCTGAATCAGGAATATATTCCACCACATGGTCTAATTTATTATCGTACATATACTCTCTCATTCGAGTAATCATGTCTATATCTTCTGCAAACGATTTATGGTCATATCCCCCTGCTCTAATGGCAACTTCTTTATCAAATAAACCTAACCCGCCAGAAACGATGAGTAGTCCATTAATTCTACTCCACGCCATTCGACCCAATACAAATGAACGCACATATTCTAATTCTTGAAATCGAGGCAGCAATTTTTTAGGGGGTATAACTTCCACCAATTCTCCTTGGTCAATTTTACAAGAATTTACTATACGCAGTGTAGCACCGGTGGCAATAACTCGGCGCTCTTTGTCTAAAAAAGGTTTAATCAATTTCAACAATGTATCTTTTGCAAGAATACAGTCTACATCGGTACATAAATAGTACGGATATGCAGAAGCATTAATACCTGCATTAGAGGCATCTGCTTTGCTACCTCCATTTTCTTTATCTACAACTACTAGGTTGTTGAAGGCGGAATCTGTTGATTTAAATACACTCTTAATAGGCTCTGTTCTAATTCTTTCATTGTACGCAAAATCCACTTTTATCAACGAAAATTCTTTAATGAGTTTTTCCAACGTATCATCTGTACTTCCATCGTTGACAATAATAACCTCAAATTTACTATACCGCAATGTAAGCAACGAACGTACATTTCCAATAATTGTTACTCCTTCATTAAATGCAGGCGCAATAACAGATATACCAGGAGCTAAGGGAGAATCAATAATTTCATTATAATCAACGTAACTATTTTTACGCAAAAACTTTCGAATAGAACTGCTAGAAAGCATTGCAAATAATCCGTATATAATAAGCAATACAAACCCGTACACAAAAACAAAAGCCTCGTATATTTCTTGCAACCGTTCCCAAAATCCTTTTTCTTCCATTAGTATTTAATAAGTGGGTTTAAACTGTGTTTTAAAATAGCCTGCGTTAGCCCCGAAGTATGTTGCATTAAATCATCTAATAAATTTTTTGTTGCTTCGTTATGTGCAATAAGAGATCGTGCCGCCGTAAGCTTTATGTCATATTCACTGGAATATTGTAGCTGCTTGGCTAAAAAATCAGTATGCTTTTTAGATGCCGTTAATCCTAACATTTTTAAAATGGCTACTTGACAAATTTGAGGTTCGTTATTATACATATCACAAAGCATATCCTCTACCTCATCGGCTTGTAATTGCCCCAATGTTATAATGGCTTCTGCTCGCAGGTTATGATCTTTTGTTTTTAATAATTCTATGATAGAGGGGATAGCATCTTGTTGATTAAAGTATACTGCTAATTTTAAACAAAACGAAACGAGGCTGTTGTTGGCTGAGTAGTTAATCCACCTAGAGAAGTTAGGAATGTTTAAATTCGGCGTGGTGGATATAATTTCAAATAAATCTATTTGATCCCACTTGGTTAATGGTTCTTTTAAAATATCAAAAAATTTAAACGGCTCGTTTTTGCTAATACGTATATAACAAGAACGGGCCTGCATACGCAAAAAATAGTTTCTACTGTTCGTAAGGGGTAAAATATTTACATCTTGTACCGTTACTTCCATACGAGCCAACTCTCTAAGTCCCTTTACCCGGCGCTCCCAATTAAATGCATGTAATTTAGCCAATGCATCCTTTTGCAAATTCAGATCTATAAACAATTGCTTTAGTAGCAGCACAGCATCTCCAAAAAATATTTTTTTGTAATGCATCATATCATCTATTACGATTTGCCTTATGTACTTTCGCTTGATAGGTAATTCTTTTTCGAAAGCCACAACATGTTTATCTAATTTAATATCTTCTACTTGCATGCCGCTATGTAACTCTTCATTCATGATGGTAGCATCACTTATTAGTTGCTCAATAATAGGTGTATATTGTTGTTTTCTAAGCTCTTTATAATACCCTACTGCTCTTCTTATTGCTAATCTTAAATAAGTTACTACCGTTGTAAAAAAAGCAATAGCAATAAAAAGAATTGATAATTGTATAAAGAACGGGAAAGACGCAAAGTTATTGTACAACGTTGGACTAAAGTTGTAAAAGGAATTGTTGAACTCATTCCACCACGTTTCAAAAATGTTAAGCAAATACATGCCTTAAGAGATATTTACTTGAGGCCGTGATAAAATTTTTTTTACTCGTACTAAAAGTTCTTGTGGCATGATAGGCTTTTTTAAAAAATCATCAACACCTAATTGATACGCCTCTTTTACAATGGTTTCATTACCACTTGATGAAATGATGATAACGGGTATATTACAGTACAAAGAATGTTTTTTCAAAGTACTTACCAATTCAAAACCACTGGAATAAGGCATTATGACATCTGAAATAATTAACTCAAATGGTACTGAGGCCTCATGAATAATTTTCATCGCATCTCTACCATTTCCTGCTACTATCACATCATAGCCTTCTTTTTGAAGAAACTTGGTAGCAATTTTCAGCATTAAATCATCATCATCTACCATTAATATTTTTTCCATATCACATTATAAAAATTTCATTATATATTTTATCTAATTCTGTAAAATATTTTTATTAGAATGAAAACAAAAGCCATACGTTATCCTGAACCACATCTCAAAAACATGTTATACTTATTTATAGAATTCGTATACAATTTCAATTTTAAATGGCTTTCATAAATGCATGTTGCATATAAAGCGACTTAATCCAATTTTGAACCAATTAATAAGCTTTCCTACAGCATAGCTATATTTTTTACATAAAAATGTTTTTATTATTAAAACAAGCTTAAGGATATATGTTAGTAGAACAAAAGGCTTATTACACGTAAACAATGCTTTATTTATTTTATTGCTAAGCTGTATTGGGAGGATACCATGCATATCTTGATTTTTTTAT
>CAZXBE010000083.1:0-8794 GCA_964638565.1 uncultured Chitinophagaceae bacterium
ATGGATTGGAAAAAACAAACAGTAATGCAGCAAAAAGAGCAATTGTATTACACTCATGGGATGCAATCTCCAATGAAGAAGTATGTCCTAATGGAACCCCAGAAGGATGGGGTTGTCCGGCGGTTTCAAATGCTTGTATGAAAAATATAGATCAATGGCTTAAGGTTTCGAATAACCCCATTCTGTTATGGATATTTAATTAAAGTAATTTTCTTTATTCAAAGTAAATATCAGACAATTCATTGTTTTATTGATCTATAAAATTCTATTTATACTTACTTTTATAATACCTAAACTATTAGCTGTTTGTGTAATCATTAAATCTTCACTAAAAAGCTTAATAATTTGCTTAAATTTGGCTTTTGAAATTCTTGAACGAAAAAAAATACTTGTTAATCATTGTCCAAACTAAGTTACAGCTGTTTGTAAATTCCTTTATTTAAACATTAAACTATTTTTTTATGATGAAAAGTAAATCAGGTAAAATTATTTTAACAAGTATAATGATAGCACTTACTATTATTATATTTTTATATGGAAAGAAATTTCTTCCATCACCTAATCAAGGAGGTCAAGAAATATATAAAACGTATCAAAAAGTAATAGCTACTATTATAAGTCAAAGAGGTAATGGCAGAATTGGTAAAGGCCAATCTACTATATGGACAGTAGAGTTTAAAGATCAAAAAGGAAATATTCAAACAGCCAGTATGGATCAAAGTTCGTTTATGAGTAAAGATAATGGTGAAGAAATAACTATTTATTATGATCCTAATAATCCTACTAGCATTTTAAGTGAAAAACAATATGATGAATTGACAAATTGATTGTACATAGGAATATATTGATTCAATTTCTACTCCCTTTTCTGTAGATATGCTTAATACAATTAATGTAATTGATGGATTGGTTGATGGCTTATACTAAATCGATTTAGTTTTATTACATAAACAATCTAAAGTAGCCATACTTACTATGCTAAATTGTTAACCATATTTTCAGTTTGATGATTTAGATAATCAGTTACAGTTAATGGGATTTATGTAAAATACATGTAGGTTTTATGCTTCCCACTCTCCCAGTCCTTTGCGCACTAAAACAGGTACATCTGTTGTGTAATCTATTATAGTAGAGGGAACTGTTCCTCCAATTCCCCCATCTACAACAATATCTACCACATGTTTAAATTTTTCATGTATTAATGCTGGATCGGTGTATTCTTCTACTATTTCTCCGGGTAATGATGTAGATAAAATAGGATGTTCAAGCATTTGTACAATAGAACGTGAAATAATATTATTTGGAATTCTTAAGCCTATTGTATCTTTTTTACTTTTTAAAATTTTAGGCACTTGTTTACTAGCTGGCAAAATAAAAGTATAAGGACCCGGCAAATATTCTTTTAATACTCGATATACTGGGGTGAAAATACCTTTCGTAAAATTGCTCAAATGGCTTAGATCGTAGCATATGAAGGACAACTGTGCTTTAGCAATATCTATTTGTTTAATTCGACAAATGCGCTCAATGGCTTTATGTTGGTAAATATCACACCCAAGTCCATAAATGGTATCAGTTGGATAAATGATTATTCCTCCATTACGCAAACATTCAATAATTGTACTTATGTGTCGTTGTTGTGGACCTTGGGGATGCAAATGAATAAGCATAATCGAAATTATTGCTTTTTATATCTTTTCAAATCAATTTAGTAATTAGTTTTACTTTTGCGAAAAATGGTGATATGCAAATTAAGCCAGTCGATGTTGTTCAAAATATATCTCCTGAAGATTTTAAACGCAATTATTATTTGCCGAAAGTTCCTTTAGTAATAAGAGAACTATCACATAATTGGCCTGCTTATGCGAAGTGGGATTGGCATTTTTTTAAATCTGTTGTAGGTGATAAAAAAGTAGGAATATATAATAATACAAAAAGTGATGCATATACACCCGTAAATAAAGCAGATGAATATACTAATTTTGGAAAGTATATTGATATGATAAGCCAAGGGCCTGCAGCATGGCGTATTTTTTTATTCAATATTTTTGCACATGCGCCAAAATTAAAAGAAGATTTTATTTGGCCGGATCATTTAATGAAGGGTTTTATAAAGCGTGTACCCATGTTGTTTGTGGGTGGACAGGGATCTATAACACATATGCATTTTGATATTGATCTTTCCCACATACTTCATACACAATTTATAGGCAGAAAAAGAGTGTTGCTTTTCCCTTATCAAGAACAACACAAGCTATATCGTAAGCCTTTTGAGGTATTAAGCTTGGCAGATTTTTCTAATTATTATACAGAAAATAGCAAGGTAAATCTTAATGAGTTTCCTGCACTAAAATTTGCGAATGGATATGAAGTAGTTTTAGAACATGGTGATACATTATTCATGCCTGCGGGGTGCTGGCATCATATGGAATACCTAGATAGTGGCTTTGCTATGAGTTTGAGAGCCTTTCAACAGGGTATAACAGGAAAGTTAAAAGGTACTTGGAATTTTTTTGGTATGAGAGGCATTGATACTTTAATGAAAAGAACAGCACCTGTTTGGTGGTATAATTATAAAAAAGAAAAAATTAAGAACGCAGCTAATAAAGTTTTAGAAAATTCAATTATATAGATAGAACAAATGTAATATTATATTGAATTTACTTATTTTATTTTAATACTTTTGATCACGGCTTATCATTACAATATCATCATGAGCTTGCCTGTTCTTATAAAAGCAATGATCAAAAGGTGACATAAAAATACTAATGATCATTTAATGGAAGACCTAGTCGTTGATAGTCTTTCCAGTTGAGATATTCAGGCGCTACCCGATGTTCAACCATAGTAATACAATTATCAACAGGACAAACAAGTTTACAAAGATTGCATCCCACACACTCTTCTTTTTTGATGGAATAAGTATTGTATGGTTTTCCATATTCTAAATTGATAGACTGATGTGAAGTGTCTTCACAAGCAATATAGCATAATCCACAATGGATACATTTATCTTGGTTAATATTTGCAACGATGTGATAATTAATATCCAGATCTTCCCAATGAGTAATTTTATTTACGGATTTACCAATGAAATCGTTGATTGTTGTAAAGCCTTTTTCATCCATCCAGTTACTCAATCCTTCACACATATCTTCCACAATCCTGAATCCGTGCTTCATAGCAGCCGTGCACACTTGGACATTGGATGCTCCTAATAACATAAATTCTACTGCATCTTTCCAGGTGCTTACTCCACCGATACCAGAAATAGGCACTTTAGATGTTGTAGCATCTTGTGCAATAGTAGTAAGCATTTTTAAAGCAATAGGCTTTACTGCTGGGCCGCAATAACCACCAAAAACTGACATTCCCCCTACATTTGGATTAGGGACTAACGTATCTAAATCAATACCTGTAACTGATTGAATAGTATTAATTAATGACAGTGCATTGGACCCCGCTTCCACAGCAGCTTTTCCGGTTGGTACTACCGAATGTACGTTAGGAGTAAGCTTGGTGATAACCGGAATAGTAGCTACTTCCATTACCCATTCTACTACCATTCGTGCGATTTCAGGATCCTGTCCAACCGCAGCGCCCATCCCTCTTTCTGTCATACCGTGTGGGCAACCAAAATTCAACTCTAGCCCGTGCGCACCTGTGTCTTCCACTTTTTTGATAAGTTCGTGCCAACTTTTCTTGTCATTATCAGCCATTAAAGAAACAATCATAGCACGATCAGGAAATAATTTAATACATTCTTTTATTTCTTTCAGGTTAATATCTAATGGACGGTCACTAATCAGTTCGATATTATTGAACCCCATTACGCGTCCACCGTTGAAATCAACGGCTGAATATCTTGACGAAACATTTTTTACTTGACTACCCAAAGTTTTCCATACAACACCACCCCAGCCAGCTTCAAATGCACGAAGCACATTAATTTTTTTATCAGTTGGTGGCGCGCTTGCCAACCAAAACGGATTCGGAGATTTTATACCGAGGAAATTTGAGCTAATGTTTGCCATAATATTTATTATTTTTTCCCGCAAAGGCGCTAAGGAGCAAAGAGTGTAAGGTTTACAATTTGTTTACTATTCTATGAATGCCATCTTTAATTAAGTTTACATTGAAATTAACTAATAGTGCCAATTTGCAGCCTGTTAATTTTAAATAAGTTTGAACTTGTTTATAGTGAACAGGAGCTAAAGCTTCGATAGATTTTAATTCAATAATTACTTTGTTATCAATAATTACATCTGCACGAAATCCTATTTTCCATTTTAATTTCTTCATGAATTAGTGGAATAGGATGTTGTCTATTAAATGATATATTTGTTTTACTCCATTCATAACAAAATATTTCTTCATACACCGTTTCAAATAACCCTGGATCATATTTAGTGTGAATTTTAAAACATGTATCTACAACCAATTTTGATATATCATTTTCTGAAAGCATTTACATTCTCTTTTCGGCTTACATACTTTGCGCCTTTGCGTGAACAAAAATATAATTCAAAATAGCTTTTGCTCCATTTTTTCCTGCTTGTACAGCATCTACAACTTCCTTACCGCCATTGACACAATCGCCACCTGCGAACACACCCTGAATATTGGTAGCACATTTTTCATCTATGCTAATTTTTCCTTTTGCATGTTGTAATTGATTTTTCGATACTAATTCTTCAAAAGGTGTTTGACCAGCTGCTTTGATCACCATATCTACTTCCATTTCAAATGTTTCGCCTGTTTCAATCGGTGAACGACGGCCACTTTTATCCGGTTCACCAAGTTTCATTTTACTACAAATAAGTTTAGATACTTTGCCTTGCACACCAATTACTTCTTTGGGGGCTGCTAACCAAATTATTCTGCAGCCATCTAGTTTAGCAATATCCAATTCTACTTTAGTGCAGGGCATTTCCTGTTGAGTTCGTCTGTATAAAATAGTTACTTCCTTCGCTCCCAAACGCTTTGCCTGTGTAGCAGCATCAATCGCTGTCATGCCCATGCCAATTACAGCTACTTTATCACCTACTTTAACATCAGCATAATTTTTGGTGCGTATATCATAAATAAATTTGATGGCATCTTCTACTCCATCTAAATCTTCACCAGGTATATTCAATTTATTAGCTAATCCAACACCAATGCCTAAATACACTGCATCGTATTGTTGTTGCAACTCTTGAAGTGTAATATTTTTCCCTAATGCTCGATTGTATTTTATTTCAATACCACCGATTGAGGTAATATAGTCAACTTCATCTTGACAAAATTTTGGTGTTACTTTATATGCGGCAATTCCATACGTCATTAAGCCACCACCTTTGCTTTCTTTTTCGTAAACGGTTACGTCAATGCCTTCTCGTGACAAAACATGCGCACAGCTTAATCCTGATGGGCCTGCACCTACAATAGCAACTTTTTTTCCGGTTGCTTTTTTACGATCAAATAATTTCCATTTTTCTTCAATGGCTTTTTCTGTCGAATACCGCTGTAGTTTTGCAATTGGAATAGGCGTTTCATCTAGTAAATTATATACACACGAACCTTCGCATAATTTTTCTACCGGACAAACCTTAGAACATCCTCCACCAAAAATATTAGCATCTAATATGGTATGTGCTGAACCTTTAATATTATCCGTTGTGATTTGTTTAATAAATTTAGGAATATTAATGCTGGTTGGGCAAGATTTTGTACAAGGTGCATCATAACAAAATAAGCACCGATTGGCTTCAATTAACGCTGCATCCTTGTTTTCGAACGGTGGATGAATATCGCTGAAGTTCTGTTGATATTGTTCAGTAGTTAGGCGGTTATTGATGATAGACATGTACTATTTTTTATTTTTCAATAATTTATTTTGTGTAGAAACAGGGAGATAATTTTTCTTTGTTATTACTTTTCACCTGTTTTTATTTCCAATGCTTTTCTTGCGTTGCCTGCGATTGTTCCACCTTCTTTAGCAACTCGTCTATTTTCGACAAAACCTTTTGGGTGTTTTGTTTTTACAATAGCTGTTGTAGAAGCTTCGCCTAACATAGAGAAAATTAATTCCAAATCACTCATGTGGTTGCGAAGATTTTCCCTTTGTAAACCCTTTTGTTTTTTGTGTTCCGATGGAAGAATACCAAATGTTGCTTTTGATATTTTCGCTGTTAAAATAGCATATTTTTTTGAAGTGTTACTTCATGCTGCTTCCATTCATCTGTGAGCTCTTCTCGGATGGCTATGCTCCGCATTCTTTTTTCGATCCAATCATCTGGATAGCCTTTTTGTTTGTATAAATCTCTTGTGCGTTGTGTTGCTAATTCCGGATTTTCAATTTCTTCTAAGCGCTCATAACCTACTTGTGCTAACCAAAGCTTAAATGGTTCTGCTTTGGGTGATGGAATAGATTGAATCAATCTTAATACTGTTTTAGTGGCGGCAACATCCGTATCTCTAATTTTGCCATCGGAGGCTGTCATTTTCAACTGTCCGATTTTTTCGGACAGTTCACTGCCTTCCTTTAGCAGTTTAGCTTTTAGATCGCTCCAATACTTTCTTGGTCTTGCGCTTTCTGTTAATATTTCAACTACATCAATAACTGAGAAATACCATTTTTTTTCTTCTTCATTCCATTGTGAACGAACTATTTTACTCTCCAATAATTTTATATTGCTCATTTTTTATGTTGAATTAAAGCGCCGGAAAAGAGGGATGAAGATCACTAAAATTTTGTTTATACTGTTCAGCTGTTAATTTATTATTGATCATAGACATCTGCGTTCTATTTTAAATATGTATTACCAGATGTTTATTGCCTTAATAACTTAAGGCTTATTGATTTAATTAGCATTCTTGTCTACTGGTTTAAATATATTTTTTGAAGATTAGAATCTAGATTAGGTTGAGGTTCAAAATTTGTGACCCACTCTTGAAAGTCAGGAACTTTTGCGGATATAGCTTTCACCTTTTGTGAAACCAACCATTGTAAAAGTGTATCACGATTAGAAGAGGCTTCCTCATCATCTAAATCATTTATTGTAGTCTTTCCCCTTTACTAAGTGCAATTAAAAAAGATTCAAGCGAAGGAAAAACATTATCTAATTCGCCTTCTGAACCAAGTAATACTACTGCGGGTGTTTTACCTCCATAATTCCATAAAGCCAATAATGATCCATCGGGCAGATGAAGAAAAATACCTAAGCTAGAGCTGATGGTTTTTATAGCAGCTTTATCTAAACCCTCTGGAATAAAGGCTTTAGGCATGGGTTCGCTTTCTAAAGAATCGAAATATCCTAATGTACCATACGGTATTTTTTTTAACCATTTACCAAAATCAATTAATAACTGTGGTATGGGCATTTCTTTTGGAAATCCTTTTTTGAAAGAGTCGAGATCAACATGAATATTAGAGTTGCTCATAAAAATTTTAAATAAAAGAAAAAAATCGAATGTTGAGTAATGCTATAACTGATGCAGTGAGTGACACAGCAAAGATGCTTAAAATGATAGAGGTAATAACATAAAAATATTTTAATCTTATATCGTCATTGCGAGTCGCTAAGCGACGAAGCAATCTCCCTTTAACATTAAATCAGATTGCCTCGCTACACTACGTTTCGCTCGCAATGACGTTTTTATTCAGCATTCATAACTCTACATTCATAATTAAATTAAAGTTCTACCAATTTACCATACGTCTCCGGTCTGCGGTCTCTAAAGAATTGCCAAGTAGCTCGCACTTCCTCAATCATATCTAAATCAAATTCTGCAATTAATAACTCATCTTTATCTTCGGATGCACAAGCAAAAATTTCTCCACGGGGATTAACAAAATAGGATGAACCATAGAATTTACCTATGTTCCACGGTTTTTCAGTTCCTACACGATTAATGCAGCCTATAAAATAACCGTTGGCAACAGCATGTGCCGGTTGTTCTACTTTCCAAATATATTGCGATAAGCCGGCTACGGTTGCTGAAGGATTATACACAATTTCTGCACCATTTAGTCCAAGACATCTTGCTCCATCGGGGAAATGCCTATCATAACAAATATATACACCCACTTTTGCATATTTCGTTTGAAACACAGGATAGCCAAGGTTTCCGGGTTTAAAGAAAAACTTTTCCCAAAAACCTGAAGTGTGTGGGATATGATTTTTTCTGTATTTACCTAAGTATGTTCCATCGGCATCAATTACAGCTGCTGTGTTGTACAAAACGCCTGCCTGTTCTTTTTCATATACTGGCACAACAATTACCATATTGTATTTTTTTGCATATGATTGCATGCGTTCAATCGTAGGACCAGGAACAGTTTCAGCCGATTCATACCATTTTTTATCTTGACCTGGGCAGAAATAGGGCGTGTTAAATATTTCTTGTAAGCATAATATTTGTACACCTTTTTTACCTGCGTCTTCGATAAGCGGAATATGTTTTTGAAACATCGCTTCTTTAATTTCTGCAATGGTTCCTTCGCCTTCTGTTTTAGGAAGCGACATTTGGATGAGGCCGGATTTTATGATTCTCATTAATTATGAATTATAAGTTATGAATTATGAATGTTTGGAAAATACCTTTCTTTCGTTGTTAGAATAATACTGTTTAGAATTTTTGTTAGTTCATGGCAACTACCATATAAAGTATTGAATTGCTCTTGAGCAATAAAGTTACTATCTTTTAATAAATTTAACCAATATGAAGTTTCTCTAGTTTCTTTTACTGCAATTCCTACATTAAACCGAAAAATTAGTATTACATAGATGTTGAATAAAAGGGTTTGGTT
>CAZXBE010000084.1:0-8692 GCA_964638565.1 uncultured Chitinophagaceae bacterium
CCATGGATGAAAGATGCATCCGCCTGGAAAGCTAAAGGGAAAAACTGGTTTGAGAAAGAAATTGCTTATCAGGTTTATGAAGATGGGACACATTTGCAATTCAGCATGAATTATCACCGAGTTGTAATTCAGTTGTTAACTTGGGGTATTCGCATTGCAGAATTGAATAAAGATAATTTCAAAGAAATCGTTTATCGACGAGCACATAATGCGGTTAATTTTTTGTATCAATGCCAAGAGCCTTCCAATGGATATTTACCCAATTATGGTGCCAATGACGGAGCGCTGTTTTTCACATTAAATAATTGTGAATATAGAGATTATCGGCCGCAGCTTAATGCACTACACCATATAGTATGCGGCAAGCCTTTATATTCTACTAATGGAGCATGGGATGAAGATGCAGTATGGCTTGGCATAAATAAGAATTCTGTTACAACGAATTATGATCCTATCAAAAAGCAACATGGTTGCATCAGTTTTACTACAGGCGGATATTATTTAATGAGAGAAGAAAAAATATTCACTTTTATCCGTTGTGGTAATCATAAAGATCGGCCATCTCAGGCAGACAATCTTCATATAGATATATGGGTAAATGGTGTAAACCTTATTCCTGATGCAGGATCTTATAAATATAATACAGATACTGAAACACTGAAATATTTTATGGGTACTGCATCACATAACACTGTCATGCTAGGCAACCATGACCAAATGCTAAAAGGAGCAAGATTTATTTGGTATTATTGGACGCAATGTATTTCAGCAAGTTTAGAGGAAAAAGAAACCGAATTTATATTTGAAGGCACCATTTCTTCATTTATTTATTTGAATAAAAACATTCAATATAAAAGAAGAATTATCAAATATAAAAATAGAGGTGATTGGAAAATAGAAGATGAAATAATAAATAAACCGAATGAAATTTCCATGAAACAATTGTGGCATATTCATCCAGCAGTTGGAGATGGAATAGCTGAATTTTCTATAAATGATGAAAGTGGGCCTTTATCACAACATCAAAAGTCAGGATGGCTGTCAGAAAAATATGGAGAAAAAATTGCTGCCCCCATGATTGAAGTAGAAACCGCAAGTAATAAAATTTACACCCAAATTAAGGTTAACTGATTTTTAAGATGAGAATTTTATTAATACATCAATACTTTCTTGAAGAAAACGATCCGGGCGGTTCCAGATTTAATGAGCTAACAAAGGTTTGGACGGAAATGGGCAATAGTGTTACAGTATTAGCTGGTATGATACACTATAATGCCCATGAAAAACGCCAAGAATATAAGGGCAAGTATTTTGTAAAAAAGCAGCAAGGAGATATTACTGTATGGCGATGCCATGTTTCTGAATCATATAATAAAAATTTTATAGGTAGACTATGGGGTTATTTTTCTGTTATGTTTTCAACATTATGGGCAGGATTATTTAAACTTAAAGGCAAGTATGACGTTATTCTAGTTACTTCTCCTCCCCTTTTTGTAGGCATTACAGCTTATTTACTATCTAGAATAAAGCGAAAACCTTACTTATTTGAAATAAGAGATTTATGGCCTGAATCAGCCATTGATACCGGAGTACTCAAAAATAAATTGATTATTAAATTAGCCTTTTGGGTTGAATCCTTTCTTTATAAAAAAGCTGCCCTTATCAATGTGTTAACACCCGCTTTTCGAGATCATTTGATAGAAAAGAAAAAGATTAATCCTAAAAAAATCATCTTTATTCCTAATGCAGCAGATTTCTCTTTATCTGAAGATTTATTACAAAATTTCGACGCTAATGATTTTAGGATTCAATTGGGTTGGGATAAAAAATTCGTTATTACCTATGTTGGAGCGCATGGTGTAGCCAATCATTTAGACCAAATATTAGATGCAGCTGAATTATTAAAAGATACAAACGTATTGTTCGTTTTAATTGGTGATGGAATGAGCAAAAAAGGCTTAATTAAAAACGCACAGGACAGAAATCTTCATAATGTTTTGTTTCTAGACTCGGTTCAGAAGAGAGAAGTTTTTAAATATATTTTAGCTTCCAACATGGGAGCATCAGTACTTAAAAAAGTAGATGCTTTTAAGACTGTATACTCTAATAAAACGTTTGACTACATGTCTTGCAAAAAACCTATTCTAATGGCTATCGATGGGGTATCAAGGAAATTAGTAGAAGAAGCCGATGCAGGAAAATATGTAGAACCAGAAAATGCAAGCGAATACAATACAATTATAAGAGAATATTTAAACAATCCAGCATTGGTACAGCACCAGGGATTAAGCGGATACAACTTTGCAAAAAACAACTTCGATCGAATCGCATTAGCAAAGCAATATTTGTCTCATTTAGAAGGACTAACTGTCAAAAAATGAATCAGGATAAAATAAAAAAAATAATACTTATTGGTTATAGCGGCCATAGCTACGTTGTGGCTGATATTTTATCAATAATGAAATTAGATGCTAATTTTTATTGTGATTCAGAAGAGAAGTTAAATAATCCATTTCAGCTTACCTATTTGGGCAAGGAAGCAGATTTTCTTGCTTCTAATTTATATTTAAATAATCGAGATAATTGGCAAACTTTTGTTGGTATTGGAGATAATAATATCAGAGAAAAAGTTTTCAATTTATTAGTTGATAAAAATGCTCATATTATTAATGCTATTCATCCTAAAACTATTATTGCAGCATCAGCTATTTTCGGTAAAGGGGTAATGATAGCGGCTAATACAACTATTAATCCGCTCTGCAAAATAGGCAATGGTGTTATTTGTAATACTTCTTCTTCTATAGACCATGAATGCATAATTGATGATTTTGCACATATCGCTCCCGGGGCTGTATTATGTGGCAATGTGAAAATTGGCAAAAGAACTTTCATTGGGGCAAACGCAGTGATAAAACAGGGAATCAGTATATGCAATGACGTAAAGATTGGGGCGGGTGCATGCGTTGTTAAAAATATAACAGAGCCCGGAATATATATAGGCAATCCTGCAAAATTACTGATAAAGTAACCCATCTTAAATTATTATGTACATATATCTGCCTATAAAATTTATATTTGCGCCCTAAATAAGAATATTTAAATATGGTTTTATTAAGTGGTCCAAATATATCAGGCAATGAATGGAAATATGTAAAAGAATGTTTAGATACAGCATGGGTATCATCGGTAGGTGCTTATGTAAACAAGTTTGAAGAAATGATGGCCGAGTTTACTGGCACAAAATACGCTGTAGCGACTTCTAGTGGCACAACAGCATTACATATATCATTAATGCTAGCTGGCGTTGAAAGAGGAGACTATGTCATCGTTCCGAACATTACATTTATTGCCTCAGTTAATTCGATAAGTTATACGGGTGCAAGCCCAATATTAATGGATGTTGATGAGCGTACATGGCAAATGGATGCAGACTTGTTAGAAAATTTTCTTGAAACACAGACGGAGGTTGTTAACAATCGTTGTGTTCATAAAAAAGATCAAAGAATTATCAGCGCTATCATGCCCGTTCATGTATTGGGGAATATGATGGATATGGAAAAATTGATAGCTATAGCAAAAAAATATTGCTTAATAATAATAGAAGATGCAACAGAATCTTTAGGTTCATACTATAAAAATAAACATAGCGGAACTTTTGGTTTGATGGGATGTTTTAGCTACAACGGAAATAAAATTATTACAACAGGTGGAGGTGGTATGATTGTAACCAATAACGAGCAATTAGCCAAAAGAGCTAAACATCTTACCACACAAGCTAAAGCAGATCCATTCGAATATTATCATGATGAAATAGGGTACAACTATCGTCTTGTAAACGTGCTAGCAGCTATAGGTGTTGCACAAATGGAACAATTACCTAATTTCATTCTTAGAAAAATCGAAATAGATGCTTACTATAAAAAATGTTTAAGCCAAATAGGCGACATACGTTTTCAAGAAGTTAATCAAAACGTTCAAGCAAACCAATGGCTTTTCACTTTCAGAACTAAGCAACAAAAAAAAGTTTTAAAAACATTAAATGATAAAGGCATGCAATCAAGGCCTTTTTGGGTCCCAATGAATCAATTACCTATATTTAAAAATGAACTATATGTTTCTACAAATGATATTGCAGGAAAAATTTATAGTGAATGTTTAAGCATACCTTGTTCTACTTATATTAAAGATGAAGAATTGTATGCAATAACAACTATCATTAAAAGTTGTTATTGATCATCCATTGTAATTTTTTTACACAAAACAATGAAATACAAATGCACTTCCCTGACATAGACTTCTTCATAAAAACACACATCACAAAACGGCCAAAAAGCCTATTGCAGCAAGATTTAGAGTGCAATCAAAAAGAATTAACAAAAAACATTCAAGGAAAATCAATGCTAGTAATTGGAGGTGCAGGCACTATCGGCGCCCATTTTATTAAAGCAGCGCTAAAATACAATCCAGCAAAACTATATGTTATAGACCACGATGAAAATGGATTAACCGAACTAGTAAGAGATATTAGAAGCACAAAAGATTGCAAAGTGCCGAATGTATTTATTACCTATCCACTTAATTTTAACGATCCCATATTTGAAAAAATAGTTTTACAAGAAGCACCATTCCATATCATAGCCAACTTTGCAGCTCACAAACATGTACGAAGCGAAAAAGATCACTTTTCTATAGAAGCCATGCTGAATAATAACCTTATTCATGCACAGCACTTACTTGACGTGCTGGTTAAACATAAGCCAGAACATTTTTTCTGTGTATCCACCGACAAAGCAGCTAACCCAGTTAATGTTATGGGTGCTAGCAAAAAAATGATGGAAGAATTAATACTATCTTATGCAAGTGATTTTAAAATAACAACTGCACGTTTTGCAAACGTTGCTTTCTCAAACGGAAGCTTATTATTTGGCTTCATGCAAAGGCTAATGAAAAAGCAACCCTTATCCGTTCCTTCTAATATAAAAAGATATTTTGTTTCTCCTACAGAAGCCGGAGAGCTCTGCTTGCTTGCTTGCATATTAGGCAAAACAGGAGATATATTTTTCCCTAAACTACAGGAAAATCAGCTTACATATTTCTCTGACATTACTAAAGATTTTCTAAAATACATAGGATATACATGTGATGTATGTAGTACTGAAGAAGAAGCCAAACAAAAAGCTTCGCTGCTTAATGATAAATCAATCGCTTACCCAGTTTATTTTTTTAATAGTGACACTTCAGGGGAAAAAGAATATGAGGAATTTTACACGGGAGAAGAAAAATTAGATATGCATTCTTTTAAAACACTAGGAAAAATTAGTAATACCATATTTCCTGAAAAAAAAGGAATCGCCTTCAACATTCAAACTATACAAAATATTTTAAATGATAAAAATGTAAAAAAAGAAGAGATTGTAAACACTATTAAACTATTGTTGCCTGGTTTCAAACACATTGAAACAGGAAAATCGCTCGATCAAAAAATGTAATTCCTTATGTATCTTACTGTTAAACGCATTTTTGATCTTTTATTATCAATAATTGCACTACTTATTTTATCTCCTATATTCTTACCTATCATCATTCTCTTGCGTTTCACAGGAGAAGGACATATTTTTTATTATCAAAAAAGAATTGGTTACAAAGGCAAATATTTCAACATTATAAAATTTGCAACCATGTTGCAAAATAGCCCAAATATAGGCACAGGCTTAATTACGTTAAGAAACGATCCTAGATTACTTCCTATGGGAAAATTTTTGCGTAAAACAAAAATTAATGAATTACCTCAAATTCTAAATGTTATAAAAGGCGACATGAGTATCGTAGGCCCAAGACCATTAGTAAACAAAACATTTAATGATTATCCCGAAAATATTCGGTATAAAATTTATGATTCAAAACCTGGCATAACAGGCATAGGCTCCATAATATTTAGAGATGAAGAATATCTATTATCAAACTGCAAAATTCCCCCACAAGAATATTACGAAAAAGTGATAGCTCCCTATAAAGGAGCACTTGAAATATGGTACAATCAGAATAAGTCTTTTTTTGTTGATGTAGCTATTATTTTTTTAACAGCATGGTTAATTTTTTTTCCAAAAAGTAACATGCCATATAAAGTATTTAAGAAACTACCTCCCAAAACATTCTAGTGCGCTTTTTTATATTGTATCCTCACCTTTATTCTACAAAAAATCTCGTTACTTTGTAAAAAGTATAACGCAAAAATGAAAATTAGAATCCTTCTTCTAACAGTAACGCTTTATATAGCCAATATTAGCATTGCACAACAATCACTGCCCTCTGATTTAACCAATGTTCGAGCAGCACAAATAAGCGATCCGCAAATTAGTCAACTACTAAAGCAACTTAAAAGCTCTGGGTACACGGAAAACGATTTGTATAATTTGGCTATAGCTAGGGGAATGAGTTCAATAGAAGCGCAAGCTCTTAAAACCAGAGCAGATGCCTTATCGCCAAAAATAGAACAAGAGCCAAAATCTGTACCTAGCAATTCTTCTACAATAGAAAAAAAAATATCTAGAACAACAGATGGGACACAGACAGACTCTACAATTGAAGTAGATAACAAACTACAAATATTTGGTGCTGAGCTTTTTAATAAGGGTAATCTAACATTTGAGCCTAATTTACGGATGGCTACCCCTAAGAACTATACATTAGGACCTGATGATGAAATCGTAATTGATATTTACGGATATCAAGAAGCCAATCATAGACTGAAAATTACACCAGATGGCAATATCAATGTACCTTATGTAGGAATTATTTATGTAAATGGATTAACCTTTGAACAAGCTACCAATCGTATTACAGATAAACTTGCGAAAAACGGTTATTCGAATATAAGTAATGGTCGAACCAAAGTTCAAATTAGTTTAGGATCTATTCGCAGCATAAAAGTTGCTATTTTAGGAGAAGTTAGAAAACCTGGAACTTATACACTTCCTTCGTTAGCCACAGTTTTTAATGCATTGTATGCCTCTGGCGGACCAACTGTAAACGGCTCATTCAGAAACATACAAATTATTAGAGAAAATAAAATTATTGATACATTAGATATTTACGACTTTTTAATGAGAGGAGATCAAATACATAATGTTCGTTTGATGGATCAAGATATCATACGTATTCCGCCTTATACTACTAGGCTTACCATTAAAGGTGAGGTAAAACGACAAGGAATATATGAAATTCGAACCAATGAACATTTTAGTGATGCCCTACAGTTTGCTGGAGGATTTTCGGATGGGGCTTATGCTGCATCAGCTTCTGTAATACAAAGCACAAGCACACAAAAACGAGTAGTTGACATTACTGCTGAACAATTTAACTCTTATGTACCTCACAATGCTGATATATATACTATTGGTAAAATTCTCGAGAGATATGAAAACAGAGTACGAATAGAAGGAGCTGTTTTTAGGCCAGGTATGTATGAATGGAAACCAGGTCTTACCCTATTACAGCTCATTGAACGTGCTCAAGGATTAAAAGAAGATGCATTTGTAAAACGAGGGATTATAGCGAGGTTAAAACCTGATCTTACCCCCTCATTTTTAAATTTCAATATAACAAATATTATATCTAAAAAAGACCCAGACATTCTACTTCAAAAAGAAGACAGCATAACTATTAAATCAATTTTTGACTTAAAAGAGCAATCTACCGTATCTATAGAGGGAGAAGTTAGAATACCCAATCGTTATAATTACTATGATGGAATGACTTTGCAAGATTTAATATTAATTGCTGGTGGTTTTACAGAACAGGCGTATTCTGGTAGCATTGAAATAGCCCGTCGAATAAAAGATGCGAATCCTCTGAATCTCAATACTCCCATAACAAGTATTATTAAAATTGGCACTGCAGGAGATATCTTTGATATGCAAGTACCAATGGCATTGGAACCGTTTGATAGAATTATTATACATACAAACCCTTCTTACCTTAAACAGAAAGGGGTACGTATAGAAGGTGCTGTTTTATATCCAGGAGAATACTCTTTATCCACCCAAGTAGATCGGGTTTCAACTTTGCTACGCAGAGCTGGAGGGTTGTTACCTACAGCTAACCCTGATGCTGTATATATTTTGCGGTTATCCAACGATGTGGAAATAAGTAAACGAAAACAACAAATATTAGGATCCATAAGCAACAGAAGAGACAGCCTGTCTAATAATTCAATTGATAACTCCGTATATGACAGGTTAATATTAGACTTGAATAGTATTACTAAACGTCCTGAATCAACTGAAGATGTTCTTTTAATGGAAGGAGACATTTTACAAATAGATAAACTTACACCTACTGTTAAAGTAAGTGGAATGGTATATAATCCTTCTATACAACCATATATTGAAGGAAGATCTTTAAAAGGATATATTAGTAATGCCGGAGGTATGATAGCAAATGGCACTAGAAAACGTGATATACACATCATCTACCCTAATGGAAAAGCTCATAAAGTCTCCAAATTTCTATTTTTTACGTTTTACCCTAAAGTGAAACCAGGATCAGAAATTATAGTTCCAAAAGTAATAACAACAGAAAAAAAATCTTTATCTACTAGTGAGATAGTTGGTATTTCAAGTGCTATAGCTTCCCTTGCCGCTGTGGTAACAGCACTTATAAATAATTTAAAATAAGGTATAGTAGTAAAAAA
>CAZXBE010000085.1:0-8669 GCA_964638565.1 uncultured Chitinophagaceae bacterium
CTATATTTTTAACAATCTAATTTGGACTATGTAATATGGCTCTTTGGTATAAAATTCATTTGTAAAGCTTTTTAAGGAGCGACTATTTGATATACAATGAAAGCATCCGCCATTTCTGCAGCTATAGAAAAAACAGAATATGAACCTTAGTCATGATTTTTTTAAAAAGACGATGTAATCTTAGCAAGTCAATTTAACAGGAGTATTAATAAGTGAGCTCAGAGAAACTGTTTTTTATAGTGTGTTTTTATTTCCTACAGAAGTCTACTCATTTGCCTCTTTAGATTAGCAATTAATTTTTGATTAGTACTAAAATTATAGTGTACTTTTAAATTCTGAAAAGCAAAGCGCAAATAATTCGATCCTCTGATTTAACTAAATTAGGCCTCCAAGAAGGATCTAAAGCCGTTGTTGAATATCCTGTTTGAGAGGTAACGCCACCAGGTCCAGCAAAATAGGGAGCTGTCGAAGCCCTATGGACATATTCTATACGAAAAAGAAAACTTTGATTAGGCATCCAATCAAAATTGGTTGAACAATCCCAGGCTTTAAATGGATCCCCAGGATTTGCACTGAAAGGGTATTTTCCTTCTGTTTGTGTAGGATCATTCGGATTAGGTAATGGACTTGCTTGACCAGTAGGATATAGAACCAAATAACGTCCGGGATTAGTCATTGTACCTCCACCAATAGTCCATGCAAATTTGTTTTTAGCAAACCATATTCGATTATAAAACATTGCACTTAAAAAATATTGTGCAGGCCCTTTGGTAATATCACTCTTGAAGCCATTTACGCCACCGCCTGTTTCAAATCCCCAATCACCAGTTAAAGAAAACGCCATTTTGCTGATTCCTTTAGATTGTGGTCTATCATAATATTTCATTAAAAAACTATTGTCTGAATGAAATCTTTTTCTATTAGGAATGTTTGCAGCATCAGTTCCATAATAATCATTGGTAAGTAATTTAATATTACTACTAGGTATCCAAGTTATATTAAAACCAAGTCCGGGCATGGTGTTAAGCTTACCATAACTTTGCCATCCGTTTATAATCCAGGGTTCAATTTTAAGATATTTGGTAGGATAAATTTGAATACGTAATCCATTAAAAAACCAAGGTGTATTATCTGAAGTGTATGATGCTTGATATTCCCAATTTTCTACTTGATAGTAAGAATTTAGTCCGATATATGACATAAATAATCCAGCATCTACATTTATTCCATACCATTTATTAAAATGATAACCTGCATAAGCTTCACTTAAATAACGATACACATTGGCTAATTGGTACTGTCCTCTGTATGGACTGTAATCATTTCTAGGCACAACAACAGAACGTGTTCCAAATTGTAACATTACCCTTGCATGTGCATTTCCATAATTAAAATCACCTCCTAAACTTAGGTGTGAAAGTTGTACTTCATTATTGCGTGCTAAGGCTGTAGAACCCACTACTGTATTATCATTAGGGTTATTAAAGGAATGGGTATAATTTACATCAAGCATCATACTTGGTATAAAATATTTGTTATGGAAAACGGAAGAATCTCTACGATCAGATCCATTTTGCCAGATCATATCAATACCCTCAAAGGGAATTTTTATTGTTTCTTGTTTAGAGGAGTCTTGAGTATTTTGAGAAAATGCAACAAAACTTAATAATAAAAAACCAAGTATTAGAATCTTTTTCATTTTTAGTAAGGTTGTTCATTATTATTTCTTTACTGTCCCTGTGCTAAAGAGTACATTTTTTGTTCATTATAGCTTTTTAATGTTTCTAATGAACAGATTGTAAATTGTTTAGCTACTGTAATAGCCAATTGTAAAATGTCTTCTTGAGTATGGGTTTTCTTTTCATTGGCAACTTCAATTCGTATACGATATTGATCAACACAGTCGGTATATATAGATCCATTCGGATACACTTGTGTTCCTCTGTTACTAATCATAATTAATTTAAAATCAGTTGATAATATACTATTGAATGCTGTTGCAATTTCTGTAGGTTGTTTGTTGGATTGAATGAAAAAATCCACACCACAAATATGCCATTCTACCAAAGGTTCTGTTTGCATTATTCTATTCGTTGACGGCCTATCAAATCGTTGTTTCATGCAGGCTATAGTAGTTTGTGTCTCCACTCCAGTACTATCAAAACGCTCCACAATGGCTTCTGCAAAAGCTTGAGTATTTAAATAATTTTCTTTTCCGGCACATACATCAATTGTATGTAATCCTTCTTGCAATGTTTTATGCAAAGCATTTTCAATATATTGTGCATAAGGATGTAGCCCTAAATGTCGCAGCATCATTAAAGCGCTCATTAATAGAGCAGTAGGGTTTGCTAATCCTTTGCCTGCAATGTCCGGAGCCGTACCATGTACAGCTTCAAATATGGATATATAATCTCCGATATTTGCAGATGGCGCAAAGCCAAGTCCACCAACTAATCCAGCACATAAGTCAGAAATAATATCTCCTTGTAAGTTGGGCAATACTACAACTTGAAAAGATTGTGGTTTCGTAACTAATTTCATTGCTAAGTCATCCACAATAATATCTTTAGCTTCTATTTCAGGATACGATTTGGCCACTTCATAAAAGCAGTCTAAAAACAATCCGTCTGTCATTTTCATGATATTGGCCTTGTGTCCGCAATAAATTTGTGTAAGACCTTGTTGTGTAGCCATTTCAAAGGCATACCGATGTACTTGTAATGATCCAGGTTTCGTAATAAAGCGCCTACATAGTGCTACATCAGGTGTAAGCATGTGTTCAATACCTCCATAAGTATCTTCAATATTTTCTCGAACGATCGTTAGATTGATAGGAATATTTGCTTTACTGAATAGCGTTTCCACACCAGGTAATGTTTTAAATACTCGTTTGTTTGCATATGCATTCCAGCGTTTGCGAGCTGTTACATTAATACTTTTAACACCTTTACCTTTGGGCGTTTCCATAGGTCCTTTTAGCAAAATACCAATATCCTCTACTGTTTTCATGGCTTCGGGTGTCATGCCTGTGCTATGACCTTTTTCGTACCATTCCTTACCCATTTCTATCAATGAAATAGTTAATGGGCAATTTGCTTTTTGTAAAATATGTAAAACAGCATCCATTATTTCAGAACCGATGCCGTCTCCTTTAGCTACTGCGATATGATATGATTGATTTGACATTTGTTGTGTTGTATTTTTTTGCAAATGTACAACCGTATTTTATACAATCTTTCCATCTTTCATGTGAACTATACGATCACTCATTTTAGCTAACTCTTCATTGTGTGTAACAATTAAAAAAGTTTGATTAAAATTTTTGCGCAAGTTAAAAAATAATTGATGTAATGCTTCTGCATTGGTGCTATCTAAATTACCTGTTGGTTCATCAGCAAATACAATATCAGGTTGATTAATTAATGCTCTTGCCACGGCTACTCGTTGTTGTTCTCCTCCAGACAGTTTATTGGGCTTATGTTCTATTCGATTGCTTAAATTCAACAAATCTAATAGCTCTTGCGCTCTTTTTTTTACAGTTGCTTTTGATGTGCCACTTAACCAACCAGGAATACAAACATTTTCTAATGCTGTAAATTCAGGTAATAAGTGATGAAACTGAAATACAAACCCTATATGTTTATTTCTAAAGGCGGCTAATTTGTTACTCCTTAGTGTATATAAGGGTGTATTTTGTAGCATAATTTCTCCGGAATCGGGTGTATCAAGAGTTCCTAAAATATGAAGCAGTGTACTTTTTCCGGCGCCGGATGATCCAACAATAGTTATAATTTCCCCCTGTTGAATGGTTAAGTTTACACCTTTAAGAACGTTTAAAGAACCGTATGTTTTTACAATATTTTTTGCTACGAGCATAATAAAAACTCAAATATACTGATGATTTTAAGTACAGTTGATATAGTATTTCATATACGGCATAACTGTATGTACAATAAGATCAAACGCACTTAAAAATTTTTAAATACAAAGAGTTGTAGATGTAAACTACTCCAAGTACATTTAAGTCGCTATCGTTTTAAACTGGGTTTGGGAGGTTGTTGATTTTTTAAAATGAATAAAGCTGGTTCACTGATAATGCTAAAGTTTTCTACTGCATTATCTGCTTCTTTGGTACTATCATCTTCTTATAAATACTACATCTAATAATAAACCACTATCAATAATACATTAAACCGATTTAATTTGATCTTTATTTATTGATTTTTATATGTATTTGCTCAGTACAACAACAAAATCTATTTTGTAATTTACCCAATTTATACTACCTTCGCGAACCATTTAAATGTTATGAACAATTTAAGGGCATTTGACCTAGCATTTGTAGGATTAAAGCCCGGAGAGCATGTTTTCGAGTTTTTTATAACCGATGCATTTTTTGAGTCATATCCTCCACAGGATTTTTCAAATTGCAATATCAACGTTCATTTAACACTAGAGAAGAAAAATGGGCTATTGTTTTTGAAGTTTGGAATTAGTGGGAATATACACGTAATATGCGATCGCTGTGGTAACACATTGCCTCTAAATTTATGGGATGAATTCAATATTGTTGTGAAATTGGTGGAAGATCCTGAGATGATGAATGCACAAGAAGATGATCCTGATATGTATTACATAGCCCAAGGAGAGAGTTACTTGCATGTAGCAACTTGGATTTATGAATTTATTAATTTAAGCATACCTTTGCAAAAGCATTGTACGAAGAATCAACAGGGTGGGGCTTACTGTAACAAAGAGGTTTTAACCATGCTTGAAAAAATGAGAACGAACATTAACAAATAATATTAATCTGTTTTTTATGCCTAATCCCAAACGCAGACATTCACAACAACGCAGTGCTAAAAGAAGAACACACTATAAAGCTACTGCTGCAACATTAACAGTTGACAGTGCAACAAAAGAAATACATGTTCGCCATCGTGCGCATGTTAGTGAAGGTAAATTATATTACAAGGGGAAATTGGTAGCTGAAAAATCTCCAGTAAAATAATTATTGTAACAATATATTGTTTTATCCTTTTTTAAGTTCCAAGGATATCCGCTTTGATTTTGTGCACCTGTCAAAAAAATCAGTGCGGATTTTTTAATGCTTAAGTTATTCAAGCATTCATTCTTCATATATTTTTTTAATACTTTTTATTTTACGCCGTGCATCATTTTTTGCAATCTTCTACAAAGAACCAATAATATAAGCGCTGCAATACCTGAAAAGCCTACAAAAATCATAAAATATGTATATAGGCTGTCAATTTCAATACCTAAGAGATGTGGGTGCTTGGGTAATTTGGGATCAGGATATAAAGAACTCATAGCACCAGCTAACTTATTACCAGTAGCAATGGCCATAAACCAAATACCCATCATTAGGGATGTAAATCTGCCTGGTGTTAATTTATTAACCATTGATAATCCAATAGGACTTAGAAATAATTCTCCAATGGTATGTAAAAAATATAGCCCTGTTAACCAAATGATGCTTGCTCCTGCAGTCGGAATGTTTTTTGAACCTAATGCAATAAATAAAAAGCCTAATGCTAAAAAGCCTAATCCCAAAGATTGCTTATAGGGTGCTGCAGGTTCAAAACCTTTTTTAGCAAGTTTTACCCACATAAAACTAATAATAGGTGCTAGTATAACTATAAAACCAGCGTTAAAACTCTGGAAATAACTTGCTGGCATATTCCATCCAAAAACATTTCTATTAGTTTGTTCATTAGCGAAAAAAGTAAGGGAAGCACCAGCTTGTTCAAAACACATCCAAAAGAAAATCACAAAAATCATTATTATAATAATCACCCATAATTTGTCTTTCTCTATTTTAGTTAATGATTTATCTGTGATAATAACAAAAGGGACTACCAATGTCATACCATAGATTAAAGCGCCCCATAAATCAACCTGAAGTATGAAATATATACCACTAACTGCCACCGCAATACCAACAATTAAAATGACTAATTGCTGCATGCTCACACCATTACCAGATGAAATTTTCACATCATTAGACTTATTGGGCTTTACCCCCAATTGTCTGCCATCAGGAGCAACAATATATTTATTTTTTGTAAGATAAAAAATAACAAGGCTCAAAAGCATACCAACGCCTGCAGATAAAAAGCCCCATTTAAAATCTACATTTTCACCTAAATATCCGCAGACGAGTGGTGCTACAAATGCGCCTCCATTAATTCCCATATAAAAAATGGTGTATGCAGAATCTTTTCTAGAGTCCCCATCTTTATATAGTTGACCAACCATGGTTGAAATATTTGGTTTAAAAAAACCATTCCCAAAAATGAGAAATGCTAAACCGGTCCATAATAAAGTAGTTGCCAAGCCATTAGCTTGTGGAAGCGATGCACAAAAAAATAAAAAAAATTGTCCGATAGCCATTAACAAGCCTCCTACAAAAATAGAGCGCCTATTTCCCCAGTATCTATCTGCTACATATCCACCAATTAAAGGTGTTAAATAAACAAGACCTGTATAACTACCATATATATTGGATGCATAATCTTTATCAAAAAATAATTTTTCTGTCATGAATAGCATAAATATGGCTCGCATACCATAATAACTGAACCTTTCCCAAAACTCCGTTGCAAATAATACATATAACCCTTTAGGATGTCCTTTTTGTGCTTTTGTTTGATCCATATAAATATTTTTACAATATGTTTGAAGCTCAAAATAATAATAAAATAGTTATGAACCTGAAGAAGTGTACTAATAAGTTATGAAATATGTATGAAAAACATAAGCTTTGTACATAAATATCTAGTATGAACAGCGTATCAATAAAAGCGAACTCATCTTTCCGTATTATATTTATGGGCACAGCTGATTTTGCTGTTGAATCTTTAAAAACCTTACACAAAAAAGGTTTTAACGTTGTTGCTGTTATTACAGCACCTGATAAGCCTGCCGGGAGAGGGTTAAAAATGAACGAAAGTGCTGTAAAAAAATGTGCGCAAGAAATGAACATACCTATTTTACAACCCGAAAAATTAAAAAATCCAAGCTTTATTGAGCAACTTAAATCTTATCAAGCTGATATACAAGTGGTAGTAGCCTTTCGTATGTTACCAGAGATTGTCTGGAATATGCCTCCATTGGGCACTATAAATTTACATGCTTCCTTACTGCCACAATATAGAGGCGCTGCTCCCATACACTGGGCAGTTATTAATGGTGAAAAAGAAACCGGTGTAACTACATTTAAATTGCAACACGAAATAGATACAGGGAATATGCTATTACAAGAAAAAATAAACATAGGTGATGATGAAACTACCGGATCAGTATATGAACGATTAAAAATATTAGGCGCTGAATTACTTATAAAAACTTTACAACAATTGCAACAAGGAACACTACAAGAAATCCCACAATTCTCAATTCTCAATTCTCAATTCTCAATTACAAAACATGCTCCCAAAATTTTTACCGAACATTGCATCATTGATTGGAATAAGCCCGCACAAGAAATATTTAATTTGATTAGAGGATTATCTCCACATCCTGGTGCTATAGGGAATTTAGATGGGAAGGTCTTAAAAGTGTATGCATCTAAAATAGAAAATATTATTCCAAAAGTTAAAATAGGGGAATATGAAACGGATAAAAAAACCTATTTACGTTATGCTTGTGCTGGTGGTTTCATCTCTCTATTAGATATCCAATTAGAAGGAAAAAAAAGAATGTTAATTGAGGATTTTTTAAGAGGATATCGATTTAATGCGTAAAGAGTTAATTTTTCCGAATCAATTTAGTTGCCGTTCTTATAAACAATCCATCCTGCTGTTTGTTTATCATAAGATTATATTTTCCAGCACTTTTCTGAAAGGTACAATCAATATTCATTTGATAGCCTTTCTGATTTTTTATAATTTGATGACATAAATAATCTAAAGTAGCTATACTTATTATACTAAATTGTTAACCGTATTTTTACTTTAATACAATAATAGACATTATAGAAGTTAGATTAAATACCCGGTGGTTTCAAAAAAACCTTTGGAATTATGCGAAAGAAAACCATTCGGCAGCATAAAAAAATATTAAGGCAAATAATATCTACTATTAATCATTATTATTTAATGGAAATTTCCATATTAAATTGAATGAAATATAATGCTGATAAGTAAATAAAGGCGCAAAGCTTGTATTTAAAAAATGGGGTTGATATAGTAAGCCAAGTCTAAAATATTTTCCTACTCTATATTGTGTAGAAAGGCTAAAACCTAATCCTATATTTTTTTGTGTTTGATCTAAGTTTGTAGTATCTCCTATAGTTCTTCGTTCCCATTTTAATTGAGATAAATTTATTCCATATCCTACATCAAAACTTCCAGTTACATGATTATTTCTTATACTTGCAAATCGTGCTTTCCCTATTTTTACGTATCCATTACCAAAATGTTCTACAGGAAATTTATCAGTTGCTGCTCCTATATTTAAAGATAAATAACTATTTGTTTTGTAAAAATAATCTATACCTGCCTCGATTCCGAATATTCCTCCTGATTGATATCGATCATTTATTGTCTTAATATTAAAAATAGTTGTAAAGGGTAAGGATAGAGAAAAATTTGGTTATGTTATAAAATGTATGATGGGTTAAAATTTCTGTGATAAATAAATAG
>CAZXBE010000086.1:0-8633 GCA_964638565.1 uncultured Chitinophagaceae bacterium
GCTATATTTTTAACAATCTAATTTGGACTATGTAATATGGCTCTTTGGTATAAAACACCCTTACGTTGCATAAAAAATAAGACTTCAAAATATTTTACGTAAATGATGATCTAACTAATTATTTACCCCAAGCCAACATCCCACCAGTAAGATTTTTTACGTTTGTAAATCCTAGTGTTTCTAATATTAATGCAGCTGATGCGCTACGAATGCCTCCATGGCAATAACATATTACTTCTTTATCTTTCCAGTCCTCTAATTCATCTATTTGCATAGCTTTTATTGTGCCAATAGGGCAATGCATACCTCCAATATTAAAAGCATCACGTTCGTGCGATTCTCGTACATCTATTAAATGTAGCTTTTCTCCATTCGCTAATCTTTCTTTTACTTCTTCAACACTAATATTTTGCATACAAAAATTAATTTTATTAATGATAACGTATATTAAAAAATGATCAACTCTCCTGCATTAACGATCTTCTTCTTTAATGGTTGTGCTATCTATGGCTATAGTTGATTTTTTAACACTTAGCCACATATCCATAACTTGCCCAGAACGTATGCGATTACGCACATTTCCTTCCTCTGTTGGAATATCCATGTATTTGGGCGGATTTTGGCGGTATACAAAAGCAGTTGCAGTATCTCTAACATCAGGATCGGCAATAATAGCACCTACATTGATATTGTGTGCTGCTAATACCATTTGCGCTTCAGTATACGTAAGCCCAAACAAATCGGGCACATCAAATTCTTTATCTCCTAATCCACTACCCAACACAAGATCTATTTTTGTACCTACTAATACTTTTTCACCCGGTTGAATATCACCACCCTTTTTCATTTGCTGTAGTACAGTATTTTCCGCAATATCCGGCTTATATGTGGTGTCTCCCAATTTTAATCCTAAACTTTTCATATACATTGTAGCAGCAGTATACGATAGACCAATTAAGTTAGGCATATTAATAGTAGGCGGTTGAGCTCTATTAACAGTTAAGTAAATTGTGCGACTTCCTTTTACAACACTTCCTTCATCTGGAGATTGTTTTACAATAGCTAAAGGGGGCATCGTATCTACATATACCGAATCAATTACTTCAACATTAAACCCCTGTTTTTCTAAAATTTTTGTACCCTCATCCATAGAAATTCCATACACAGAGGGGACTTTAGTAGTATTATTATGTTGTGTAATATCACTCAAAAAATAAAAGAAACTAAACACTAAGAGAAGTGTTAAAAAAATGGCAACCAAAAGATTGACCCAAAAAGGTCGATGCGTTAAAAATTTAAACACAAGCTGAATTTTGAGTTGAAAAATGTATAGTTGATAGATTGTTCCAAATGTGAAGTGTCTTATTTTTTGAGTGCTTCATTGAGTAAAGTACTGTAAAAATCTGTTAATGTCCAACCCATTGCCGTTACTTGTTGAGGTACAATACTAGCCTCTGTTTGACCAGGAACTGTATTTATTTCTAATAAATAAGGCTGCTGCATTTTTTCATTATAGATAAAGTCTATCCGTACAATACCCCTACAATTAAAAATAGCATAAATTTTTTTAGCACACGATTGCATTTTATGCATGATTGATTCCTCTAAGTTTGCTGGAGTCACTTCTGTAGACATTCCAGCGGTGTATTTCGCTTCATAATCAAAAAAATCTTTTTTAGGAATGATTTCTGTGATGGGTAATACTTTTATTGCATTCTTTGTTTTAAATACGCCAACAGTAAACTCTCGACCACTGATGTATTCTTCTATCAGTATTTGATCATCTTCTTTAAAAGCCTTTTCTATAGCCTCTTGTAAATTATCAGCGTGCATTACTTTTGACATACCTATACTAGAGCCACCATTATTGGGCTTTACAAAAACAGGAAGTTGTAATTGTGTCAAAATTTGTTGTATATCAGCCACATCTCCCTTAAATAAATGAACTGATTTAGCTACCTGTATTCCTGCAAAAGCAGCTACTGCAACAGTATAACGTTTGTTAAATGTTAGTGCAGAAGTAGCTACATCACATGACGTGTATGGGATGTGTAACATATCAAAATATCCCTGAAGTTTACCATCTTCACCTGGTGTTCCATGTATGCCTATTAATATAGCATCAAACCTTACTTTTTTATTATCTACTTGTATAGAAAAATCATTTTTATCAACCAACTGTTTAACTCCAATTGAGCTTTCATAATACCAGCCACTTGTTGTAATATCTATCTTATATATATTATACTTTGTACTGTCTAGATGCTGTAAAATGGTGATAGCGCTTTTATATGATATTATGGCTTCGCCAGAATAGCCACCTGTTACAAAAGCTATATTGGGTTTCATTAAAATGATTTTTTTCTTTTGTAGTAAAGTATACTATTATAAATGTAATTTTTCTTTTTTAGCCATTAATTCCTCTACTGTTTCTTTATACATTTCATCAGGCACGCAACAGTCCACAGGACAAACGGCTGCACATTGAGGCTCTTCATGAAAGCCCTGACATTCTGTACATTTATTTGGAACGATATAATAAAAATCCACAGAAACAGGAGCGTTACGTTGTTCTGCATTGATTGAAGTTCCATCCATTAACATAAATTGACCAGTAATACTAGTACCATCTTTAATAGCCCACTCTACGCCACCCTCATAAATAGCATTATTAGGGCATTCTGGCTCACAGGCGCCACAATTAATACATTCTTCCGTAATCTTAATTGCCATATAATTTTATTAAATGATTTGAAAATTTACTTTTGCTTTACAAAAATAAATTAAAAAACCGACTGATCATGGATTTAAATGAAAGAATAGATTTGCTTATACAATTAGGTAAATACATGCTAAGCGATGATGAGAAGTGGCTACAAGCACGTACAATTGCACACAATCGCAACAGTTGGTTTACCCATCAACACATAGACACTTCAGTGCATTCCATTGCAAGTGCTTTCTTACAACAATCTATTATAGAAAGCTGGCTTAGAAAATATAATATGCCTAAAATAAATCAAAATCCTTTGTCAGTAGGTATTGTAATGGCCGGAAATATTCCTTTAGTAGGCTTTCATGATTTTTTATGCACTTTTATAACCGGGCATCAATCGGTTATAAAACTATCTTCAAAAGACAATATATTATTGAAGCATTTAATAGAAAAAATGTATGAGTGGAATAATGAAGTACAAGAGCTTGTAAAACTATCAGACACCTTAAAAGGTTGCAACGCATATATTGCTACTGGCTCCAACAATTCAAGTAGATATTTTGAATATTATTTTTATAAATACCCACACATTATTCGCCGCAATCGAACATCTGTAGCGATTTTGGGAGGGAAAGAAACAAAAAAAGAATTAGAAGAACTTGCTGACGATATTTGTTTGTATTTTGGGTTAGGTTGTAGAAACGTTACACATATTTTTATACCTCCAAACTATAACTTTACAACCTTGTTAGAAGCACTAAAAAAGTATACTTACTTTATCGATTTTCATAAATACAAAAACAATTATGATTATCAATTAGCCTTGCATTTGTTGAACAATACATCCTACATGAGCAATGGATCTATCTTATTGGTAGAAAACGAGTCTCTCTTCTCTCCTATTGCTCAGTTACACTATTCTTACTATCAAAAAGAAAATGATGTAATCAACAAATTACCTATGGAAGATGTCCAATGTGTAATAGGTCATAACTTTACAGCTTTTGGTCAAACACAAAACCCAAGCATATCAGACTATTCCGACGGTGTAGATACTATACAATTTTTATTATCGCTTAATAAACAGCAAAAATGATTCATATTACATTTGAACAACCCAACATAGAAACGCTTCAAAAAAGTTTTGGGCTAGACCAAACATTACAAGGAGAAATTATTGAAATAAAAGATGACCTTGCCGTTGGACCTATAGCAAATATTTATGCTGATGAAGGATATAATAGTCGATTAGAGTGGTGGCAAAAAATACTAGAATTTTCTCCATACTCCAATACCATCGGCAGTTTTGATGATAGAGCAACAGTACGAACACTAAAAGAAAAGTTAAATCAAACCCCTTCTGAAGAAGTATGGATTTGGATGGGACAAAATCAGCACGATGTATGTAGTTACTATTGGTTGATTGGTCAATTGAAAAATTATCAAGGTCGCATACATGTTTTATATTTAAACAATCTTCCATTTATTAATGAAAAAGGAAATATTTTTTATCCTACACATTTGTATCAAATTCAACCCAAAGAATTTTTAAAAGCTAAAAAATTAGCTCGCTTAATTACACCTAGCGAATTTGAAATAGATCCAGATGAATGGAATAAACTATCCGAAGAAAACACCACCGTACGGATATTAGAAGGCGGCAAAAAAATAGTAAGCAAAGAAGAAAGTTTTTATGATAAAGATATTTTAAATGTAACAATTTCAGAATTTCAAAAGCTGAATAAAGTATTGCACAACACGTTAGTAAAAATGCCTATACAAACAGGAGATGCTTTTTTAGCTTGGAGAATAAGAGAGCTTGTGCAACTCGAAAGACTAGAAATAAACAGCGACTGGAATAAAGGATGGAAAGATGTAGAAATAAGATCCCATAATAATAACAATTACCAACTAATTGACAATTGAACGTTGAATATTGAACATTTTTAAATGCTCAATAAGCAATGTTCAATACTCAATGTTCATTAAATAAAAAGATAAATGTAAAAAGCATAGAAGCCGCTAAAAAAAATAGAAAACAACAATTGAATATTGACAATTGAGCGTTGAATATTGAACATTTTTAAATACTCAATGAACAATGTTCATCTAAATAAAAAAATAAATGACCACACAACAACTTAACGACGAAACCGGCGTACAAGCCCAATACAAAAATTGGTTTTTAGACTATGCATCGTATGTAATATTAGAACGAGCAGTACCAGCCGTTGAAGATGGCTTAAAACCGGTACAGCGACGCATTCTACATGCCATGAAAGAAATGGATGATGGCCGCTACAACAAAGTAGCTAATATTATTGGACAAGCCATGCAATACCATCCACATGGTGATGCCTCTATTGGAGATGCATTAGTTAACCTTGGACAAAAAGATTTATTAATAGACACACAAGGCAATTGGGGCGATGTACGCACTGGCGACGATGCTGCAGCAGCAAGGTACATAGAAGCCCGCCCAAGCAAATTTGCATTAGAAGTAGCGTTTAATCCCAAAACTACACAATGGCAATTAAGCTATGATGGTAGAAAAAATGAGCCCATCACTCTACCTATAAAATTTCCTTTACTCTTAGCACAAGGTGCAGAAGGCATTGCAGTTGGACTAGCCACTAAAATTCTACCTCATAATTTTTGCGAAATCATTCAAGCAGCCATCAAATACACAAAAGGTAAAAAATTTGAACTCTATCCAGATTTTCCAACAGGCGGCATGGCAGATGTTTCCAACTACAACCAAGGCAATCGGGGAGGAAAAGTTAAAGTAAGGGCTCGCATTGAAGAGCTCGATAAAAAAACATTACTTATAAAAGATACACCTTATGGCGTAACTACTACACAGTTGATGGATTCGATTGTAAAAGCGAATGATCAAGGAAAAATAAAAATTAAAAAAGTAACGGATAATACTGCACAAGAAGTAGAAATTCAAGTTGATTTAGCATCAGGTATTTCCTCAGACATCACTATTGATGCACTTTACGCCTTTACCGATTGCGAAATAAACATTTCGCCTAACACTTGTGTAATTGTAGAACATAAGCCTCAATTTATGAGTGTAGATGAATTATTAATTGCCTCAGCCGAACAAACAAAAGATTTATTACAGCAGGAATTAAATATAAAACTCAACGAGCTACAAGAAAAATGGCATTACACATCACTCGAAAAAATATTCTTTGAAGAAAAAATATATCAACAACTCGAACAAAAACACAATACTTGGGAAATTGTACTCGAAGCCATAGATAAAGCTTTTATGCCCTTCAAGAAAAAATTAAATCGACCTATTACTCGAGAAGATATTATTAAACTTACCGAAAAACCTGTACGGCGTATTTATAAATTAGATATTAAAGAATTAGAAGATCAAATAAAAAATATTAATGCGGATATTGAACAGGCACAATATAACCTTAGCCATTTAATAGATTATACAGTTGACTATTACGAAGGATTACTCAAAAAATACGGCAAAGGAAAAGAGCGCAAAACAGAAATAAAATTATTCGATGCCATACAAGCCAAGCAAGTAGCCATTGCTAACACCAAGCTATACATCAATCGTGCAGAAGGTTTTATAGGTACTAGTTTAAAGAAAGACGAATTGTTGTGTGATTGCTCTGATTTAGATGATATTATAGCTTTTACCAAACGAGGCATTATGAAAGTGATAAAAGTTTCTGATAAAGCATTTATTGGAAAAGACATTATACATGCCGCTATATTTCAAAAAAACGATGAACGCACCACCTACAATGTAATATATGTAGATGGCGCTACAGGCATCAGTTACGCTAAACGATTCAACGTTACTGGCATTACTCGAGATAAAGAATACGATTTAACCAAAGGAGATAACAAATCCAAAATCCATTATTTTTCTGTAAACTCAAATGGTGAAGCAGAAATAGTAAAAATTATATTGAGCGCAAATGCAACAGCTCGCAATAAAGAATTAGATTTTGATTTTAGCGAGATGGATATAAAAGGACGAAATTCCGTAGGCAACCAAGTCACTAAATATCCGATTAAAACGATTAAACTAAAAGAAAAAGGAGCTTCCACTTTAAGCGGAAGAAAACTATGGTACGATGATCAATTTGGCAGATTAAATACCGATGACAAAGGCTTATTCCTAGGCAGTTTTGAGGCAGATGAAAAAATATTGGTATTATACAATGATGGCTATTACGAAATAACTGATCAAGAATTAACCCAACGCTTAGATGCCGAAAAAGTATTATTGATTGAAAAATTTGATCCAGCAAAAATTATTACCGTTATTTATTTTGATGCAGAAAAAATGCAATTCAATATTAAACGATTCAATATTGAAACCACCACCCTACACAGTAAATTTTTATGTATAAAAGAAGGAGAAAAAAACTATATAGAATTAGTAACCACCGACGAAAATCCCACCCTTATCTTACACATTGGCAAAAAAGACCAAACCAAAACCCAACGTATTAAAGTAGCCGATTTTATCGAAGTAATGGGTTGGAAAGCCGCTGGCAATAAATTGGTGGATAAGAAAGCAGTAGATATGGAATGGGAAGAAATAAAAAGTAATCCTGGAAAACAAGCGGAGTTATTTTAACATTATCGTAAAAATTATTTATGCATAAAATCAAACCAGTTTAGATAGTTATACGCAACTATTTCTGTTTGGATTGACCCAATGCGTAAATTTGGATCGTTGTGGAATAGGGCTAGGACAAATTTGACGCAAATAATATATATGGGAACCTTACACAAACATAAGCAGCAGTTAAGGCTCGACGTTCAATGTTCAGCTTTAGTTCATAACTTCAGCAACATATTTTCAAATGGGTATTTATTCAGGGCTGGACAATCAATGATTTCCCGGCCTTCGCAAATACTCGAACGTTATCGATTATTTTAAAGTACACTTGAAATGAATATTAGTCACATAACCAAAAAAGAAATTTCAAAAGGTGAAGATGTAAAAGGACAAGACATCAGAGAAGGTGTTTTTAACCTAATCCAATCTGACTTTTCTGACTTTAATAAAGACAGTTACATTTCATTAGCTGAATTAAACCAATACAGACGGCTTTATTTGACATCGTTAATTATTCAAGAAAAAGGAGAATTGGCAATCATTGACAAAGATGTGATGGATGCTATTAAAACCAATTCAATACTTACTGAAAATATCCAAGACGAAATTGAAGCCACTTTAACCTTAGGAGAAAAAATAGCCGACAGAGTGGCTGCTTTTGGTGGTAGCTGGACATTTATCATTACATTTTTCTCGTTCATCCTAATCTGGATGACTATCAACATTTGGTTTTTAGCAACAAAACCATTTGACCCCTATCCATTCATTCTGCTTAACTTAATCCTGTCTTGCTTGGCAGCCATTCAAGCACCTATCATTATGATGAGCCAAAACAGACAAGAACAAAAAGATAGACAGCGTGGCGAGCACGACTACAAAATCAATCTTAAGGCAGAACTTGAAATTAAACTGCTAAGTGAAAAAATTGACCACTTACTTGTTCATCAAAACAAAAAATTATTGGAAATTCAAGAAGTTCAAATTGACTATTTGGAAGACCTGATGAAAGAAATAAAGAAGACTCAATGCGATGACAAGTAAACCTTACGAAGAGAAGAGAAGAGAAGAGAAGAGAAAAGAAAAACAACCGATAACAGCAGCTACCCAAAAGGCGGAGTTTCGTGTTCCAATGACATGTGATATTTTAACAGATGTGAGACAAAAGTAGATAAGTTTAAATCATTAGTGCTAAATCTGATAAGTATAAGTTTTTTTAGGCATGGGCAATAAAAATGAATCATTTACATTAAACTGAAAAATTAGTATTACATAGATGTTGAATAAAAGGGTTTGGTTTTTTAAATGTAG
>CAZXBE010000087.1:0-8593 GCA_964638565.1 uncultured Chitinophagaceae bacterium
CTACCGAAGCTGCTCGATTAGAACCTTTGCGGAAAGACTGCGCCATATTGGATTTGTGATGGAAAAGAGAAATTATGGTCAAGGTGTGTATATGACAAAGCAACTTGCATAGCGTGACGATAGTGACGCAGATGACGATGAAAACAAAACATTTTTTATTCCCTTTATTTAATTCTATTTCTTAACACTAAAAAATAATTAATCATGAAAAAACGCTATAGATATTTTGAACCACTACCACCTTTAAAGTTTGATAAGAACCGCTTTAGGGTAAAAGAGTGTCCCTGTGGCAGAAACAATAAGGACGGTAAATTTTCACCCTACGTAGGCCATGATGATAAAGGTTATTGCCATAGCTGTAGTAAAACGTTTTTACCTGAACTACCTAAACAAGAAGACAATTTAAATTATTCAAAACCTAAACCTAAAATAAAAAATATGATGAACCATTATTCTAAACAAAATAGTAAAAATGATACTTTACATGTTGCTACAGACATCTTTAAAAACAGTATGCTCCAGTCTCTTCAAAAAGGTATGGACAATTATTTAACTGATTTCTTGTTAAACAGATTTGATAAAGATATTGTAGAAAAAACTATGGGCGAGTATTATGTTGGCAGCTCTTCATCTTGGTGGCCGAGAGCTACAATGTTCTGGTTAATAGATATAGAAGGTAGGATTAGAAGTGGAAAGATTATGCTTTATGACAGCTCTACAGGCAAAAGAGTACAAACGCCGAAAAGCTGTATCAATTGGGAGCATATCCTATTAAAATTAGAAAACTTCAAATTAGATAGATGCCTATTTGGAGAATACCTACTGCGCAAGTATCCTCATAAAATAGTAGCTATAGTAGAAAGCGAAAAGACAGCTCTTATTGCCAGCATTTACTTTCCGGAGTTTATATGGCTCTCTACAGGGGGTATTAGCAATTTATCGGTAGAGAAATGTAAAATATTGAAAGGTAGAACCGTTATTCTTTACCCTGATTTAAACGCTTATGGCAATTGGGTTGAAATAGCTAAAGAATTAACCATTAACATTAAAGACAGCCATTTTAGGGTATCCTCTTTATTAGAAGAGCGAGCTACTGAAGAAGAGAGAAAAGGAAAATTAGATTTAGCTGATTATTTATTACGCTTTGATTATAAAAGCTTTAGCAATCAGCAAAGAGAAGCTATCCATAGGATAGAAGAAGTTGCGGATAATATAGAGAGCAGTAATAAGATAACTGTTAATGAAACTATCCTTTCTACAATAGATATAGCTCCTGAACAATCTATTGTAACTAATGAAAATGCATCTGGTGAAATAGCACCATACCCTTTAACAGAGATCAATATAGAGCTCACAGATATTGTTTATGGTTCTATTACTACTAAACTCAGTGAAGAATTTAATCACTTTGAAATCACAACCTTTCAATTAGCAGATGGTAGATATTTTGACTGCTTATTTGATAACCATGGCGATCATATAGAACCAGGTAAACATACCGATATTGTAGAACGAATTGAAGTCTTTTTCAATAAACAATTTATAGCTGCTACCGTAAATGATTTTTATTGTTTGTTAAGTTGGGTTAGTGATGCCTATACTAAAAAATGGAGCAATGATATTGCAGAATTAGAACGCTATTTTAGCAGTGTACCCTTACCTCGGACTCCAGTATACCTAAACCCTTATATGGCTATAACAGATGTTCCTTCTTTTATTCAGCATTATTTAAAAGAAGTAAAAGAGAATAATGGGCGACCTGCTTTTTTACCTGTGTTAGAACAATTGAAAACGCTAAGACATTATTTGATGATACAAAAAAAGAAGAGTATTGCTGCATAGCAACAGGACTTTAATAAAGCTTGGCACGGGTGGCACTAACTTCCTTTTTGAGTAGTTTGTAATAGTTAGTGCCGCAAGTGCCATAAATGCCAACCTATTTTGCTGTAAATCTATATATCCTATTTTAATAACAGCAAAAAAAATGTTTTGTTTTGATCGTCACTTGCGTCACCATCGTCACCTTTTACATAGCTCTCTATAAAAAAAAGTTTGTTCCCAACCGTCATATGCGTCATACCCGTCATAAGATAGTTATCAATAAAATTTTTATCTTTTTTCTATAAACAACCAGATATATTTCTCGCATGTTTTTTGTACTTTTATAGCTGTAAATAAATAACCGTTGCTAACCCAACTTTAAATCCTATGAATTATGCCAAAGACAGATATTATTGAACACCGTAAACGATTAACTGCTGTACAAGATTGGATACTGCAAAATTTTTCCACTACCGAAATCACTCAAAAAGTTTTAGACAATGGTTGGTGCAATAGTCTTCGCCAAGCAAAGAATATTGTTAGCCAAGCTCGTGAGCAATGGACAAAAACTACCGAAGAAGAAATGGAACAAAAGCGTAGGCTGAAAATTGCTGAGCTACAAGAAATGAAGAATAGCCTTAATCCTAAATATAAGGATACTCCACATGGAATTAATGTATTGCTTTCTATAGAAAAAGAAATTATAAAGCTCGCAGGACTTATACCTGCTCAACGTCATATCTTATCTGCTGAAATAGAAAGTAAGAAAATGATTGCTCCTATATTTAATATTCAAATTGTAGATAGTGGTATTCCGCTTGCCAGTCGTGAAGAAGATGTAGATCTTACAATAGATAAAGATTCATGGATGAACAAACTATAAGAGAAAAAAATATATCCTATGACACAAGCACTAACTTTATTTAATCAGAATTATTACAGTGAGGCTAAAGTAGTAGTTAACCAAGGCGGAACTTCTTCAGGTAAAACCTATTCTATTTTACAAGTACTTTTTGCATTGGCTTTGCAAGAACCTGTATCTGTTATTACGGTAGTAGGACAAGATATTCCTAACCTAAAGAAAGGAGCTATTCGGGATGCTCAAGTAATCTGTAATGCTACCGAAGAAATAAAAAATCAAATAGAAAACTATAATAAAACAGATAGAATATTTGAATTTAAAAATGGTTCTATTATAGAATTCACTTCCTTTGAAGACGAACAAGATGCTAAAAGTGGAAAAAGAGACTATCTATTTCTAAATGAAGCCGATGGCATAAACTATAATATCTATTGGCAATTAGCTATCCGTACCAGAAAAAAGATATTTATTGATTATAACCCTACCGCAGCCTTTTGGGTACATGAGAAGCTTATTGGTCAAAATGGAGTAGAACAGATTATCAGTGATCATAGGCAAAATACCTTTCTATCCAAAGAACAGCACACTGAGATAGAAAACATTCCAGACAAAGAACTCTGGAAAGTATATGCCAGAGGATTAACAGGAAGGGTACATGGATTAATATATTCTACCTATCAACTTTGTGATGCTATACCTGAATTTACAAAGACTTGTTATGGATTGGATTTTGGCTATAACCATAAAACAGCTCTCATTGAAGTTGGAAAATGGGATAATCGTCTGTATTGGCATGAACTGATCTATCAGAGCGAAATGACTATTGCTGACCTTATTTATCAGATGAAAGAGTTAAGTATTAAAAGTAAAATCATTTATGCTGATAGTGCACGCCCAGATGCTATAGAAGACCTTAAAAGAGCTGGCTTTAATGTACGACAAGCCGATAAAGATGTAAAGAACGGAATTGATTTTGTAAAACGCCATCAACTTTATATTACTAAAAGCAGTTTTGGTATTATCAAAGAAATACAATCTTACAAATGGAAGGTAAAAGACGGCGCATTTATAGACGAACCTGTAAAGTTTAGAGATGATGCGATGGATGCAGCAAGGTACGGTACGTATTCCCATCGTAAGAGCAATACGATTATTATAGCTAACACTTCTTACGATGCTTTTGAACAAATTGAAAGGGCCGGAGGCTGTAGTGGGTGTGGGAATAATTATTACATGTAATAGTTTACATTTAATTTGTAATTACTAAGCTATTTTAATGAAATATTTTTTTTATTGTTGATCGTATCCCGAAGTGCAATAGCTTGTACATAATCTTCTTTTTCTACCACTTCTGTTAACATCTGTTGCAGTGTTGCTATATCTAAATGTTGAAGATTATTTTGATTGGTTTGTTTTGATGGTGTATTGGTATTCGTTTCTTCAATAGGTATCTTGAATTTAATTTTTCTCCTACGGAAAGCCATAGCCAATTTATTAAATAAATCTGCTTCAATATAAATAGGTAAATGTAGGCTAATAGCCATTGTAATAGCATGAGCAGCAAGAGAGTCTACTTCTATTTTAGTATGTTCACCTTTAAATAAAAACACAGCATGAAAAACAGTTCCTCTGAGCTCATTTATTAATATTCCTGTTAAATTGACTTGCCAAGATTGCATCGTCTTTTTAAACAAATCTTGAATTTGGGGACAAATTTCAGGCATTTTTCCTATAGCCACAGAAATAGCAGATACTTGTATTTTATTAACTATAACAGGTAATTGAACCGTGCCATTTTTTTCACCTAACAATACAATATGATCGTTGTTTTCTAACGCTGAGGTTGATATGCCTATATATTCCAGTTCAATATGTTGCATATAAAAATAAAGAACGTTTATAATGGCAAAATTAATCTATTATAAAATTTATTGTTTTTTCGCTATAATTAATATTGCTGTTTATCTATTTAATCTATATATTAAGAAAATTTTATACATTTATTTATCTAAGCCTTGTAAGGCCGTTGCTATCCTATGAAAATAAATCTATAGCGGCAGTTTCTACTGTTGCTTTTTTATTTTATCTCTAATCTTATTAATAGAACAAATTTTCTACCGATTGAATAATGCAAACTTTTTAAAAGGTTTACCTTTTCTTACTAAATAAGCATGATAAGCACTGGGGACATCATGTTGCCAATGAAGTAGAATGAGAGTAATTAGTATTCTATCCAAATGAGATATAATGCCAGCTATTAAGCAAAGATTGAATAAAAATCCGGCATTACCATTTACTATTAAATCTGTAAATGCTACAAGTAAAGTAAGTCCCCAAAACTTGGAAAGATAAGCATGAGTGCAGGTTTCTCTACCAAATTTGGTAATGCTTACTATATAACATAAAACTTCCATACCTAACAATACATAAATAACTACTTGATGATTCCGAATTACTCCAGGCCAAATGAAATAAGCAGTAAAACCAGCTGATAACCAAAATATCATATCGGTTTAGCTGTCTAATCTGCGTAATGCGGCAGATGAATTTTTTTGTTTTCGTGCAATAATACTATCTAAAATATCGGATAGTAAACCTAAGGATAATAGCACTACAATTATATAGCATCAGTAACGAAAACGCCAGATATACCTGCTTTTCCTAAAGTAGGTGAACCAGAATATTTTTCTTCAATAACCCTTGCAAGCCTTTTTGGAAGATTAATACGTTCTATAGCGAAATTAAAATTCTTAACACCAGTTTGTAGCACTTCTTTCATTGGCGATAACGCCATCGCTATATCGGTAAACAGATGTGCTCCTACAGCATAATTACTAAATGCATCACTACCTGAGTTACCATATTTTTCAGCTAAGCTTATTCCATAATCTACTGCATTTTGGGTAGGGGATTGGCTTATTATTTTACCTATACCTTTAGCTGTTTCTACAGGATGAGCAAATGCATTGCCTATTCCTTTTACTGCAGTTTCTACTGCACCACCTATACCTACCATTGTACCTAATACCTTAGCAGAAGTTCCATTGAGATCTTTTACCGTATTTTCTATCAGAGGAATGACCCAATTAATATTAACAGCTTCTAATCCTTCCAATTCAACATGAACTGTTACTTTATTCTCACTAAACGCATAAGTAGAGTTGTAAACATATTTATCTGAGAGTGGATCAATTTGTATAAAACGTCCAATTTGTGGATCATGATTTCTGTATTTAAAGCTATAACAAGCGAAGTATTACTCAGTAATAATAAGTCAAACCCAGTTATAGTAAGTTAGCGACAAATATAGTTACGCTTTAATAGTTTATTCTGCTTAAAAGTAAATTCAGCAATACAGTAATCAGCGCTATCAATAAACTTTCCATTAGCACAAATAGCATCAAAATAATAATCTAAAATTAAATTTCCTCCTCTTTCATTTTCGATATTAGGCTTACCGAACACGTTTAAAAATTTTTCTTTTTCACTACCTTCTAACTGTAAACTATCAATAATTATTTCAGCTTTTAATTTAGTTCTTAATTTTTGACAACCTAAACTATCAAATTTCCATTGTTGAATAAATAATTCAACTTCTTTATCTTGCTCTTGCATTTCATGTGTATTTCCATTGCCTGAACAAGATAACAAAAACGACAAAATCATTTGTATTAAAATCATATTATAGTATTTTTTACTTTTCATAACCATTAATATCATAAATTCTATTTCCATTTGTAGAGTCATATTTAATTTTATCAAGCTCTAAATTATTAATATCTTGTTAGGTAATCTTTCTTATAGTTGATATATTATACTATTATTGTTTGATTTTTTTATCACAACGATAATATACTTGCAACCCTTCTTTTTCTATTAAGGAAGAAAGAATTAAACTATCTGTAGTTAGTTTTAATATATGGCTCCGAATTGTATCATTATTTGCATATCGAATAATTAACAAATTTTTTTGGTCAATTTTATATTTGTAAGAATATAGTGTATCAGCTCTACTAAAAAGAGTTATCACACCATTACTATCAAAATATATTTGACCATAATTTATTTCATTAATATTATTTTTTTTAATCAAACACCAATCACCCTCTATTGTTTGCTGAGAAATTAATGAGTGCTTTGTTACTTGACAAGACACTGTTAATAGCACAAATATTAAATATTTCATACGTTATTAATTTAATGATATTGATTAGTTAATGTCCCCAATTGTCCTTTCCCGCTATTATCAAATTTTATGTTCTCAAGATGTAGGTAATTAATATCTTTTTGATTTGCTTTACGTGCTTCTGGATTCATTGTGTTAGTTCTCACTCCTGTAGCTGGATTAATAACTGTAGCCCCCTGTTTGGGGTCGTATGTATATGGAGCTTCTACCGCAGTTCCTCGTGGATACATTATACCAGGTGCTCCTGTTTGGCTTAATAAGTCACTTTGTCCCGGGTGCCCTTCTACACCATCATCAGAAGTTTTTACTGCACCTAAACTATGTCCATATTCATGTGGTTCTGTTGTCGAATTTTCAGCACTAATATTTTTATAGAGCCATGTGCCAGTATTTCCTCCATCATCGCCTTTTGTATCTGTATTTGAAACAGATATACCATTGTCCACTACCTTAATATAGTTATTTTTAATGTCCGTGTTTTTTGCTATTTCATCAGCAGTGATGTTAATATTTACACTACTATTAATAACAAATTTTACACTATACTCAGTTCCATCAATAGTTACCTTACCATTAGCACCATTCCATTGATTTTGTATATCAGCAGCACTTTGTTTTGCTAATTCAGGAGTTGCATGCTCTCCATAAAAAATAAAATTAGAGGTTATCGTAATCACTTTATTCGTCTTATCAATAATAGGTTCTCCTGATTTGCCATTTGGATCAATAATATTGATTGGATTATTATTCATTGCTACATAAGGTGATTGCCAATTAAACTTGTCTGCTTTAGGGTCGACAGTCATCCATCTACTAATTTGATTATCATACATCCTGGCTCCAAAATCTGTCCACTCTAAACCACTGCCATCAGAGAACTCTTTACGTTGTTCCTCTTTACCATTATATTTTAATTTATTAGGCATATAACTATTTGCTTTTGCTGCCTGTGAACTCAAGCCCGACATAAGGAGTCCACTTGCATAGAATTCATTGTTTTCTAACAACGGTCCTCTAATGTGTGTTATTTGTAAATTATCAAAGAACACAGGTATATTTTGTGTTTCATTAGAAGTGTAAATATATAAATAACCGTTTACCGGAACATCTACTGTCCCATTTAAAGGAGTCACTACTTTATCATCACCCACTTGCTTGCATCCGCTACCTTCAATAACATTAGTTAATGAACTTTCTTTTAACAACACCCAGCAAAGATGTGCTTTCGGTTTTGTAGTGAGGGTATTAGCACTATTGCCAACAATATCACTAAAAGCCGTGATAGGATTTTGTAGTGTTGTACTACTGATAGTTCCACTACTTACTTTACCCCCAGAAGATGCAGGTATTTGATTCGTAAGTATATTTATTACATCATTTACAATACTATTATTCCCAGCAGGACTTGATCCACCAGCATCATACCAACTATTCACCTTAATGTTTATTTTATCACCCGCCATCACTTTAAGTATTATGCCTGGTCCTATTTTATTTCCATCGCCTTTTAGTTTAGCAACATAATCATTTGGATTCGTGGTTGCATCAGTAAACCCTGATGGTCTTGGCGTTCGTGTTGTTTCTATATTACTATAAAAGACATTTTCTATAGCTGCACTGGCTGTCTCCATTGTAGCCATAGGATAAGCATCTTGTTGCCATTCATCGGTAAGTACTGTCCTTATATTACCTAAATGATCCTTTAAGAAGTAATCATAAGCCCA
>CAZXBE010000088.1:0-8528 GCA_964638565.1 uncultured Chitinophagaceae bacterium
AGACTAAATTAGAGTTACTTTTTTAAACTCTTATCTAGTCTTGACCCTTATTTTTTTAATCCTATTTCTAATAATCGTTCATCCAAATATTTACCAGCAGTAATATCTTCATATTGTTTAGAGTTTTTTGCTGTTATACAACTTTCTAAACAAGCTAGGGACATTTCGCTTTTAGGATGTAAAAAGAAAGGAATAGAGAATCTGGATGTTCCCCATAATGCTCTTGGTGGATTAATAACACGATGTGTAGTTGATTTTAATCGATTGTTTGTTAATCGTTGTAGCATATCGCCCACATTAACTACAATTTGATCAGGAGCAACTGTTGCGGCTACCCATTGATTTTTTTTATCCAAAACCTGCAATCCATCGGCTGACGCACCCACCAATAAGGTTATTAAATTGATATCTTCATGTTGTTCTGCCCGTATAGCCGATTTTGGCTCACTCGTTATGGGTGGGTAGTGAATAGCTCTTAATATAGAATTTCCATTATGAACAAATGAATCAAAATAATGTTCATCCAATTCTAAAAACAAGGCAATAGCCTGTAATAAAGTTGTACCTGATTTTTCAAAGTATGTATATGTTTTATGAAAAATATCATATAAAGCAGGGATTTCTTCTACCTTAATATTGTTGGGATATTGGCTTTTTATAGGATCGTTATCTTGCACAATTTGACCGAATTGAAAAAATTCTTTCAGATCTCCTGCCATACTTCCTTTGGCATGTTCTTTACCAAAAGAGGTGTATCCTCTTTGTCCGGCTAATTTTGGTTTTTCATATTTGTGTTTTACATCAATAGGCAAAGCAAAAAAAGCTTGCACTTGTTTATATAATTCTGCAATCAAATCAGTAGGAATACCATGGTTTTTAACAGCAACGAACCCTACTTCTTCATAAGCTTTGCCTAAATCTTTTACAAATTGGTTTTTACGAGCTAAGTCGTTCAAGCGAAATTCTTGTAAATCAACAACTGGAATGGACATAAAGGGTATTTTAAATTTTAGATGTCACATTAATCGATCCTCTTAATTCAGCATTAAAAATATAAACTTATATTCCATATTCACATAAAAACTTAATGCGCATCATTTTAAGTTGTTCAATAGTATAACTATTGTGTCCTAATTCTTGTTGAGCAGCTTCAATGTTGCTGTTCTCAGAGGTTTTAAAATAATCTACAATTTCATCTTGATCCTCATCACCAAGCATTTCGTCAATAACATAATTTAAATTGAGCTTGGTGCCACTCGCTACTATTGTTTCCATTTCTTCTAATAACTCACTCAGTTTTAATCCTTTATTTTTGGCAATTGTTTCTAAAGGTATTTTCTTGTCAACGTTTTGTATAATATATACCTTGTTATTGCTTTTATTAACTACACTTTTTACTATAAAATCATCTGGCTTTTCAATATTGTTTTCTTGTACGTAGTTGTTAATTAGTTCAATAAATTTCTTGCCGTATCGCAATGCTTTTCCTCTACTAATTCCTTGGCATTTTTCTAGTTCCTGCATAGTGGTCGGATATAGTGTAGCCATGTCTTGCAAAGAGTTTTCTAGAAATATAACAAAAGGGGGCAAACTGTTTGCTTTTGCAACATTAAGCCTAAGCTCTTTTAGCATATTAAATAAGACTTCGTCTGCCGCAGCCCCTCCTCCATCAACGTCAACAAAATCATCATCATCATCACTATTATCTTCAAAAATAGTATTTAGGGCGATGGTGAATGATGTTGGCTTTTTTAAAAATTTATTTCCCTTATCTGTAATTTTTAGTACCCCATATGTTTCAATATCCTTATTCAACAATTCTTCCAAAATCATTTGTCGAATGAGAGAGTGCCAAAAGTGCTCATTTTTATCTTTACCGATACCAAACACCGCTATTTTATCGTGCCGAAACATAATTACTTGTGGTGTGGCTTGTCCGGCAATAACGTTGCCTACGTACGGGCTAGCAAATTGTTCGTTAAGTGCGGTAATTGTTTTCAAAACTTTTATAGCCTCTTCTTTAGCCTCTACCTTTTCTTTAGGATGTAGGCAGTTATCGCATAGGCCACAATTTTTTTCTTTCCACGTTTCTCCGAAATAGTTGAGTAGCATTTTACGTCTGCAAGTAGCCGTTTCAACATAGGCAATCATTTCATCAATAAGCTGTGTGGTTATTTCTCTTTCTGTAAGTGGCTTTTCACGCATTAAATGTTCGAGCTTGTCCACATCCTTATGTGTATAATATAGAATACACTTTCCTTCTAATCCATCTCTTCCAGCACGGCCTGTTTCTTGGTAGTAATTCTCAATGGACTTTGGCAAGTTGTAGTGAATAACAAAGCGTATATCAGGCTTGTCTATACCCATTCCGAAAGCAATAGTAGCCACTATTACTTGTACATCTTCGTTCAAAAACATATCTTGGCGCTGGGCTCGTAGCTTGCTGTCTATACCCGCATGATAAGCGACTGCTTTGATATTATTTGCCATTAATATATCAGCCAATTCTTCGGTTGTTTTTCGATTAAGGGTATAAATAATGCCGCTTTTTCCTCTGTTCTGCGCTATAAATTTTACAATGTTGTGTATGGTTTGTTTCTTTCCGTGTTTTGGTTGAATTTCATAATAGAGATTGGTTCTGTTAAAAGAACTAATAAAAATTTGTGGATTACGTAACCCCAAGTTTTTTATAATATCGCTTTGTACTTTAGGTGTAGCTGTAGCTGTGAGGGCAATAACAGGCGCATGTTGGTTAATTTCATCCATCATGTCTCTCAATTTTCTATACTCTGGTCTAAAATCATGTCCCCATTCGGAAATACAATGTGCTTCATCAACCGCAAAAAATGAAATATTAAGATCTTTAAAAAAGATCAAATTATCTTGTTTGGTAAGAGTTTCTGGCGAAACATACAGCATTTTAGTTTTGCCAGTTATTAAATCTTCTTTCACTATACTTATTTGTGCCTTGTTTAAGGTGGAGTTCAAAAAGTGTGCTACATCATCTTTGCTGCTATATCCTCGCATTAAATCAACCTGATTTTTCATTAATGCAATAAGCGGAGAAATGATAACAGCACAACCTTTGTTTATGATAGCGGGCAACTGGTAACACAAGCTTTTACCACCCCCTGTTGGCATAATAACAAAAGTATCCTTACCACAAAGAATGGTTTGAATAATGGATTCTTGGTTCCCTTTAAAAGAACGAAAGCCAAAATATTCTTTAAGCTTGTCTGTTAATTCTATTTGAGCCCCAATCTCCTTTTCTTTTGAAGTAGTAATTGACTTCTTTTTTGAATTGTTTTTTTTTGTCGCTGTCGCCATGATATATTTTGCTTACCTACATAAAAAATGCACAAGAAATTTTGTTACTATTTTAACGAAGAGGGCCTAAGATAATGAATTATATCGATTGTTCCTAATTCTTTATTTCTTTAAATACCATATACCACTACCTTTGTCATTATGAATCAAAATGGTAATAGTATTTGTGATGTTGCACTAAAAACAATAGTAATAGAAAGTGCTGCCATTGCGCATCTAAAATCTTTTATAGATTCGGCTTTTGAAAAATCAGTAATTGCACTTCTTGAATGCCGTGGTCGGGTAATTGTTTCCGGCATTGGCAAAAGCGCTATCATAGCACAAAAAATAGTAGCCACATTTAATTCAACAGGTACGCCTAGTTTGTTTATGCATGCAGCAGATGCTATCCATGGTGATTTGGGAATGGTACAAAAAAATGATGTTGTATTGCTTATAAGCAAAAGCGGTGAATCTGCAGAAATAAAGACGTTGGTTCCTTTAATAAAAATGGCCAAAAACTATTTGATAGGCATGGTGGGTAACTCTTTATCCTATTTAGCTAAAAACGCTGATATAATAATTAATACAACCGTTGAGCAAGAAGCTTGTCCACACAATTTAGCGCCAACAAGTAGTACTACAGCACAAATGGTTATGGGCGATGTTTTAGCTATTTGTTTAATGCAATTACGTGGATTTGATGGAAGCGATTTTGCCAAATTTCATCCCGGTGGAGCATTAGGGAAAAGATTATACTTGAGAGTTCCTGATTTATATCCCCACAACGAAAAGCCTGCAGTGCTAAAAACAGCAACAATAAAAGAAATTATTTTAGAAATAACAAAGAGTAGAATGGGGGCAACAGCCGTTATTGATAAAAAAAATTGTGTTGTTGGTATAATAACTGATGGGGATTTAAGGCGCATGCTCGAAAAAAATGAACACTTTGAAAAACTAACAGCGGAAAATATCGCAAACTTGGATCCAAAAACGATTTCTTCAAATACAATGGCTGTGGAAGCGCTTCGTATTATGCAAGAAAATGATATTAATCAACTTATTGTACTCAACAATAATGCATATGCGGGCATGGTTCACTTACACGATTTAATTCGAGAAGGGATAATAAATTAATCAATAATTCTTCTTTAAGTGTTCTTTGTTCAATATTCCATTATGTATATTCGCTAAAATTTTCAATATATGAATCTACACGAGTATCAAGCCAAAGAGCTATTAAAGAAATATAATGTTCCTGTACAAGAAGGTATTGCATGCAGTTCCGCACTAGAAGCAGAGGATGCATACAGACAAATTCACACACAATACAACAGCAAATTTGCAGTGGTAAAGGCTCAAATACATGCTGGTGGACGCGGAAAGGGGAAAATAGTAGGCAAAGAACAGCGTGGTGTAGCAGTTGGCAAAAACGTGGAAGAAATCAAACAGATAGCACAAAATATTTTAGGAGGAACACTGGTAACCATACAAACAGGCCCTTCTGGTAAAAAAGTAAACAAAGTATTAGTTGCGCAAGATGTTTACTATGATGGACCTAATCCCATAAAAGAATTTTATTTATCTATTTTACTGGATCGGACCAAAGGTCAGAATGCAATTATGTACAGCACAGAAGGTGGAATGGATATAGAAGAAGTTGCACACAATACCCCAGAAAAAATATTTAAGGAATGGGTGCACCCTGAAGCTTTGTTACAACCCTTTCAAGCAAGAAAAATTGCATTTAACCTAGGTCTTTCTGGTGAAGCATTTAAGAATTGTATACGGTTTGTTACAAACTTATATAATGCCTATATGGGATTAGATTGTGCTATGCTAGAAATAAATCCATTATTTAAAACAAGCGATGATAAAATAATTGCAGTAGACTGTAAAATGAGCATAGACGACAATGCTTTAATGCGACATTCAGATGTTGCCACATTAAGAGATATTACAGAAGAAGATGCTACAGAAGTAGAAGCAGGAAAACACAATCTAAATTTTGTGAAACTAGATGGCAATGTGGGTTGTATGGTAAATGGCGCTGGATTGGCTATGGCTACAATGGACATGATAAAATTAAGCGGTGGTGAGCCGGCTAATTTTTTAGATGTAGGCGGAACCGCCAATGCCGAAACGGTTGAAGCAGGCTTTCGTATTATTATGAAAGACCCTAATGTAAAAGCGATACTCATTAATATTTTTGGCGGTATTGTACGCTGCGATAGGGTAGCGGCTGGCGTTATAGAAGCATACAAAAAATTAGGAAATATTCATATCCCCATTATAGTACGTTTACAAGGAACCAATGCAACAGAAGCTAAAAAATTAATTGACGATAGCGGACTAAAAGTACAAAGTGCTATTTTGTTAAGTGAGGCTGCAGCCTTGGTGCAAAAAGCCGTTGCGTAGATGCGTAAAAAATTTTTTTAACAATTGAAACAAACCATTTACTTAACTCGAAATAGCTGACAACAATGTTGGCTATTTTTATTTTTTTCAATTCCGTTAAACTATGCACCTTTGCACACATCTTTAAAAGTAAAAAATAAAAATGCAACCGTTAAAATGGCTATTTCCTAAAAAGCTCCAATTTATTTTCTTGTTCCTTCTTTCTTACTCATCATTCTTTACATCTTTTGCTCAATCAAAAAACGATCCTGAAGCAAAAAAAGTGCTAGATGCTGTGAGTGCTACGTTTAAACTATTTAAAACAGTACAGGCAAATTATACACTTAAAGTGCAAGATAGAAACGGCAAACAACAAGGCATAAAAACAGGAATGGTATACATGAAAAGTGATAAGTATAAAATTGTAGACAAAACCATACAAATATTTTGCAATGGAAAAACTATCTGGCGTTACGATTCGGAGGCGAACGAGGTAACCATTTCCCTAGTTGATGAAGATGCCCAAACCATCACCCCCCAAAAATTATTCACCAATTTTTATGACAAAGATTTTTTGTACAAACTGAATGGCATAAAGAATAATATTGCTGAAATTGAAATGACGCCCATTGACAAACGAAAAAATTTTCATAAAGTGTATTTGTATGTAAATAAAAAAAATAATGTTATTGCTTCAGCAAAAGTTTTAGAAACCAGCGGCAACACTTATTTGTATAGCATGTCTAATATGAAAACAAATAAGGATATAAAAGATGATGCGTTTGTTTTTGATAAAAAGAAATATCCCAATGTAGAAGAGATTAACAATTAGTATAATATTTTTCAATCTATACGTTCTTTTTAATCCTTTTATTTTTTTCTTTGAAGATTCTAATCACTCATATTATTGAAGCCTTAGAAAGTCTTGCACACCCAAGCTTGCAAGAAAGCTATGATAATGCAGGAACACTTGTAGGCGATATAAATAAAGAATGTACAGGTGTAATATGCACGTTAGATGTTACTGAAGCTGTGCTTGAAGAATCGATAAAGAAAAAAGCCAATCTCATAATATCTCATCACCCTATTATATTTAATGGATTAAAGCGCATAAACGGGAACCATTATGTAGAAAGAATAGTTATAACCGCCATTAAACATGATATTGTTCTATATGCTATACATACCAACTTGGATAACGTATTGCATGGTGTAAACGCTAAATTAGCAGATGTATTAGGGTTGGTTGATAGAACTGTTTTATTGCCTAAATCAAACACATTAAAAAAGCTTTATACGTTTGCACCTTCTACACATGTAGAAAATATAAAACAAGCACTTTTTACAGCAGGGGCAGGCCACATAGGCTCTTACAGTGAGTGTAGTTTTCAAGCACATGGTATAGGCACGTTTAAGGCATCACTTGATGCTCAACCCTTTATAGGTAAAGCCGGTGAACGTCATGAAGAAGCAGAAATAAAAATAGAAACTGTTTTTTCTGCTGAATTAGAATTAAGAATTTTACAGGCTCTACTAAAAGCACACCCTTATGAAACAGTAGCGTACGATATTGTGAGTCTTTCTAATGCACATCCAGAAAGAGGATCTGGTATATTAGGACAATTGCCTGAGCCATTAACAGAACAAGAATGGTTGCGCCATGTACAAACAACCCTTCAACTGAAAGCAATTCGCCACACAACAGTCACAGGCAAAAAAATGCAAAAAATAGCGATATGTGGAGGCGCTGGTAGCTTTTTAACAAAAAAGGCCATACAAGCCAATGCGGATAGTTATGTTACTGCAGACATAAAATATCATGAGTTTTTTGAGGCGGATGGCAAATTATTATTGATGGATGTAGGTCATTGGGAAAGCGAACAATTCACCATCAATTTATTACAAGATTTTTTAAGGCAAAAATTTCCTACCTTCGCCATTCTGAAATCAGAAATAATAACCAATCCCATTCAACACTATTTTTAAATTATGCCTACCGTTAAAGAATTTTCTGTAGAAGAAAAATTGGCTTTGTTAGTTGCTTTACAAAAAGTCGAATCAAAATTAGATGAAATTCAAATATTAAAAGGAGAACTACCGGTAGAAGTGAGTGATCTGGAAGATGAAGTACAAGGATTGATAATTAGAAAAACGAGAATAGAGGAAGAAATTAATGGTATACGAGAGTTTATTGAGCAAAAGCAACATACGGGCAAAGAAGCAGAAGCGGCAGTTAAAAAATATAAAAAACAGGCGGATAACGTAAAAAATAGTCGTGAATTTGAAGCAATCAATAAGGAAATAGAAATGCAAGAGTTGGAGATGAAATTGGCTGAAAAACATGTTAAAGACGCCAATGAAGAAATAGCAGAAAAGGCTCTAGCACTACAACAAGCTCAAAAACAAATAGCTACTAAAGAAAGTATATTAAGTTCTAAGAAAGCGGAATTAGAAAAAATCATTGCTAGCACAGAAAAAGAAGAAGCTCAGCTTCGAAAAACGGCTGATCAGGCTCGTGCCAAAGTAGACGAAAGATTATTAACCTCTTACGATCGTATTCGTAAAAACTATCGCAATGGCTTAGCAGTGGTACTTATTGAGAGAGATGCTTGTGGAGGATGTTATAATGCTATACCCCCACAACGCCAAAGCGAAATTCGCCAACATAAAAAAGTGGTAGTATGTGAAAACTGTGGCCGCATTTTAGTAGATATGGAAACTTCGGAAAAGAGTAAATAGATGACCGGCTAAAATTAAAGAAGCGCCTCTGGGTAGTATCTAAAACTTTGTGTAAATAGGATAGTAACTGTATTAGTGTAAAAATT
>CAZXBE010000089.1:0-8425 GCA_964638565.1 uncultured Chitinophagaceae bacterium
CGGTGCTACGCAGGGTTGTATGATACAAGATACATTCACTGTAAATCAACCACCACCATTAACAGTAGATCTTAATTCATTACAGAAGATATCCTGCAAAGGCGATGCTAATGGAGCTTTAGTGGCTCATGGCAATGGCGGTGTACCTTTTACTGCTGGTAATCTATATAAATACCAATGGTTTAAAAGAGAAGCTACTGATATAGATATTAGTAAATCAGACAGTGTTGCAAGCGGCTTAATAGCAGGCAATTATTTGGTAAAAATTACCGATAAAAATGGTATAGAAAAAACAAGTACTGTATTTAATCTTACCGAACCCGATAGTTTAAAAATTAATTTTAATACTTCTGTTACGGTTTGTACCAGTACAGGTAATATTCAGGCTAACATTACGGGTGGTACAGCACCTTATAGCATTTCATGGACAACTGGAGATACGACTACAGCCATCAATAATGTACCAGAAGGAGACTATTTAGCTTATGTAACGGATGCACATGGTTGTGAAACTATGTCAAGTGTGCACTTAGCTATACCCGGAGGTATTAAAATAGATACCGCCATAGTACAAGATCCAAGTTATTATAACAGCCATAACGGAAATATACAACTTACGGTAACTGGTGGTAACCCACCTTACACCTATCAGTGGAGTAATGGTGCTACTACTAAAGATCTACAAAATTTAGTTGCAGGAATATATAGTGTAGTTATTACCGATCGCAATGGTTGCACAAAAACCCAAAGCTATAGTTTGAAAAAAGCATCTCGCCTTATGAAGCTTATGGGTATGCCTCTTGCTGTTAATGTTACTACTAAAACCATCTGCTCTAATCAAACGCTTTATCTGGATGCTACCATTAATGATATAGGTGCACAATACCTGTGGAACAGCGATAACGGCTTTACAGCTAATACAGCTACAGTAAATTTAAACAATGCTGGAAAATATTGGGTAACGGTAACGGATAGCAGAGGTGTAACAGGAAGTGATACCATTACAATTGTAAAAAGTAATGCAGTGCTGGATGCCAATTTTATGTCTACCACACAAGCCTTTAAGGGAGAAAAAGTTGTTTTCATCAATGTAAGTTATCCTGTTAAACCAGAACGTATTAGTTGGATTATACCAAATGATCCAAAAATATCCATACAGCAAAACACAGAAAATTTAGCAGAGTTAATTTTTGCTGATACAGGTACTTACTATATCAGTATGAAAGCTACTACGGGAGACTGTGAACAGATCATTACCCGAAAAGTAATTGTACTGGCACCTCAACCTTTTGATGATATGGGAGAAATAAAAGATCCTTTCATTAAAGAATTTACTATAGCACCCAATCCATCTAATGGAAATTTCAATGTTAAAATAGTTCTACAAGAACAAAGTAAGATAAAGCTTAGTATGGTAAGTGTGGCCAATAGTACTATAGTAGATAGACGTGAATTAGCAGGTAGTAGTCAATATTTAATTCCCTACAATATAACTGTAGTACCAGGTGTGTATTTCTTATTGTTAGAAACACCTCAAGGCAGCGTTACAGGAAGTAGAGTAAGGAAGATTGTAATCAATTAGAAATTAGGAATTACGAATGAGGAATTATTATTAACTATTAATTATTAATTGAATAAACTGTTTATGATAAAGAATGTAAAAATGAGAAAACGATTTAAGCAATTAGTGGTTGCTTTTGCATTCCTAATTTCTAATTTCTCATTCCTAATTAATTGCTCTGCAAATGATTCTCTAACGTATAGCAGCTATAAAGAGCGTGCGATAGCAGAACTTGCTCGAGTAGAAAAAAGCAATCACTTTGTAGAAGAGCTTACGGCAGAAGATTTAAATGAGTTACCCCTTGGTTTAAAGAAAACCATTAACAATACGACTGTAAAAATTGCTATTAGCAATGCCATATTTTATAGTGATCATGCTGAGCTTACCGCTTTTGCTAAAGTAGACATTCCGCAAGAATCTAATCCTTTGTTCTTTGGTGTAGAAGGCATTAAGCTTTCTTACAATGGTGGAATCATCGGTGATGCGAAACTGGTGCTTCTAGGAGATATTCCGATTCGAATAGGGAAAAATACCACACTTACTTTAAAAGGCGGATTTGACATACAAACAGGGCAGGCTGTTGATCTTACCTATATCAGCATGGACTGTAAAGGATTCAGGGAATTAGGCCTTAGTGCAGACCTCAGTTTTTCTCGCAGTATGCTCGTTCCAGTAGATGTGAATGGCAATCGGTTAGAAGGAGAAACTAATAAAGTACACAGTTCTTTTAAAACCATAGTATCTGACTGGGACGATATATTGGTTAATGTAAGCCTACCACGCTTTGAAATTACACCACTTAAAGGCTTAGGCTTTAATATTCAACAAGCGGTGCTAGATATGAGTGATCTGCGCAATAGTCCAGATGTTATTTATCCAAGAGACTATGAATTTAAATATGTTGATGCTGCGAATCCAAGTTTATGGAAAGGGATATATATCAAGCAATTTGATGTTATACTTCCTAAGCAATTTGCTAATCGCCAAGATCCAAATAAGCGTATTAGTTTCTCTGCTAGCAATATGATTATTGATAATAATGGGCTAAGTGGAATGTTTGCTGCCAAAAATTTATTATCTATAGAACAAGGTAATGCTTCAGGCTGGCGTTTTTCAGTAGATGAATTTCATATCAATTTAGAAGCAAACACCTTAACAGGTGCAGAATTTAGCGGAGCGATGGGACTTCCTATTGCTAACAAAGAACAAACCTTAGGTTATACTGCATGTATCTCTCCCAATAACGAATATTTGATACGTATAAATACACTTAATAAGCTCAACTTTAATCTTTGGAAAGCAGAAGCTACCCTCGATGAGAACTCCTATATACAACTAGCTGTTATCAATGATCAATTTAAACCAGAAGCTTGTTTAAATGGTAAAATAAGTGTTAATGCCAGTAATAGAGCAGATAACAGCAAACCAATTGCCAGCTTTAAGGGACTTGATTTTAGAGGCCTTCGATTAAAAACAGATGCACCTTATGTTCGGGTAGATTATTTTGGATACAATGGAACCCTTGCTGTAGCTGGTTTTCCTGTAAGTATAGATAATATTACATTAACCGCTAATAACTCGCAGGCAGTACTGGGTTTTGGTGTAAACATTAACCTAATGTCTGAAAAATTTGGAGGCCGTACCAGAATTAATATTGTAGGAGATTTTAAAAATGAGAATGGCATCCATAGTTGGGCATTCCAGAAGATTAAGCTGAATACAGTGCAAATCAAAGCAGATTTTGGACCAGCTTTTAGTATTGATGGAAGCATCGATATGATGGAAAATAATCCTATTTATGGTGATGCAATCGGTGGAAATGTAAAAGCTAAATTTTTAAATAAGATAGAAGTAAGCGCTGCTGCTTTATTTGGTAGCACAACAGGTACAAGTAGCTATCGCTATTGGTTTGTGGATGCCAGAGCTAATCTGCCTGTTGGCATGATGTTGCTACCACCATTTAGTATTAGCGGACTGGGTGGAGGGGCTTATTATCACATGCGTAAAAGTGGTAATGATATGCTTAATGCTGGAAATTTTCCTGCTTATGTACCCGATATAAATACTGGGCTAGGTATACGAGCAGCTGTAATGTTTAATGCTGTAAGAGAAGAAGTGATTGATGGAGAAGCATCGTTGGAAGCATCCTTTAATAGTAGTGGAGGTATTAACTATATTGGATTTTTTGGGTATGCTAAATTTTTGGGCAAACTACCTTTTACAAAAGATATAAATAGACTAACCGAGAATTTTAATAAGATTAATGATAATATCAATAATATGGCAAGGAACTACCCCGGAGCCATATCTCAATTAGAAAGTTTAAAACAATACAACCCTACTCAGGCAGCCCAAAAAATTCTACCACTACCCTCTGGCACTCAATCTGGCTTAAGCGCAGCTGTGGGTATACAATATGATTTTACACAAAAAGTTTTCCATGCCAATTTTGATGTATATGTTAATGCAGCGGGTGGTTTAATTACAGGTGTAGGTTCCAACTATCGTGCAGGCTGGGCCGCTTTACATATTGCACCAAAAGAATGGTATTTACATTTAGGTACACCTACTGATCGTTTAGGCTTACGAATAGGCGTAGGTGGTTTTAGCGTTTCTACTGGTTCTTATTTAATGGTGGGTGACCGTATTCCTGGATCACCGCCGCCACCAAGAGAAGTAGCTGATATCCTTGGCCTGCAAGTACAGCAGCTTGATTACATGAGAGATCTAAATGCGCTTGGGGATGGACGAGGCTTTGCTTTTGGTTCGAGTCTTTCTATCAATACTGGTGATATTACCTTTTTAATTCTTTATGCCAATTTTAAAGCAGGTGTGGGTTTTGATATTATGCTGAAAGATTATGGTAATGCCCATTGTGCCGGTAGTAGTAGCCGCATTGGTATAAATGGTTGGTATGCAAATGGGCAAGCTTATGCTTACTTACAAGGTGAACTGGGCGTAAAGGTGAGGCTATGGTTTATTAAAGCCCGCATACCCATTATCAGTGGTGGAGCTGCTGCACTATTCCAAGCTAAGCTGCCTAATCCATCTTGGTTTGCAGGTTACTTAGGTGTCTATTGTAGAATACTACGTGGTCTAATAAAAATTAACCTACGCTTTAAAATTAGTTTTGGTAATGAGTGTACCATTGTTAGTGATAATAGTAGTCCTGTAAACACCAATGTAATTGCTGACTTAACGCCAAGAGATAAATCTAATGGTGTAGAAGTATTTACTGCTCCGCAAGCTAGCTTTAATATGGAAGTGAATAAACCCTTTGAAGTGCAAGATGAAAACAGTGGTGTTAAAAAAACATATCGCATTAAATTAGAACAGTTTAATGTACTGAACAATAACCAACCTGTACCGGGCCGTATAGAATGGAATGATGATACAGATGTAGCAACATTTTACTCTACTGAAATACTTACCCCCAATCAACCTTTCAAAGCAACGGTATCTGTAAGCTTTGAAGAGCTCAGAGGAAATAGTTGGCAAACTGTATATGAAAATGGTAGAAAAAGTATAGAAACTAGAGAGGTAAGCTTTACTACAGGCACTGCACCCAACAACATACCGCTAAAAAATATTGAGTACGCATATCCGGTAGTAGATCAAAAAAATTATTATCCAGCTGAAAGCAATAAAGGATTTATTAAGTTAAGACAAGGCCAATCTTATTTATTTGAATCAGGTAAAAAATATGAGTTGAGCTTTATAAGTAATAATAGTAATGTAGCAACCACTCAAAATATAAGTTATGATAAAGGTGGCTGTAGGATAAATTTTGATTTGCCTAGACTTATGAATAGATCAATTTATACTGTAGATATGTATAGTGTAGGTAATAAAACAGATTCTACAGATGAATCTAAAGATTATAATCAAACCGATGTTGGAGAAGATGGATCTTATGCTGTAAAAAATAAACAGGCAGCAGATATACAACAACGAGGGGATATAACTAATTCCATACTGAACTATACATTTAATACCAGCCGTTATAATCTCTTAGTAGACAAAATAAAGAATATAAAAGTTACGCAATCCTTAGTTACTAAAATAAGTATGGATGTAATCAATTTACAGGCAGAAGCAAATCAAGATGAAGTATTTGATATAGCTGAAATTACCGGATCTGATTATACAAAGAAGCAACCACTTATACAGCCAGAAGCTACATTAAAGGATGAATACTTTATGCAATATGTTGGACCAAGGTGCTATACGTTGTATCCTTTATTTGGCCTTACACTTACCAGTAGAGATTCAGCATTGCTTGGTTTTCCACCTGTTCGGGCTCTACCATTAGTTAATGCTTATGTAACGGAATTACAAAATAATAATGTAAATGGGTTAGTTAAAAATAGGTTACCGTATATCTATAATGTAACTCAAGTGTATAAACAAGACTATTCCGATTTACAAACTCAATTTATTAGTAAACGTTTAAAGTACTGGTCTTATTGGGATCCAAACTATCAGTATACTAATTATTTATACTACTTCACTACGTATAATTTTCCATTTATGCTACAAGGTAGGTATGGTATGCGTTATCAATATGTTTTACCTGATGGTACAAAAGGTAGTAGTGGTGTACTTCAATATGAGAACCCAATAAAGTAATTAGAAAATTAGCAAATGTGAAAATTAAAAAACAAGAACTAATGAGGCAATATTTTACATCAAAAATACTTTTTTTACCTTTTACATTTTTAATTCTTACTGCTTGCCAAAAAGAACAAGTTAGTGAAATTAATATTGATGTAACCTATACCACAGCAGATAGCAATTTCAGTATTCCAGCAAAAGTTAAATTTATTAATAACACTACAGGTGCTACAAAATACGAATGGACATTTGAAGGTGGTGAACCAGCTGCATCTACTAAAAAAGATCCCGGTGTAATAACATTTCATACAAAAGGCGTGCATAAGGTAACACTAACAGCTTCTGATAGAGACAACAAGAAAGTAAAAGAATGGATGATTACTGTAGATAGCGCAATAAAAGTAAATTTTGATACAGCTGTAATATTAAATAATTATAGTCCGGTAACTGTACATGTAACTAATAAAACACTTGGTTGCACCAGCTATACTTGGACATTTGAAGGCGGAACTCCTGCAAACTCTACACTGCAAAACCCGCCGGATGTAACCTTTACTACAGTAGGTAATCATAAGATTACCTTAACGGTAAATAGCGCTATTGGAAAATTTACAGCGACTAAAACTATAACGGTTCTACCCGCATTACAAGCAGATTTTAACATTCTACCATCTTTTGAAGATGAAGATTACGAAGCATCCTTAACAGCTACTTTAGAAAATAAAACTATAAGTGGAGTAAATTATACATGGTCATGTACAGGGGCGACTATTAGCAATGTAAATGCCCAAAGTCCTACTATTTACTTTACTACGGAAGGCACATACAATGTTACATTAAAAGCCGAAAATGGAAAGGATACTAAAACAATTACTAAGCCAATTATTGTAAAACCGAATACAAATCTTCGTACACACAAGGATATTAAATTAGGTATTAATCCAGCTCGTAGTACTATTGGCAGTTTCTACTCTACTAAACTGCGTAAGATTTTTAAGCAGGGAGATAACATAGATACTGCTGGTAAATGGATTGATATCGTATACTTTGGACTCAATAAAAACTTTACTTACAATAAGTTTATTTCTCCAGATTCAGTAAGTGGTTACAATTTTAATGCTATACCCCTTGCAAGTGCAACCAAGTTTATCAATAGTCAGGAATTATGTGGATGTGGTGTAAGCTTTACTATTACTGATTTTGATAACATGGTAAATGATATGCCATTAAGAAGCTTGACTATTAATCCAACTGCAAGTGGATGGAAACAATTTACCAATGCTGTTATACCAAGGATAATTTTATTTCAAACTAAGGATGGTCGAAAGGGTGCTATTAAGGTAAAGCAATTTGTTCCAGATGAAAACAATTCCTATATCATAGTAGATATTAAAATACAAAAAGAATAGTAGAAAAAATATTTTTAATAGTAATTGTACAACTTAAACGAATTATGCTTAGAATCATTATTGCAAGTTTACTACTTATTCTTTCTTTATATAGTAATGCACAAACAGTAGTAAATGTAGAGGATTTGAAAAATACCTTTCACATGAAGAGTTGGTATAAGATAAGTGGAATGGTTAATGCATCACCTGTGTATTACACAGGTAATAATGCTAGCAATAATCGCAGTCCTTTCCTTTGGTATATCAATGGAAATATAAATGCAAATCTTTTCGGACAAATTGATTTACCTTTTTCGTTTAACATAACTGATGGCGGCACACAATATAGTTATCCTACAGCGCCTACTCGTTTAAGCATAGCGCCTAAATATAAATGGATTACGGCCTATATTGGAGATGCCAGCATGGTATTTTCTCCTTATACATTAAATGGACATTTATTTAGAGGAGCTGGTGTACAACTCACCCCTCAAGGCCCTTTCCAATTTAGTGCGATGTATGGTAGCTTTCAAAAAGCTGTGCCTTATGATAGTTTGAATAAATCCATAGTAGCTGCTTACAAAAGAATAGGCTATGGTGCAAATCTGGAATTCAAAAAAGAAAAATATGCGATTGGTATAAGTTTATTTCATGCAAAAGATGATGAAAGCTCATTAGCGAATTTACCAGATAGCCTTGCTATAAGGCCTAAAGAGAATATAGCACTCAGCGCTCATGGTAGTTTAAAATTTGATAATGGATTAGAATTAACCACCGAATATGGAACCTCTGCACTTACAGAAGATGTACGAGCTACAACCGCTGATGGGAAGATATTCTTTAAAAACTTTATACCGTATAA
>CAZXBE010000090.1:0-8388 GCA_964638565.1 uncultured Chitinophagaceae bacterium
CTGCCTTGAAAACAAACCCTGGCATAATTCCCACTTTACATTCGCCAGGAGTAATTACACCTGGGCAATTTGGTCCAATTAACCGAGTATTTTTTCCTTTTAAAAAATCTTTAGCTTTAACCATATCCTGAACAGGAATTCCTTCTGTAATACATACAATCAACCTAATACCTGCATCAGTTGCTTCCATAATAGCATCAGCCGCAAAAGCGGGGGGCACAAAAATGATGCTTACATCGGCATTGGTTTGTTTAACAGCATCTGCTACTGTATTGAATACGGGTTTATCTAAATGTTTTGTTCCACCTTTGCCTGGCGTTACACCACCTACTACTTGTGTACCATATTCTATCATTTGTGTGGCATGAAAACCGCCTTCTGTTCCAGTAAATCCTTGAACAATTATTTTGCTGTTTTTATTTACTAATACGCTCATGAAGAGTTTAGAATTAAGATTTATGAATGATGAATGGGATCAAAAGTAAAAAAATAATGTGACAATGAATTAATAAGAGAATTGGATAATATGGTTTTATAATGTTGCAAAGCTATGTTGACTTTATTATCATTTAATTGAATAAACGTTTTATGTTGTTCATTTGTTATAGAGATCTTGTCATGCCGAATCCTGCTTTCGTCAGGGTAAACTTCGGAGGCATCTCTCCAAATAATAAATTCCTTATTTAGTAAGGGATTTCTCCCTACTGTCGAAAGGACAAATCATACTATTTAACTTAAAACCTATACTTAATTAACAATGCCATGTATTTTAATAAATTACTTTTTATTAGAAATTTCTTTATCCTCAATCATTCTTATTTGTTTAGCGTCTTTCAAAAATTCTGAAGCAAAAATAAACTCATTCAATTTTTCATCCTTACTATAAATGATATCTTTATTGCTTCCCTCCCATTGTCTGTAGCCTTCGTACATATACAAAATATAATCTCCTATTTCCATTACGCTATTCATGTCGTGGGTATTGATGACAGTAGTGATATTATATTCTATAGTAATTTCTTTAATAAGTTTATCAATAAGTAAAGATGTTAATGGATCGAGTCCTGAATTAGGTTCGTCACAAAAAAGATATTTTGGATTAAGTACAATAGCACGGGCAATGCCCACTCTTTTTTTCATGCCTCCACTTAGTTCCGCAGGAAATTTTTTATTGGTGTCCTTTAAATTTACACGTTCTAATACTTCATTTACTTTTTTTTGTTTTTGAGGAAGTCGCCAATTGGTAAACATGTTTAAAGGAAACATTACATTTTGTTCTACTGTCATACTATCAAACAGGGCACTGCCTTGAAACAACATGCCAATTTGTTGACGAAGTTGTTTTCGTTCCTCATTATTCATTTTAGTGAAGCTCTTTTTTTCATATAAAACTTCTCCGCTATCTACTTCAAACAAACCTACAATGCATTTCATTAGCACTGTTTTGCCACTACCACTGGCTCCGATAATAAGATTACACTTTCCTTCTTGCATAACGGCACTTATATCGTGTAAAATAGTTTTATCTCCAAATTTTTTTTGTATGGTTTTTAATTCAATCATGTATATAATAACTATTTATAACAATAAAGCGGCTATAATGTAATCGGCTAGTAAAATCATAATACAACTTACCACAACCGATTTTGTGCCAGCCTTGCCAATTTCCAAAGCACCTCCTTTAACATAATATCCATGATAAGAGGGAATGCTAGATATAATGAAAGCAAATACATATGCTTTACATAAAGCAACAAAAATATTATATGGATTGAAAGAGTTAAGTAATCCAGCATCAAATATTTCGGCAGTGGTAATGCCGGATAAAATGGTAACGAAGCGTCCTCCCCAAATACCTAATACTGTTGAAATAATAACCAACAACGGAATAACGGTTAAGGAGCCTACTATTTTAGGAAATATTAAATATGACGTTGTATTTATTCCCATAATTTCCAATGCATCAATTTGTTCCGATACTCGCATATTACCCAGTTCACTTGCAATCTTGCTACCTACCACTCCAGCCAATACTATAGAAATAAGTGTGGGTGAAAATTCAAGAATTACGGTATCTCTAACAACTTGTGCAATAGTAGTTTTAGGAATTAGTGGGCTGGTAATTTGGTATGCTGTTTGCACAGCAGAAACGGCGCCCATAAAGACAGAGATGATTGCTACAATGCTAAAAGATCCAATACCTATAGAAACACATTGAACCATATATTCTTTCCAATACATTTTCCAATTCTCTGGCTTGGAAAACATGTTTTTAAGCATCAAAATATATTGACCAAAGGCAGAGAAAATGTGCATATTAAAATCTAAATAAGGTTATTGTACCATAAAAATTATATCCTATTTTTTACTCTTTTTACGCCCTTTATTTTTTTTAGTGGCAGTATCATCAAGAAGGCTTTTTGCTTTCATTTGGGCATCTACTACAGCAATAGTTACCATGTTTACAATGCTGCGTACAGAGCTACCTAATTGTAAAATGTGTACTGGTTTTTTAAGGCCTAATAAAATGGGGCCAATCGCATCTGCGCCTCCAATTTCTTGCAATAGTGTATATGCAACATTTCCTGCAGATAAATTAGGAAAGATAAGCGTATTTACATCACCTTTTAATAATTCACTAAATGAATAATTGTCTTTTAAAATTTCTTTATTGAATGCTACATTTGCCTGCACCTCTCCATCTACTACTAAGGTAGGTCTTCGTTCTTTTACCATACGCCTAGCTTCTGCTACTAGTTTTGCTTCTGAAGAGGCACTGCTTCCAAAGTTAGAATAGCTCAACATGGCAATGCGGGGCACAATATTAAATTGTTCAATTTCTTTGGCTACCATCAATGTAATGTCTGCAAGTTCTGCTGCAGTTGGATGAAAGTTAACAGTGGTATCGGCTAAAAATAATGGGCCTTTTTTGGTAAGCATAATGTACATGCCGGCAACTTTTTTTACACCTTGCTCCATTCCAATTATTTGCAATGCTGGTCGAATGGTATCTGCATAATTTCGAGAAAGGCCGGATATTAGTGCATCTGCTTCGCCTGTTTCTACCATCATACAACCAAAATAATTTCGTTCTCTCATAATTTTTCTAGCTTCATAATAGTTAAATCCTTTTCGTTGTCGTTTTTTGAAAAGAATTTCTCCATAGTATGTTCGTTTTTCTTCAGTAGCATCGCTTCTTGTGTCAATAATTTGTATACCTTCTAAGTCAATCCCGTTGCTTGAAGCTAATGACTGTATTCGCTTTTCATCGCCTAGCAAAATAGGATTTGCAATGCCTTCATCTAAAACAATGGAAGCTGTTTTTAAAATTTTTATGTTATCTGCTTCTGCAAATACTACTCTTTTAGGTGTTTTACGAGCTTTGCTGCCTATTGCTCGCATTAATTGATTGTCTAGGCCTAGCCGCTTATTGAGTTCTTGTACATACTTATCCCAATCTGTAATAGGCTTTAGCGCTACACCGCTTTTGATGGCTGCTTTGGCTACTGCGGGTGCCACCGTAGTTAAAAGTCGAGGATCTACGGGTTTTGGTATGATGTATTGAGGACCAAATGTAATATGACTTTCGTTATATGCCATATTAACAATATCTGGAACAGGCGTTTTGGCCAATTCCGCCAAAGCTCTTACTGCAGCTAATTTCATGGCTTCGTTGATTTGTGTAGCCCTAACATCTAATGCTCCTCGAAATATGTAGGGAAATCCTAATACATTGTTTACTTGGTTAGGGTAGTCGCTACGGCCTGTTGCCATAATAATATCTTTACGTACAGATACAGCATCTTCATACTTAATTTCTGGATCTGGATTTGCCATGGCAAAAACAATTGGATTTTTTGCCATGGATTTTACCATTTCTTTTGTGATCACATTACCCACACTTAATCCTATAAAGACATCCGCATTTTTTAAAGCCTTTGCTAAATCTATCTCTTTTTTTATGTCAGCAGCAACCTTTTGTTTTAATTCATCTAAATCTGTACGGCCTTTGTGTATCAAACCTTTTCGATCAAACACCATAAAATTCTCACGTTTTGCACCCAACGCAATATATAATTCTGTGCAGGCTATGGCAGCGGCGCCAGCACCGTTTACTACAAATTTAGTTTTATCTATTTTTTTTCTTTGCAATTCCAATGCATTTAACAGGGCCGCAGCACTAATAATGGCTGTTCCATGTTGATCATCATGCATAATGGGTATATGCAATTGTTTTTTTAATTCTTTTTCTATATAAAAACATTCTGGAGCTTTAATATCTTCTAAGTTTATACCACCAAATGTGGGCTCTAGTGCTTTTACAATTTCTACAAATTTTTTAGGATCTGTTTCATTGATCTCAATATCAAAAACATCAATATCGGCAAAAATTTTAAACAGCACCCCTTTACCTTCCATAACAGGTTTTCCTGCTTCAGGGCCTATATCTCCTAACCCCAATACAGCAGTTCCATTACTAATCACACCTACTAAATTTCCTTTAGCAGTATATTTATAAACATGCTCAATGTTTTTGTGAATTTCTTTACAAGGTTCTGCCACACCAGGAGAGTAGGCAAGCGATAGGTCTCTTTGTGTTTTAGCTTCTTTTGTTGGGATAACTTCTATTTTTCCTGGCCTATCTTTTGAGTGGTATTCTAGTGCTTGTTCTCTTCGTAATTGTTTTTTCATAAAAAAATAATCATTAATGAATGTTGCAAATTTATGGGAGGCAATGGGCTAAAAATGAAAAAAAACATTTCTTTTGCACATTATCGCGCCTCTAATATTGTAGCTTCTTGTAAAAGCGAAGATACCAAAGAGCAGGGAATGTTAACGAAAAGTCAAGAGGTTATAAATAAATAACAACAAGGTTCTACTTAAAAAGGGGAAACAAACGCGCCAGTAGATAATATTGAACAGAAAAAATCAAATAACGCATTTGCTTCTGCTATAGAGTATAACAATTATACCATAGAGAAATAAAAAGATTTATTAAATGATATTCTTATGTTTTTCTCAGAACAAGATGCTGTTAAAGGAAATATAATTATGATAGATGGAGTGTCTAAAATAGATCAACACATTAAGAATTTTAAAAATATTCTTGCCTAAAAGGATAACACAGCGTTTAGAGATAAATCTATAGACTTGTTTAAATTTTATGAAGAAATGTTTGCTACTGATTACACAAGTTTACTTGACAGAAAAGATACAGAAGAGCTCAATCATCTATAACAGCAAAATAAGATAAGAAGAGGCTTTTATAAAAGCACAAAAAAATTGCTATGGCTAACAACATACCACTAGCAGATAATTCAATGCAAAAACAAGCAGATGACTTACGTAAGTAGTTCAAAAATTATTCCTCTACTTTTTCGTCTTCAGCACTTGCGATCATAGATTTACTGATTTTTTTTAATGGATTTTTTCGATCTTCATTGTATTGATTTCTTTGACGTATGATATCAACACAAATAAAGATGGATTGTAAAAAGGAAGTAGGATCTGCTATACCCTTTCCTGCAATATCAAACGCTGTTCCGTGGTCTGGTGAAGTACGTACAATTGGTAAGCCTGTAGTAAAATTAACGCCTTCTCCTACATCTAAAGACTTAAAAGGAATGAGTCCTTGATCATGATACATGGCTAATACCGCATCAAAAGAGGTATAATGTCCTCTTGCAAAAAAAGCATCTGCACTATATGGCCCAAAGGCCATAATACCAGCCTGTGTGACTTCTTGTATAGCGGGTTTAATAATTGTATTTTCCTCATTACCTATCAATCCCTCATCACCGGCATGTGGGTTTAAACCCAATACAGCCATTTTTGGTTTTTCTATTCCAAAATCACGGATAAGAGAAGCATGTAACATTTGGAGCTTGCTAACAATTCTTTTTGTGGTTAACTGTTGCGCCACCTCTTTAATAGGAATATGTTCTGTAACCAACGCTACCCGTAAATTTTCGGCAGCCATTAGCATAACAACATCTTCTACTTTAAATGCCGATTTTAAATATGGCGTATGCCCTGTATATGAAAAACTATTATTCCGAATATTTTTTTTATGAATGGGTGCAGTAACCAATCCATGTATATGCCCTTTTAAGGCAGTATCTACGGCTGCTTGTAGGGATTGCAAAGCATATTTCCCTCCAGTTTCATTCAACTCTCCTGGTGTTATAGCTACTTCTTCTTCCCAGCAATTAAAAATATTTATTTGTTTATTATTTATTTTGGAAAAATCTTTTATAGGTTGAAAGACAAGCTGATGTTCTGGTAAAAACTTTCTGTAAAAATGAATACTCTTGCTTGATGCAAAAACAATGGGCGTGCAAATAGTTAGTATTCGATTATCACTCAGTGTTTTTATTACGAGCTCCAACCCAATACCATTCAAATCGCCACAAGTGAAGCCAATTAAAGGTTTAAATAGTTCTTGTGTCATGTACTTATATATAGTGCGAAAGTAAAAGATTTTAGGTATAAATAGAGAATTAGTATAGAGCAATAAATAACAAGGCAGATGTTATTCATTTCTAATTCCTATTTTTATAGCCATATGTATACACTGAAAAAATCACTGGGGCAGCATTTTTTAAAAGATGAAGATGTTTGTAAAAAAATAATAGCAGTGTTACAACAATATCCATTTCAATATTTGTTAGAAATTGGTCCTGGCGGTGGTGCGCTTACAAAATATTTACTTCAAATACCAGATATTCATTTTAAAGCAGTAGAGTTAGATGAGGAAAAAATAAACTATTTAAAACAAACCTATCCTACTATCACGGCTAAGTTAATACATGACAGTATTTTAGAAATAGAGGCTCCCTTTGCAGAGCTATTTGCTGTTATTGGAAATTTTCCATACAATATTTCTTCTCAAATTCTTTTTAAATTAATAGACTGGCGTGAACAATTACATGTTGCAATAGGAATGTTTCAAAAAGAAGTAGCACAAAGGGTAGCAGCCTCTCCGGGCAGTAAAACCTATGGTGTAATAAGCGTTTTAATACAAGCATATTTCAATGTGACCTATTTATTTGAAGTACATGAACAATGTTTTAATCCATCACCCAAAGTAAAAAGTGCAGTTATAGAATTAACACCTCGTGAAACACTCCCTCAAATGCGCACTAAAAAAGATTTTCACAACTTGGTTAAAGTGGCGTTCAATCAACGACGAAAAATGCTACGCAATGCCGTTAAGCATTTATTTACAACAACAACCTTACAGAAACCTATATTTGATAAACGAGCAGAAGCGTTAAGTGTAGATGATTTTGCAGCCTTAACATACGAAATGGTATAACCCTTATTTTTTATTGATGAAAAAAGCGATTATAGCAACATCCGCACATTCTTTTTTGAAAGAACAACTTGAACAAAAAGGTTATGTTGTGTTACATGAACCTAATATGACGTATAAAGAGCTAAGTATGCAACTGGTTGATTGTGAAGGATTAATTATAAGTACCAGATTGTCTATTGATAAAGTACTATTAGACAAAGCGCTACAACTTAAGTGGATTGGTCGATTAGGTTCCGGAATGGAATTGATTGATGTAAAATATGCAGAAACCAGACAAATTCGTTGCGTTAGCAGTCCAGAAGGCAATCGAAATGCAGTAGCAGAGCATGCTTTAGGCATGGTACTTAGTCTTATGCATAAAATATTTCATAGCCATAATGAAGTAAAAAATAAACTATGGCAACGAGAAGTAAACAGAGGAATAGAACTAAAAGGTAAAACAGTTGGCATTATAGGATTTGGTAATACAGGAAGCGCCTTTGCACAATTGTTAACGAGTTTTGATACGACCATATTGGCCTACGATAAATATAAAAAAGAATTTGCAAGAAATAACATTTATGAAGCATCGCTAGAGCAAATAGTTAAACAATCCGACATAATATCATTACATATACCCCTAACCCCAGACACTGTTCATTTCGCCAATCATCAATTTTTTCAAGAACTCCAGAAACAACCTTATTTTATTAATACGGCCAGAGGGCAAGTACATGATACAAAAGCATTAATAAATGCTTTAAAAAATAAGCATATTGCCGGTGCAGCTTTAGATGTGTTAGAAAATGAACATTTTGACACCTACACTCATGAGCAAAACGAACATATAGAATGGTTATTACAGCAACACAATGTTATTATTACACCACATATAGCAGGATATTCAAAGGAGTCTTTTTATTTGATGGCCAAAGTGCTTATAGAAAAGCTTTTTTTGTAACAAAATTAAAAGGGTGTGTAGCATTTTGTTAATTGAACCATCCTGATGATTGCGTCAGGACAGGCTTTTTATTTAAGGGTCAAGATAAGTTAAGGACATTTAACTAATGCTCTAACTTAGTCTGGACAAT
>CAZXBE010000091.1:0-8316 GCA_964638565.1 uncultured Chitinophagaceae bacterium
TCGTCAGCGTGGCACAGAATATCATCCAGGAAAAAATGTTGGCGTAGGAAAAGACTTTACTTTGTTTGCATTAACAGATGGTATAGTAGAATTTAAAAAAGTGAAAGGAGATAAAACACAAGTTTTTGTACAAGCTGTAAAAGCTACTGCTTAAAAAAAATTTTTGTGGTTGTCAAATTTGTTTTTACTTTCACACTATATTTATTAACCATTAAATTCTAAAAACATGGCAACTAAGAAAAAAGCTGCTCCTAAAAAGAAAGCCGCTGCTCCTAAAAAGAAAGCTGCTGCTCCTAAAAAGAAAGCCGCTCCTAAAAAGAAAGCTGCTAAAAAGAAGTAAGCGTCTTTAGAATAATAAAAAACCCCAAGGTCTTGGGGTTTTTTTATTATTCTAGTATTCTACTTTTTAGATAAAAAAACAAATACGATTTGTTTGAGTTCGACTATTTGCCAAACCTAGCTTACGATATATAGTACTTAAAGATCTTGTATCCAAAAAGTCTTTATAATGTCTATAGTGCATCATTAAATCAAAAAATATACTTTAGGCATTTAAAAAGCCATCTGTTTACCAGATGGCTTTAAAAGTCGGGATGACAAGATTCGAACTTGCGACCCCACGCCCCCCAGACGTGTGCGCTACCGGGCTGCGCTACATCCCGAAAAATGCAAAATTAATAGTTCTCAACGTATGAAAATATTTCCTGTATTTACAGTATCGCTAATATTACCAGCATTATCTCTGCATACAAACCGAAGAATACAAGTATCACCAGGCATTATACAGCCTGTTCTAACTTGATTATATTGGTATGTAAATGTAATATCTCCTTTAAAATCTTTGGTAGTAGGAAAAGAGGGAAGATTTTTAGAATCGTTTAACCTACAACCACGTGTTTTTCTTTCTATATATAACAAGCTATTCGACACATCGCCTTCTCTATCTCTAAGTATCAATACAATTTTAACACTATCTCCAGGATTGAGGTTGGGTGTATTTATAGACTTAATTTCCAGTTGCGGACGAGTGGTATATTTTTTTGAACAACTTACAAGCACACTCAAACTCAACAATGCTATTATATAATAATTTATTTTCATATCAACCAACATATTAATATGCGTAAAAATAGCATTAATTATGTTTCTTTAGTGAGCCGTTACAATATTTTTCTCTCAAGTCCTTCCATTTTGTCTTTTGATTTTTTACTTTTGAATGAATATGGAACTATCTAAACATTTTAATCCGCAAGCTGTAGAACATAAATGGTATAATCACTGGAAGAATAAAAAATACTTTAACAGTAAACCAAATGATAGATCCGCTTTTACTATTGTAGCTCCGCCACCAAACGTAACTGGAGTGCTGCACATGGGTCATACCTTAAATGCAACGGTGCAAGATATTTTAATACGCTGGGCTCGCATGCACGGCTATAATGCTTGCTGGGTACCCGGTAGCGACCATGCTTCTATTGCTACCGAAGCTAAGGTAGTAGCCATGTTAAAAGAAAAAGGTATTGAAAAAAATAATTTAAGTAGAGCCGAATTTTTAAAATATGCTTTTGAATGGAAAGAAAAATATGGCAACATCATCTATAACCAAATGGAACGCTTAGGCTGTAGTGTAGATTGGGAGAGGACTACATTTACCATGGATGATCATTATTATAAAGCCGTTATCAAAGTATTTATAGATTTATATAATAAAGGATTAATTTATCGTGGTGCTCGCATGATCAATTGGGATCCGCAAGCACAAACCGCTTTAAGCGATGAAGAAGTGGACTATAAAGAGCAACAAGGCATATTATATCATATCAACTATGCCATTGCTGATGATGAAGGGCATGCTACTGATGAGTACATCACCATTGCCACACAACGCCCTGAAACACTTATGGGCGATACTGCTGTTTGTGTAAATCCTAAAGATGAGCGATATACACATTTAAAAAACAAGCAGGCTATTATCCCGATTGTTAACCGTTTAGTACCTATTATTTTTGATGAATATGTAGATCCTACATTTGGAACCGGCGCTTTAAAAGTAACTCCAGCGCATGATATAAACGATTACAATTTAAGTTTAAAACATCAATTACCAATTATTGATACGTTAAATGCAGATGGTACGATGAGTAACGCTGCAGAAGTTTTTGTAGGAGAAGATCGGTTTGTGGTGCGTAAAAAAATAGTACAATTACTCAAAGAAAAAAATATATTCGTTAAAGAAGAAACATATGCTACTCGTTTAGGATACAGCCAACGTACAGGTGTTGTAGTAGAGCCTCGAATATCTACCCAATGGTTTGTACAAATGAAGAAACTTACAGAACCTGCACTGCAAGCAGTTTTGAAAGAAAATATTCATATTCATCCTAAAGATAAATTTTTAGCTACCTACACATACTGGCTAGAAAATGTAAAAGATTGGTGCATTAGTCGTCAGTTATGGTGGGGGCAACGCATACCGGCTTGGTATGATAATGATGAAAATTTTGTAGTTGCAGAAACGAAAGAAGATGCATTTAAAAAATTATCAATTATCAATTATCAATTATCAATTGATGACATTAAGCAAGACGAGGATGTGCTCGACACTTGGTTCTCTAGCTGGATATGGCCTATAGAAGTATTTAAAGGCATTACAGAACCCAATAATGAAGAGATTAATTATTATTATCCTACTTCAGTATTAGTTACAGGGCAAGATATTATTTTCTTTTGGGTAGCTCGTATGATTATGGCAGGAATGGAATATCAACAAGAAATTCCTTTTAAAGATGTGTATTTCACGGGAATGGTACGAGATAAGTTAGGAAGAAAAATGAGCAAGCAATTAGGCAACTCTCCCGATTTATTACAATTGATTGATCAATATGGAGCTGATGCAGTGCGGTTTGGTATTATGATTTCCTCTCCCGCTGGTAATGATTTATTATTTGATGAAGCCGCTTTAGAACAAGGAAGAAATTTCAATAATAAAATATGGAATGCTTTTAAATTAGTAAACATGTGGGAGGCTCGGCAATCTACAAATGATAACGCTATTGCCAATGATTTTGCAATGATATGGTTTGAACAAAGATTACACCAAGCTCAAATACAAGTACAACAATTGTTTGATGAATATAAATTAAGCGAAGCTTTAAAAATTATATATAGTTTGATATGGGATGATTTTTGTAGTTGGTATTTGGAATGGATAAAACCAAGTATGGATCAACCTATTGCTACCAAAACCTATAATAAAACAATTGATTTCTTTAGTCGGTTAATGCAATTACTACATCCGTTTATGCCTTTTATAACAGAAGAAATTTATCACTTATTGGATAACCGAATAGATGATGTATGTATAAAACAATTTGCAGCTATACCAACTATTGATAACTCTACTTTACAACAGGGAGAATTGTTGAAACAAGTTATTACTGCTATTAGAGACACTCGAAATAAAAATCAAATTAAACCAAAAGACCCTATCAGCTTATATATTCAAACACAACATATCAATACATATCAAAAAATACAACCTATTATAAGCAAACAAGTAAACGCTGATACTATTGAATTTATACAAAATGCAATGGCAGATAGCGTTACATTAGTAATAGGAAAAGACAAATTATATATACAAACGAAAAAGCCTATTAATACAGACATTCAAAAAGAAGCTTTATTAAAAGAATTGGAATACACAAAAGGATTTCTATTATCTGTAGAAAAAAAATTAAGTAACGAACGTTTTGTACAAAATGCAAAACCTGAAGTAATTGAATTGGAACAAAAGAAAAAAGCAGATGCAGTCGCAAAAATTAAAACGTTGGAAAACACATTGCAAACGTTGTAAGCATGTATTATGTAGAACTTAGTGAAATATTTCTAGACGATAATTAATGTGTCGTTCATAATACAATATAGCACCAGTTCAATTCCGGCCACCATCACCCCTTGTTAAAACTAAAGCCTGTGCAATGTAATTTTTCCTTGGCCACATAACAACTTTCATAGTAGTTTTATAAAGCTATACAGCATACATGAAAAAATACATTCTTATTTTAAGTGCATTTATATGGAGTACTATTAAGCAACAGCTTAAAACACGTTTTGAAAAAACAAACGAAACAGCATCAGCTACTTATTTTGAAACAATTGATTTTTATACCCGGTTACCAAAACAACAATTTGACGAAAAAAACAATTGAATAGTGCTTTGAAATGAATACCTCAGCCCAATTATATTGGATTTATACCCATTCGCCCTATTACGAATCAGGACATTTGCGCTATCCGGTGTATAAAATAACATGTCTTAAAACAAATTTGTCGGTAAAACAATTTGCCATTGATTAGAATTCCTTCCAAACAAATCCTTGTTTAATAAGCGGCTATAACGTAATCCAATGTTAACTGGCAATTCATTCCACCATTTTGTATCAAAATAAATTTCTGTTCCAGTGGATGTAAATAAAAAAGGATGTGTCAATTGATCATCCGTTATTCTACTATAATCATAAAAAAGATTTGCTCTAATACGCATTATATATACTACTCCGCCTATACCAACATCTGGATAGCATAATGGCAAATGATAATTTACACTAAGCTTTTTCATTTTTTCAAAATTAAAAACAGTATATCCTCTTGAAAAAGGGAAACTATTTGAAAATCCAATACTTTCATTGTTATATTGATTGTGTTCTTGATAAGCACCCTCTAACACAAGACTATGGTTTTTGAATAAACCAGGGAAATATACATTTGCAGAAGCTAGCCATTGATAGCCGTTTCGATTTGTAACAGCATGCCGAATATTAACATTAAACGTTTGTGCAAACCGAGGATAAATATGTTGTACAGCAGACTGTATGTAATGTGTAAAAGATATACCCGTATTTAGATATGTAAATGCTCTACCATCAACCTTTCCCTTAGCCATACCCTTAAAATTTTGCTTATTAATAGTATAATTACTACGCATAGTTAAATAAGTATAATTACGTGCACCAGTAAGATTAAGTGGGAGGGCCAATCCCACATTAGCCTCTACCTCATTCCATCTTATAACTTGGGTTGTAGGAAGCAATGCGCTTCTATCAAAAGTATAATTTACTCCCGCTTGCATATAAGGGAACCAAGCACCATATAATATGTTGCCTGATATTTTATGGCTTTGTTCATTTTGATTATAGGTATAGGCTAATTCAGAGCGAAAAGTATTCAATATATTTTCTCCATATACCGTAAAAGAATATTCAGGATTTTTATAAAAAGGCCTCCAACTATGAAAATTAAATAAACCCGTACTTTTAACGTATGGCTGAATAGTATAGTTATTTTTTTTCTCATTAATAGCACTCAATACATTTTTTTGATTTATAGTAATGGAAGGATAAAACAAGTTAGAATTTATATTCGCCCACTGAATACTATCCATTATTTGATATTCGGATGAATCTAACACATTGGTTAATAAATGATACCCCGTTGCTGTAAAAATCGTACGAATCATTATATTATTTTTAACCGTAGGTTGATATGACGAAATATTGTCTTTTGTAATCTGAAAAATGTTTCCATTTTTTCTATCTACTGCAAACTGTTCATCTGATAATGTGGTGGACGCCGAGAAATAAATATATTTATTCGTTACACAAGGAAATCCCATAACTCTAAATGTGACTGGAGTTAAATATTGTATAGCCCCATCTTTCAAACCAATTTGCACCAATGTCATTTTACCTTCTTGAGTACGAGCAGTAGCAACTACTGTTGAACTATCTACAAATTTGGGGTATGTAAAAAACAATCTGTTGAGGTTAGGAATAGATTTTATTTCATTAGTATGTAGGTTGATACAATGCAACTCGCTTTCTCCTTTATTATTTACTGCTACAGCAATAATATATTTTCCGGCTTCATCCATATCAGGCGAAAAATATTTTCCATTATGAATGATATATTTTTGTTTATTAGATGCAATATCTAAAATAGTTATACGTGTTTGATCTCTCCAAGCCCAACGCACATCAGGCTTATAAGATGTATATATAATTTTTCCATTTCGATAACTATAGTAATCGTCTACATATATATTCATTGCTCGCAGTCGATGTTCTCCCATGCTATCTATAATATAAAACGTGGGAATGGAGTGATAATTTTTTTTTAGAACCAACACAGAATCTTTTCCAATAATATATGGATATTCATAATCGGCTTGAAAATGTTTATGCTGTGTACTTTGTTGTAATAGTTGGCTTACATTATTGCTTAATGCTCTTAGCTGTACGTTTACCGAATCAAAATAATGAAAAGCATTTTCTTGATATTGAACATAACTGGTTCCAGTATACTTTTTTATAGCCCTCGGTAATGGATAAAAAAGTCCTTTAAATCGTACGGCATCTTGTGTAACATTTTTCCAAAAATCAGCTCCATATTGCTGCCTACCATAAGCTACTAATAAGTAGCCCATTTTGTAGTGGTCTGGTACATAATCTTGTAAAGAGCCATTGCGTAATTTCATCCAGGAGTACTGTCGATTCTCTTTTAATAGAGAAGTGTATCCATTAAAAAAGAAAGGCAATCTTCCCCTACCTTGATCACTGGTTTGTGTTTCATTACAAACCGCATCCCCTTCCCAAAACCAATTGGGTATTGCTATGTTATTAGCCAATGCTTGTCCCTGTTGTCCTAATACAATAGAGAACGCCTTACTTAATCCTTTATTAAAATTACTATACTGTTGTACATGCCTTAGTTCATGTATAGCTAGACTCTGGTGCCAAGGTAGGCTTCCTAATTCAAAATTATTCGGAGGAGGAGTCATGTAAAATTCGCTTCTATAAGGGGCCAAGCCTACATAAGCATTAGATATTGCTGTTTGATTTTGTAGTACTATATCAACTTTATTTATATTTTTTCCAATAGAAGAAGGTTGTTGTATAGCTAAGTTTTGAGCGATTGATGCTATTTCCATTGCAGGAGTATCTAACCCCATTGGAAAAATAATTTTTACTTGCGGTGTATTTATTTGTTGCCATTTTAATGATAGAAGGTTACCTCCAAATTGCTGTGCAAAAAGGTTATTCAAAGAAAACAATGGTATAAATAAATAAATAAATGTTTTCATATTGGAGAAATAATTTAATTTCCGATTTGAGATTTGTTTGAATAATTACTATCAAACATATACTATTTCTATATCCATTTAAAAAAACTTTATGTCATACACACTTCTAGCACTAGCACTGGCCCCTGGAATTGCCATTTCATTGTTTATGTATTGGAGGGATAGTCACAATAGAGAGCCTTTAAAATGGCTGCTATTATGTTTTTTGTTGGGCGCTTTAAGTATTGTACCTGCTGTATTTATAGAGCAAGGCATAGATATTGGATTAAAACAAAACTTTCCAACAAATGGTATTTTATACAACATTTTAAATGCTTTTGTGAGTGCTGCTTTGGTAGAAGAGTTATTAAAATATTGTATGTTGCGCTGGGCTGTATATAACAAGAAAGCTTTTGATGAGCCTTTAGATGGAATAGTATATGCTGTAATGGTAAGTATGGGTTTTGCAACCGTGGAGAATATTATGTATGTGTACAATTATGGTTTCAATACGGCTATAATGCGTATGGTTTTAGCTGTTCCCGGACATGCATTTTGGACTTTGCTAATGGGCTACTATGTTGGCTTGGCTAAATTTAATAAAGGATCGAAAGGTAATTTATACATATTGAAAGGAATATTCTTAGCTATTTTGTTTCATGGCACGTATGATGCTTGTCTATTTTTATCTGAAAGCGGCGCATTATCTGAATATGTAACATCAGGGCTATTAGTGATAGGAGCAATTGCTTCGCATATTATAGCATTGATTTTATGCATAAGGGCCGTACATATACACAGAAAAAAATCTAAACTTCAAAAACAAAAAAACATAGATCACCCATCGCTATAATTTTTTGAATGACGCCTGAACGTACACAAAAACTTTTAACTGTATTAGCCAAGCGCCAATCTTCGCTAACGGTAGTTTTGGAGAATGTGTTTGATCCACATAACATTTCTGCTGTAATGCGCACTTGCGACGCTGTTGGCATTCAAGATGTATATGTTTTAAATACAAAAATGGCACCTCATAAAAAATGGGGTGCTAAAAGTAGTAGTAGTGCGCATAAATGGTTAACTATTCATCAATTTACTGATGTGCAATTATGCTTTTCCACATTGCGAAAACAATATAGTCGTATTTTAACTACACATTTAAGTAGCGATGCTGTGAGTTTGCACGAAATAAATTT
>CAZXBE010000092.1:0-8271 GCA_964638565.1 uncultured Chitinophagaceae bacterium
GCGAACGGTTTAGAGCATTAAATGCAAGAGCGTTTAACAACCAAATGCCAACAGCACTTACCTTGCCCATAGGCGGTATACAGCAATTATTGGACGAGGCAGCAGCCCATAATACGGAACTAGGCGGTATACGGTTATATTTAAGTGTAAATGGTAAAGGCGGCATTACAGCTATGTATGTACCGGTAGATAAAGACAAAAAAGAGGATATTCTTTATTATAACAATGAGGGAAATACCGCTGAATTCGATGCCCCTGGTACTAAAATACAAATTTATGATGGTGTTGAGCCAGTGGGTCAATCTGTTACAATTCCTAAATAATTGTTTAAAAATGCAAGAAGGGAATCAAAATAGCGTATTCAATATTTTTTATTTATAACACCTCCTATGATAATATTTATCCTATCTTGGCTCGGGCAGCTTATTATATATTTTTCTTTTGGTAGCTCCCTCAAAATGCGAGGTAAACTTCCTTTACCTCTTAAAATAATGAGGTTACATATAATATTGGCTTCCATACTTCAAGCAAGTATAAGTATATTCTACTTTTTACATATAAAACACGGTTGGTTGTTCTACCTATATATAATAGAAGAATTTGTACTGGATATGCTTTTTTATAGAGAATTAATAAAAAAAACATATTCTTTTAAAGATAAAGTTGAAAAACGAAATATATTTTTAGTAGCTATTGGATTATTTATTGTATTTGCTATAGTAAATGTATTCATAACTAGTATTGATACATTTCCTAAATATATTTTTATTGTTCAATGTATCGTAATGATAATATGTACTAGTTGGTATAATTATACAAGAAGTTTTTATGAACCTACACCTATCGTTCATAGCGAATTATCTGCTTTTAAATTATATAAAGGCCCTGTATTTTGGATGAATACAGGCAAGCTAATATACTTTGCATCTTCATTATTTATCTTTTTACCTTACGATATAGTTTTTAAACCAACACAACAACATACAGATGTGTTGGTTTGGTCAATGCAAAACATTTTAGTTATCGTACTTCATATTTTTATGGGCATAGGTTTTTTAAAGTATAAAAGCAACCCTACCGATGTAGCAGATATGGAGCAAAAATTAAACAAACAATTATAAACCAACAACCAGTATGTTCATCGTTTTTATTTTTTAACCAATATAAATCTAAACAGTATGCCCATTACCAATGCCATCAGCATTGAATTTACCACTGCTGAATTAAAACAAATGGATGATGCCTTAACCCAACTGGAAAATGTTTTTAAAAACAAAGTAGTACAACTTACTGCCGACGAAAGCCGACAATATGGTAAGTTGGGCAATAAAACAGAGCATTGGAGTAATATGATTTATGCGGACAGCAAAACAGCTACCAATTTAATTCCATCTTTTATCGATCAAAAAGAATGGGCAAAAGATGAAATTGTTCGTGACCAACTTTCCTTAAGAGCTACCCGATTAGAAAATTTAGCCCAACAAGTATTAGACACCAATCGAGTAATTGGGTTCGATATTTATCAAACCTGCCTTACGGTATATAATAATTGTAAATACTTAAGTACACAAAATATGCCTGGCGCCAAAACCTATTATGAGAAATGGAGTGCTCAATTTCCAGGAGGCCGAAGTACTATGGCGGCTAAAAAAGTAACTGAAGAAACAATAAAAAACAATTAAAATGCCTTTTGGTGGGTTAAACGCCCAAACGCTCGTTTAGGTACGCCCATTTACCCGTTTAGCAACGCCCAAAAGCTGTCAATATAGCAGTTTTTGGGCGTTTTTTACGCCCTCAAGCTCGTTGGTAAACGGTCTTTTTCTGGTTCACCGACGGGCTTTTGAGCGTTTGGTGTAAATAACCCTTTATGGCAACAAAGAACTGGCTACTAAACCGTAAAAAATGGATGTTTTTATTCAATAGATCTCTTTCATAGTTTTTATCGTGCCTTCGAACAAAACGTAGTGTAGCTATTATAAATCGATCTTTTTTAGGGGAACCGTTTCGCCAAAAAAAATTTTAGTGCTTTCTACAAAGACCTTGGTATAATCAGACACATAAAAGTTATCTACAACTGCTTTAGGTTGGGCCATTATTTTTTTCACGGTAATACTTCTTCAGGCTAAGCATGGGTGGCGAGTGGAGAAACTCGCCACGGCAGCGGTATGGGCAGTATGAATTACTAATTTAGCCAATTATTATTTTTTAGTAGTTTTATGGACAGACTTCTTTTTTTGTATTTTAGGTTTAAATGTATATCCAACGGTAAAACTAAATGCATTTAGTTTTACGGGATCAAAAATATAAGAATCCACTTTAGGATCCAAAGTTGTAAACGCTGCTGGATCATTTTTTGTAGAAGCTATATCTGTTAATCCTAGTTGAAAATTCGCAGAAAATAGTATACCCTGCTTAGGTAAGGTATAATCCAACCCAATTATACCTGAAAAATCTGTACTTCGCATGTTTTTTTTTATACTAGCCTCAAGAATCTTGGTTCCTTCGTTTATTTTTCTTGAAGCATTCAGCATAAAACCCAGCTGAGGACCAATGGAAACACTAAAATCTTTAACATGATATTTAAGCAATAAGGGGACATTTAAATAACTAAACCGGTAATTGAAGTCAAGATCTGAGCCAGCGGGATTAGCTATACTTATATTATAACCTGTTTGACTATATAGTACCTGAGGTTGTAGCTCTAACCTGCTGTTTAAAGAAAATTGTACAAAGCTCCCAGCATTTAGTCCCATAACTGGAGGTTTAGATATTGTAACCATAGAGGATTGCAATATATCCTTAAATGCAATTAAATTTGAACGTATGTTACTTACATTAACTCCGGCCTTAACTCCATAACCGATTAATCGTATTTGTGCATTTGTTAAACCAACGCACAAAAAAAACACAGAAAATAAAATATACTTTCTCATAATAATGATTTTAATGGATTAAAAAAAACAACCAACCACGAGATGACATTTCTTTTAACAGATACGTTGCATCAGTCTTTCAATTTACTATGCTTTCGACTGTATCCAAAATAGATGATAAAGCCAAGAATTAACCAAATTCCCAATCTTAACCAATTATCCAGCCCTAAACCTAGAATCATTAATAAGCAAGTAACTGCTCCAAGTATTGGAACAAAAGGTACCAAAGGTGTTTTAAAAGGACGGGGTGTATTGGGATTTGTTTTACGCATTATAATAATGCCAATACACACCAATACAAATGCAAACAATGTACCTATACTAACCATGTTACCAACTACTGAATCTGGTACAAATGCAGCAAAAAGAGACACAAAAACAAAAAACAACCATTGTGATTTAAACGGCGTATGAAATTTTGAATGTAGCTTAGAAAATATTGGAGGCACTAACCCATCTTTTGACATAGTGTAAAATACACGTGTTTGGCCTAACAGCATTACGAGAATAACTGAGGAAAAGCCAAATAAGATGGCAGCTGTAATAAAAATTGAAAGCCAGCTATAGCTTTGTGGCATGTAGGTTTTAACAGCATATGAAACAGAAGCCTCGCCCCCTTGCTTCAAAAAGTCTGTGAATGGTGCCAACCCAGTTAACACATGTGAGAATAAAATATAGAGAATGGTACAAATAGCCAATGAGATCAAAATCCCTCTGGGCATATCTCGCTTTGGATTTTTTGCTTCTTGTGCTGCAGTAGAAACAGCATCAAATCCAATAAACGCAAAGAATACTACTCCTGCACCAGCTATCACCCCACCCCATCCATGATTCCAAAAATTAGAATAATTATGTATTTTAGGTTGGTTGGTAATTGGATCAATAACATTCAAAGCCACATCTGGCTGTGTGGCAGGTATCATATAAGGTGTATGATTTAAAGGATTAATATATTTCCACCCCAAAAAAATGAATAACAATACAATGGACATTTTTAGCAACACAATAATATTATTTACTACCGCTGATCCTTGTGTACCTCTTATTAAGAGTAATGATACCATCAATAAAATAAATACAGCAGGTAAATTTATAATTCCGTGTACACCTGCCTCTGATATTTGAAACGGCGAATGACACCATTCATAAGGTATTGTAAATCCAAATACGGTAGCGCATAACTCATTTAAATATTGTGACCAACCTATGGCAACTGTTGCTGCACCTAATGCATATTCTAATACAAGATCCCAACCAATGATCCAGGCTATAAACTCTCCCATAGTCGCATAACTATACGTATAAGCACTGCCTGCAATAGGAATCATAGAGGCAAACTCCGCATAACAAAGTCCTGCTAAAGCACAACCTATACCAGCCAAAATGAACGAAATTGTTACGGCAGAGCCTGCGTGTGCGCCGGCAGCACTGGCAGTTCTAACAAAAATACCTGCTCCGATAATGGCTCCAATGCCTAGTGCAATCAAGCTTTTAGATCCTAGTGTTCGCTTCAATCCTTTTTCTGAACCAGCAGCTTGATGCATTAACACATCTAATGATTTTTTTCTAAATAAGCTCATGTAGGATTCGTTTAGTTTTTAAGAATATATTGAAATTAGAATGCGTAAGGTAAAGAAATTTTATTGTGTACGATGTCATATTTTAAATTAAGGCAGTATAACATCAAAAAAAATTACACTACTCTAAATCTAACATAAATTTATTACGATGTATTGATATTTTTTTAGAACTTACGCCGCTTAATGCATGTGTATGAAAAAAAATAAACTTACTTTTTTCATTTTTATAGCCCTGCTATTAGGTATAGTAACAGGGCTTGCTGTACATGAGTATACCCATGTAGATACAGCTAAAAAATTCTCAGAATATATATCTATACTAACAGATATTTTCTTGCAATTAGTAAAGATGATTATTGCACCGTTAGTATTATCTACACTTGTTGTTGGTATCGCTAAACTAGATGATATTAAAGCTGTTGGACGTATTGGAGGAAGAAGTTTGCTCTGGTTTATTGGAGCCTCTTTGCTATCACTTCTAATGGGCATGCTATTAGTAAACATATTTCAGCCTGGCATACATTTAAATCTTCCAAAACCAGAAACAACCGTTAATTTAGGCATCCAAAACGATGAGATATCATTAAAGAAATTCATTCCTCATATTTTCCCCAAGAGTATCATAGAAGTAATGGCAAGTAATGAAATATTGCCCATTGCAGTATTCTCTATTTTTTTAGGTATTGCAATAGCAGCTATTGGAGAAAAAGGAAGGCCTTTGGTAAAAGGATTAGACGCTTTAGCACATGCTATTTTAAAAGTAACTACATATGTTATGTTTTTTGCCCCTTTTGCTGCTTTTGGGGCCATTGCATCTATACTAGCTATAAAAGGAGGAGGCATATTAAAAACCTTTGGACTATTTATTGGCGAGTTCTATATAGGATTACTATTATTGTGGATTGTATTACTATTTGTAGGTTTTTTGTTTATTCGAAAAAAAATATTTTCACTCATCCGTCATATAAAAGAGCCTACCCTACTTGCTTTTAGCACAGCCAGTTCGGAATCTGCACTTCCAAAATTGATACAACAATTAGAACGTTTTGGATGCCCACCAAAAGTAATAAGCTTTGTACTGCCATTAGGTTATTCTTTTAATTTGGATGGAAGCATGATGTATATGACCTTCGCCTCTATTTTTATTGCCCAAGCTTATGGTGTACCGCTCGATTTTGGTCAACAAATAACCATGTTGTTGATTTTAATGTTAACTAGCAAAGGTATAGCAGGCGTACCTAGAGCATCGTTAGTAGTCATTGCAGGAACGTTAGCCACGTTTAATATTCCGGTTGAAGGCATTGGTATTATATTAGGTATTGATCAATTGTTAGATATGGGTCGCAGCGCCACTAATGTGGTAGGTAATAGTTTAGCAACGGCAGTAGTGAGTAAATGGGAGAAATAATATGTCAATGAGAAAATTAGATAATGAGCCAATTAAAAAAATATAATTTGAGTTTATGATAGAATTATTAGATGTGGCATTTCGAGATTTATTAAATCCAGAATTTTATATTCAACACGGAGGTTTATTTTTATTATTATTCATTGTATTTGCAGAAACGGGATTATTCATCGGTTTTTTCTTACCAGGCGATTCCCTACTTTTTGTAGCAGGTATTTATAGTCACGAATTAGCTAATGAAATAATGAATACCAATAATGATATTGTAAGTTTATTGCTACTATTAGCCTTGATTTCTATAGCGGGTATCGCAGGTAATTTTTTAGGCTATTGGTTTGGGAAAAAAAGCGGATCATATCTTCTACATAGAAAAGATAATTTTCTTTTTAAGAAAAAATATTTACATCAAGCTCATGAATTCTATGAAAAACATGGTGGGCAAGCTATTGTATTTGCTCGCTTTTTACCTATTATTCGAACCTTTGCGCCTATTATAGCAGGTATTGTAAAAATGAATAACAAAAAATTTTCTTATTATAATATAGTAGGTTGCATAGCATGGGTTTCCACTATGTTATTAGCTGGCCATTATTTGTATAAAATCATTCTTAGCAAATTTAATTTCAACTTAAAAGCACATTTGGAATTAATTGTATTAGGCATTGTACTTGTAACTACCTTACCAATATTGATCAAATTATTTTTTAGAAAAAAGAAAAAATAATAATGAGAAAATTAGCTCAATTTTTTTCTAAAGCTTGATATACTAACGCTTTAAATGTTTCAAAAATATTGTAATAGCTATTCGGATATTTTTGCAATACAAATTGTACCACCATTTTTTCTTTAGGATCAACCCAATACAATGACCCAAACATACCACCCCAAAGAAATGATCCTTCTGACAAGTTTGTTGTGGTGTTTGTTTTAGTAACTAATTCAAAACCCAATCCAAATTTATTGAATTTTGTATCGGTTAAATTTCCAATTTGGTTTTGTGTCATCATATCAACAGTACCAGGTTTTAATAATCGTTTACTATTATATATTCCTTTATTCAATAGCATTTGCAAAAAAATAGTATAATCATATGCTGTAGAAACAAGCCCTCCACCACCAGAAAAAAAACCATTATTAATTTTTGGATAATCTCGATAGAAAACACCATTTAGTTGTATGTATTCATTCATTTTTATTACATGTTTTGTATGATCTTCTGTATATAACATGGATAATCGATCATATTTTTCTTTGGGTAATAAAAAATAAGAATCTTTCATACCTAATGGCTTAAAAATTCTTTTTTGAAAAAAATCACTCAAACTCATGCCACTTACAACCTCAACTAAATAACCCAATACGTCTGAGTTTAACCCATACGTCCATTTTTCTCCAGGTTGGTGAAACAAAGGAACTTTTGCTACTATTTTAATATTGTCTTTCCTCGTTTTTATTCCTATTCCATTACCCACACCTGCTTTGTAATAAATAGCATTCATCGTATCGGTACCAATTTGAGCATATCCAATGCCAGAAGTATGTGTAAGTAAATCTCGAATAGTAATTTCTCTTTTTGCAGGCACAGTTGTATAGGTAGTATCTGCCTTATTAAATTGATCAATTACCGTAGGATTTTTAAATTCAGGGATATATATTGAAATAGGATCATCTAATAAAAATTTTCCTTCTTCATATAACATCATCACAGCCACACTAGTAATTGCTTTTGTTTGAGAGGCAATTCTAAAAATAGCATCTCGTTGTAAGAATTTCTTTTTTTCTTTATCATCATAACCTATTGCTTTATAGTAAACAATAGTTCCATTTTTAGCTATTAATATAATTGCATTTGCAATCCAATTGCTATCAATATATTGTTGAATTAGATTATCAATTTTTGTTAATCTTTTAGCAGAAAAATTATTTTTTTCAGGAACACTAACAGTTAGTATTGGCGCATTTAAACTTTGTGCTGAAATAATACTATAATAAAATAGTGCAACAATAAATATCAAAAGAAGCTTTTTCATATTTTAGAATATAATATAACCACAATTTCAAGAATCTTTTTTAAACAGTAAAAATAAAATAGGTTTGCGAGTTTTTAAGATTTCTGTTATTGGTCAACAATCAACTTGTAAATAAAAAATAATAAATATACTCGCATATTATGCTTACCCGTTTTAGTAGGTGCGCTAGGCTATTTCGTAGATATCTACGACTTATTGCTATTCAGTATTATTAGAGTGCCCAGTTTAAAATCGATGAGCTTATAGAGACACAATGCTTACGCATTATTATATTAAACCGAATAAATAATATTACAAAATAGCTGTAATATTGCAGATGC
>CAZXBE010000093.1:0-5939 GCA_964638565.1 uncultured Chitinophagaceae bacterium
AATCAACGGTCAAACCTTCATATACAATAGCACCAACCTTTGGTTCATTTATGTAAATATCTTTTATCCATTTAAGCCGCTGCTGATGGCTAAACATAGATATTTTGTTATTGTTATTCCCTATACCTATAATTAATGTGTCAAATAAATGTAGTGAACGGTTAATGATATCAACATGTCCTAATGTTATCGGGTCAAAAGTTCCAGGGAAGAGGCAAGTTCGTAGCATAGCTTTATGTTCGGGCTTAGTAGATATCAGGGTATTTAAATTGTTGATTGTTACTGAAATTGAAGGGGCAAATATAAATTTGATTATCTAAAAAATTTATTTTAAATTTAAACGTCTTTTTTTAGTTTTTTTCCTTAACTTCGCGGCGCTAAATATTTTTAACCTATGAAAAAACCGTTCTTGTTTTTTTACGGCTCTCATTCTATTGTCTTACACATTCTTTTCCTTTTCGTATAAGGAAACCCATCAATTGAACAAAAAAAAATATGTACAATCTGATTTGGTAGGTAGATGGGTAGGAAAGTTTTCTACATCTCCTTTTGGTACACCTCATATAGACCAGTGTTGGGAATTAACTAAGGACAATAGAATAATAGTCTATAGCGTAGCTAATGCTCCTAACCAATTGTATGATTATGAGGGCTCTTGGGTACTTAATGGTAATATCTTTAAAGCTACGTTCGTTAAAAGAACCGACCCAAGTCGTATATATACAGATTCAGCAACACTTGTCAATAACTATACAGCCATGCTGGGAACGGAAGGCGTACATATTAATGCTTCAGGTGCAGGTAATTTTTTTATGAAAAAACAATAATAGGGGCTTTTCTATTACTTTTTCTATCTTTGTACCCCTCTATGACTAGAATATGCATTAATAAGGGCGTCATTATATTGTTGATGAGTTTGTCAGCTTGTTCTCAGATGAGTAAAGTACAACGAAGCAAAGACTATGAATATAAGTTGAATGTAGCAGAAAATTACTTTGCTAAGAAGAAGTATGGTAAGGCTCAGGAGCTTTTCGAAGAAATCTTGCCAGTATTCAAAAATACTACTCAGTATGAGGATATTTATTATAAATATGCTTATTGTTTTTACAATACAGAGGATTATATGAATGCAGAAAATTTGTTTAAGACTTTCGTTGAAATGTTTCCTTCTAGTAAAAAAGCAGAAGAAGTGGAATATATGAGAGCCTATGCGTATTATAAACAATCACCTAGAACAGAGTTAGAACAAACAAATACTATGAAGACAATTGCATTAATGCAAGCATTTATTAATACACATTCAAACTCTGCAAGAATAGCTGAAGCTACACAAATTATGGATATATGTAGAAACAAGTTGGAAGAGAAGGAATACAAAGCGGCTATTTTGTATTTTCATTTAGGTAGATATAAGGCAGCGGCAGTAACATTGAACAATTTATTTGTTGATTTTCCTGGTTCTCCTAAAGGACAAGAGTATAAATTATTAGCTATAAAAGCATATTATGAATATGCTCAAAACAGTATTATGGAGCGGCAAATAGAGCGCTATAATCAAGTGCTAACAGAGTGTAGCGATTTTGAAGAACAGTTTGCGACTAGCACATTTGTTCAAGAAGTTAAACAATTACGTAACAAGGCACAAAATAATATAAATAATTTACAAAATGAGCAAACTAAGAAAGCAACAGGCGTCTAATAACACCAGTAATGTTGCAGAGACAAAAAACTTATCTCAAATAAAGGCTGTAACAGGTAATTTGTATGAGTCTATAGCCATTATAGCTAAAAGATCCAATCAAATTAATATTTCCATTAAAGAAGAGCTGCACGATAAGCTAGAGGAATTTGCTGTACACTCTGATAATTTAGAAGAAATACTTGAAAATAAGGAACAAATAGAAATATCCAAAGCTTACGAACGTATGCCCAACCCATCTTTGATAGCTACACAAGAATTTTTAGAGGGTAAAGTCTATTATCGTAAAAACGATACAGATTTGTTTGAGTAGTGAATCTATAAAATGATCAACTTATCCTTTAAATACATGTTCATTTAATCTTAAAAATTTTACTATATATCTTTTTTTAAAAATGGCAGCATATAACTGCCATTTTTTATTTTACCTTGCGTATAATTAGTATTCTGTGAGTAATAAAAAACTTTTAATTGGTATAACAGGTAGCATCGCAGCATATAAAGTTATAGAGCTTGTGAGATTGTTGCGTAAACAGGGAGTTGAAGTAAGGGTGGTTACGACTCCTACCGCAAAAGAATTTGTTTCACCTATTGTACTATCAACGCTATCTAACCACGCTGTATTATGTGAATTAACTAATGAAAATGAATGGACCAACCATGTACAGTTAGGCCGATGGGCTGATATCATGCTGATTGCCCCACTTAGTTGTAACACTTTAGCTAAAATGGCTCATGGCATTTGTGATAATTTATTGTTGGCTACCTATTTATCAGCCACTTGTCCTGTAATGGTTGCTCCTGCTATGGATGAAGACATGTGGAAACATCCTTCCACAAAAAAAAATATACGTATTCTTCTAGAACACAATGTATCGGTAATACCTGCACAACATGGTGATTTGGCGAGTGGGTTGATTGGAGAAGGACGTATGGCCGAGCCTGAAGCATTGCTACAACATATACTAATAGCATTGGAGAATAATAATGATTTGGTAAGCAAAAAAGTATTAATAACGGCAGGGCCAACCTATGAATCGATAGATCCTGTACGATTTATAGGAAATTGGTCTAGTGGCAAAATGGGTGTAGCGCTAGCTGAAACATTTGCATCTAGGGGTGCAGTAGTCACACTAGTACTTGGACCTTCTTGTATAAAGCCCAAACACCACAATATCAATGTTATACCCGTGCAAACAGCTGAAGAAATGTTTAATGCCACTAAAGATATTTTCCCTGCAAAAGATATTGTTGTAATGGCAGCAGCAGTTGCTGATTTTACACCAGCAGCAGTTGCTGAACAAAAGATTAAAAAAACAAACAAAGAAACGTATACCATTCAGTTAAAAAAAACAACAGATATATTGGCTTATTGTGGAGAACATAAAAAAGCACATCAGTGCGTTGTGGGGTTTGCTTTAGAAACAGAATATCCTAAAGAAAATGCACAAAAAAAATTACAAAGTAAAAATGCAGATTTTATAATTTTAAACTCTTTACAAGACTCCGGTGCGGGCTTTGAGCATGATACCAATAAGGTACATGTTTTTGCTAAAAATGGAAGGGAGTGGGCTATTGATTTAGCGCCAAAAGCAATAATTGCGAAAAGCATCATAGACATCATTACACAATATTATGTGGATAAGAAATAGCCTTTTTCTTTTAATATCAACTATAGTATTTGCTAAAGCTGTTTCTGCACAAGAGCTACAGGCTAAAGTAACGGTATTGGCTAATCGTATTTACAATACTACTGATAGAAGTATGTTTCAAACCCTCCAAACAGCATTAACTAATTTTTTAAATAATCGTCGTTGGACAGGAGATTCTTATGCTCCATCAGAAAAAATTATTTGTACTTTTTTAATTAACCTTGATGAACAGGTTGATCAAAATACATTTAAAGCCAGCTTAACTGTGCAAGCAGCCCGACCAGTGTATAATGCCAGCTATGTATCACCCATTATAAACTTTAGAGATAAAGATTTTACCTTTCGATATATTCAATTCCAAAACGTTGATTTTAACGAAAACAGAATACAAGGAACAGACCCATTGGTAGCTAATTTAACAGCCGTTTTAGCCTATTATGTTTACATAATATTAGGAATGGATTACGATTCATTTGGTATTAAAAGTGGTGTACCTTTTTTTATAAAAGCTCAAAATATTGTAACCAATGCGCCAGAAACCAATGATTTATTTGGTTGGAGAGCTTTTGATGGATTACGTAATAGATACTGGTTGGCTGATAATTTAACCAATAATCGCTATAACTTAATGCATGATGTATTGTATACGTATTTTAGAAAAGGGTTAGATAAAATGTATGAGAATGAAAACGATGCTCGAGAACAAATTTTACAAGCGTTTAACTATTTAAATAATATGAATACTGAAAATCCAAACAGTATGATTGTTCAATTTTTTATACAAAATAGAAAATCAGAATTTGTTCAGGTATTTAAAAATGCTACACCCCAACAAAAACAACAAGCAATTGATTTGTTGCAAAGAATTGATGTATCTAATGCAGCTGCATATAAGCAAGAATTAAAATGAAAACGTATACAGCGATACTCGTTATATTATATTGTAGTAGTTGTACATCTCAAAAACATAAGCCATCTGCAACAATACCTTTTGATAGTATGAAGGTTGTTGTATGGGATTTGTTTAAAGCAGATGCGTATGTAGAAAAGTATATTTCGAAAGATTCTGTACAATATGCTAAACAAAAATCTATAGAACTATACGAAACAATTTTTCTAATACATAAAATAGATAAAAAAGATTTTTATAAAAGTTGTGCGTATTACCTAGCAAATCCAGGCAAGCACAAAACTTTGCTGGATTCTATCATTTCAATGGCTAATAGTAAATCAGATACAGTTACAATCAATAATAATAGTATGAAAAAGGATAGCACAAATACAATTATAAAAAATATAATCACTAATAAAAAAGATAGTGCTGTTATTAAAAAAGCAGTAATAAATATCTTTTCTAGATTCAATATGAAAGAATTACGTATTAAAAAATAATTTTATTTTTATATAATATGAATAAGGTTTTCAAAGATGCAGACAGTGCAATACAAGATATAGCAGATAACGCAACCCTTATGCTTGGAGGATTTGGGCTTTGCGGTATTCCAGAAAAGTGCATTGCGGCACTAGTAAAAAAAGGAGTTAAAAACCTTACGTGTATTTCTAATAATGCTGGCGTAGATAATTTTGGCTTAGGCTTGTTATTAAAAACGCGGCAAATAAAAAAAATGCTTAGTTCTTACGTGGGAGAAAATGATGAATTTGAACGTCAATTATTAAATGGAGAATTAGAGGTAGAATTGATTCCACAAGGTACATTAGCCACTCGTATACAAATGGCCGCAATGGGTATACCTGCTTTTTTTACACCAGCAGGCTATGGAACAGAAGTGGCAAACAATAAAGAATTAAGAACGTTTAATGGTAAAATGCATTTAATGGAAATGGCTTTGCATGCAGATTTTGCAATTGTAAAAGCATGGAAAGGAGATACGTATGGAAATTTAGTCTTTAGAAAAACAACTCGTAATTTTTCTACTTCTATGGCTAAAGCAGGTCATATAACGATTGCTGAAGTAGAGGAATTAGTGCAACCTGGCCAATTAGATCCTGATGCTATTGATGTAGCCGGAATATATGTCCATCGTATATTTCAAAGCAATAATTATGAAAAAAGAATTGAGCGAAAAACCATTAGAAAAAATTAAAAATTGCTTATTGAATGAATAAATTTCTCCACTACAAAAATCAATTAAACCATGTATTTTAAACGTGTCATTTTTGTTAGCATAGCTATTACCTTTTTAGCCTCCTGTAAACAAAAAAATAACAATCTTGATTTTTTAGCATCCAACCTTGATACAACAGTTAAGCCGGCTGACGATTTCTTTGCTTATGCTAATGGCGGATGGATTAAAAACAATCCTATTCCAAATGAAGAAAGTAACTGGGGAATTGCACAATTGGTAATAAATGAAAACCTTAATCGGCTAAGAGAAATCAATGAAAAAGCAGCAATTCAAAAAAACGAGAAAGGAAGTGCACAACAAAAAATTGGTGATTTTTGGTCAACAGCTATGGATAGCGCTGCTATTGAAAAGCAAGGTTTACAGCCATTAAAACCTTACTTAGATCAAATTAATAATATTAAAGATAATAATATACCTATTTGCTGTTTCCAATAAAGCCAA
>CAZXBE010000093.1:5949-8258 GCA_964638565.1 uncultured Chitinophagaceae bacterium
ATAAAGCTTCATTAGTGGCTACTATTGCAGCATTAGATAAAATCGGCGTAAGTACTATATTGGATATGGGAGTTGTGCAAGACGATAAAAATAGTGAAGCAATGATATTACGATTCTCTCAATCCGGGTTATACTTACCAGAAAGAGAATATTATTTAAAAACAGACACTACATCTATTAAAATAAAAAACGCTTATTTACAACTCATTATCCAATTCTTAACAATGAGTGGTATAAATGAAGCGGTTGCAAAACAAGCAGCAGAGCATATCTTGCTCATGGAAACAGATATTGCTAAAGTACATCGCAAGCTGGAAGATTTGCGAGATCCATATCATAATTATAATAAAATAGCTGCCACTGCATTCTATAAACTTACTCCTTCTTTACAAATAAAACAATACCTTACTACAATAGGTGTACCTAAACTAGATTCAGTAATTATTGGGCAGCCAGAATATTATACTGCTTTAGAAAAACTATTACAATCACCCAATATAGAAGATTGGAAAATGCTATTACGGTTTAGATTAATAGATGCTTTTTCAAAAGCATTGCCCAATATATATGGCGAAGAAGCATTTAAATTTACTCAATTACTTTCTGGTGCTAAAAAACGCAAACCTAGATGGAAAAGGGTTTTAAACGTGGAAGAAGGTATAATGGGCGAATTACTTGGACAATTATTTGTAAAAGAATATTTTAATGAAAAAGCTAAAAAAAGATATGATGATGTAGTAGAAAATATACGTACTGCATATAAAGAAAGAATAGAAAAATTAACTTGGATGAGTGATAGTACCAAACAAAAAGCATTACATAAATTAGCTGCTATTAAAAAGAAAGTAGGATATCCCAATAAATGGAAAGATTTTTCTGCATTACAAATGGAGAAAGATAGTTATGTAGCTAACCTTATTAGGGCTAATGAATTTTGGCAAAAATATCAGTTCAGCAAACTAGGCAAACCTGTAGATAGAGAAGAGTGGTACATGAGCCCTCAAACTTATAATGCTTATTACGAACCTTCTAACAATGAAATCGTTCTACCTGCTGCTGCATTTACAGTTCCAGGCTATATAGATGAAGCATTAGATGATGCTTTAGTATATGGTTATGCCGGTGCATCAACCATTGGTCATGAAATAACGCATGGTTTTGATGATCAAGGAAGACAATATGATGAAAAAGGAAATTTAAGAAATTGGTGGACAGTAAAAGATGAACAAGCATTTAATAAACGTGCTAAAGCAATCGTTGAACAGTTTAATAAGTATGTAGTTGTGGATACTTTAAAAATAAATGGTAAGAATACGTTAGGTGAAAATATAGCAGATCTCGGTGGATTATTAATAGGCTGGGATGCTTTTGTAAAAACAGCGCAATATAAAAAAGGAGAAAAAATTGCTGGACTTACGCCAGCTCAACGATTTTTTCTCGGATATGCTTTGGGTTGGTTGTATAATGAAAGGCCAGAATCTTTACGCAATCAAGTTTTAACTGATGAACATTCTCCTTCTAAATTTAGAGTAAATGGACCTTTTGCTAATATAGATGCTTTTTATACAGCCTTTAATATTAAGCCTGGAGATAAAATGTATAGACCAGATAGTTTGCGAGTACGTATATGGTAATGCTGTATTTATAATATATTAATAATAAATAAAAATTTAAATTAGTGCCACTCGATAAATATGGTATTGCTAAACGCATAGCACAAGAACTACAAGATGGAATGTATGTAAACCTTGGAATAGGTATTCCTACACTGGTAGCCAATTATATTCCAACAGGAATAAATATATTTTTACAAAGTGAAAATGGAATATTAGGCATGGGCCCGTATCCTACAGAAAATGAAATAGATCCTGATTTAATTAATGCAGGAAAAGAAACGGTTACGGTTATGCCCGGCGCTGTTTTTTTTGATAGTGCGGAAAGCTTCGGTATGATAAGAGCAGGTAAAATAGATCTTACCGTTTTAGGTGCTATGGAAGTGAGTGAGCAGGGTGATATTGCTAATTGGAAAATTCCGGGTAAAATGGTAAAAGGCATGGGGGGGGCAATGGACTTAGTTGCTAGTGCAAAAAATATTATTGTTGCTATGATGCATACAAATCCTAAAGGAGAATCAAAATTACTACCGCATTGCAGTTTGCCTTTAACAGGTGTTGGTTGTGTGAAAAAAATTGTATCCGATCTTGCAGTGATAGATGTTACACCAAATGGTTTTAAACTTTTAGAAAGGGCACCCGGTGTAAGTGTTGAAGAAATTAAAATTGGAGATAATGACACCTTAGGAGCATTGA
>CAZXBE010000094.1:0-8090 GCA_964638565.1 uncultured Chitinophagaceae bacterium
CAACTCTAAATAACAGTTACTCATTTCCATTTACACAAATTATTTTAGAGTCTCATTTTATAGTTTACTTTCTAATAGCCTCTCTATCCTTAATAGAGAATGTTAGTATTGTAATATATAATGCAAGCGTTTTAATACTCTATATGTATTCTTATTGGTAACAAGAGTACACTAAATTCATAAAAACCTTTTTTCTTTCATCCAATCATCATTATAAATTTTTCCCACATAACGACTACCATGATCATGAAAAATAACAACTACGACATCGTCTTTTTTAAGTTTATCTTTTAACTGTAATACGCCTTGTAAAGCGCTTCCACAACTATATCCAACAAAAATGCCTTCCTCTTTGGCAATACGGCGAGCCATAATGGCACCATCCCTATCCGTTACTTTTTCAAATAAATCAATCATACTCATATCATAATTCTGAGGCACAAAATCTTCACCAATACCTTCTGTTATATAAGCATGCACTTCTTTCATATCTATTTCACCTGTATCAAAATATTTTTTCAATAAAGATCCATACGTATCAATTGCCCATACTTTTATATTCGAATTTTTTTCTTTCAAATACTTTCCTGTACCAGTAATGGTTCCACCAGTACCTGCCCCTACTACTAAATGGGTAATTCTACCGTCTGTTTGTTCCCATATTTCAGGGCCTGTAGTTTCGTAATGCGCTTGTCGATTGGCTAAGTTATCATACTGATTCATATGAAACGAATTAGGTGTTTCTTTCGCTAATCGTTTAGCTATCGAATAGTAGGAACGTGGGTCATCAGGCTCTACATCCGTAGGGCACACAATAACCTCTGCACCAACAGCTTTTAAAATATCTACTTTTTCTTTGGATTGTTTATCTGTAGTAGTAAAAATACATTTATATCCCTTTACACATGCAGCAAGGGCTAACCCCATACCTGTGTTACCACTCGTACACTCTATAATAGTGCCTCCGGGTTTTATTTTCCCCTCTTGTTCAGCTATTTCAAGCATTTTAAGTGCCATTCTATCTTTAATAGAATTACCTGGGTTAAAATATTCAACTTTAGCCAAAACGGTGCAGGGAAGGTCTTTCGTTATTTTATTTAATTGTACCAACGGCGTGTGGCCTATTGTTTCGAGAATGTTTTTTTTCCACATGAGATAAATGATGCATTGAGTGTTGTGAATTAAAGAGAATACCTTGCGGCTAAATTACTTACTTTCGCAAACATATATGTATAAAGCTGGATTTGTAAGCATTTTTGGTAAGCCTAATGCAGGTAAAAGTACTCTACTCAATGCATTGTTGGGTGAAAAATTAGCAATTACGTCGCATAAATCACAAACGACTAGGCATCGAATAAAAGGATTCATAACTACAGATCAATATCAAATTGTACTTTCTGATATGCCAGGTATTATTGCCCCAACGTATAAACTACATGAGAAAATGATGCAGGCTGTAAAAAATAGTTTAGAAGATGTAGATGTGCCTATTTTGCTAGTTGATGTTCGAGAAAATCTCGAAGATAGCCATATTATTTTTTCGGATTTGCATTTGAAAGTACCCTCTATTGTAGTGTTGAATAAAATAGATGCTGTTAAACTTGAGCAAATTAAAAAGCATATAAACTTTTTTAACCAGCAATCGTATGTATCCAAAGTGCTTCCTATATCGGCATTGAAACATACTCATATAGATGAATTATTAAATACTATTGTAGAATTTTTACCAGCAAATCCCCCTTTTTATGAATTTAACGAACTAACAGATATGCCCACTCGCTTTTTCGTTAGCGAGCTTATTCGAGAACAAGTATATCATTTAACAGAAAAGGAAATACCTTATCAAACAACTATACTATTGAAGGAGTTTACAGAAAAAAATACACTTACTAAAATTGTAGCGGATATTATTGTACAACGAGAATCTCAAAAAGGAATTATTTTAGGCGAAAGAGGATCTATGATTAAAAAAATTGGTAGCGCTGCAAGAATTGAAATAGAAAAGTTTTTAGACCGAAAAGTATTTTTAGAATTATTTGTAAAAGTGCGCCCACATTGGAGAGATAATGATTTATATTTGAAGGAATATGGTTATTAATGTGCAAATTAGCCAATGATATACACTTGCCTTATCTTAAAACAATTTGATAAGATTAAAATAATAAAATTTGTTATTATTAACCAATCATTCATAACTTATCTTCATAACTCTACACCATAAAGATATGCCCGGATATACCATAGCCATTGTAGGAAGACCTAATGTAGGCAAAAGCACCTTTTTTAATCGCATGCTCGAGCAACGTAAAGCCATTGTAGATGATATTAGTGGCGTTACTCGAGATCGTCAATATGGCATTGCCGATTGGAATGGAAAAAATTTTAACATTATTGATACAGGCGGATTTGTACCTGATAGCCAAGATATATTTGAAAGAGAAATTCGCAAACAAGTACATATAGCCTTAGAAGAAGCGCATGCTATAGTATTTATGGTAGACGCCGCAACAGGCATTACCGATTTAGATGAGCGTATGGCAGATGTATTACGTAAAAGCACTAAGCCCATATACCTTACGGTTAATAAAGTAGATAATAATAATCGTTTATTAGAAGCTACTGAATTTTATAGTTTAGGTTTTGAAAAAATATTTTTTCTTTCTAGCATGACGGGTAGTGGAACAGGTGAATTATTAGATGCTATAACAGAAGCTATTCCTAAAGAAGAAGATATAACGGAAGAAAAAACAATTCCCAAATTTGCTATAATTGGACAACCCAATGTGGGAAAGTCTTCTCTATTGAATGCGTTAGTGGGAGAAGAGCGAACTATTGTAAGCAATATCGCTGGTACTACAAGAGATACCATTCATACACATTATAATTTATACCAAAAAGAATTTATTTTAATTGATACCGCAGGTATACGCCGCAAAGCTAAAGTGCATGAAGATTTAGAATTTTATTCCGTTATACGTGCTATAAAAGCTATGGATGAGGCTGATGTGTGTTTATTGCTGATTGATGCTCTACAAGGTATAACCGCACAAGATTTGAGTATTTTTAGTTTAGCTACTAAAAAAGGGAAAGGCATTGTAGTGTTAGTAAATAAGTGGGATTTAATGCAAAAAGAAACCAATACTGCCAAAGAATATGAGGCCGCATTAAAAAAACGATTAGCACCTTTTACCGATGTACCTATTCTATTTATATCGGTAATTGATAAGTTGCGCATATTTAAAACGATTGAAGTAGCCGTGCAAGTATATGAAAATAGGCAACGTAGGGTACCTACATCTCAACTTAATGAAGTAATGCTAAAAGCAGTAGAAGCCTATCATGCACCTGTTGTTCGTGGACATCCTATACGTATAAAATATATTACGCAATTGCATACCGCTGTCCCCTCGTTTGCATTTTTCTGTAATTATCCGGATGACATTAAACAACCGTATAGAAATTATTTAGAAAATCAATTGCGTCAACATTTTGATTTTAAAGGTGTGCCGATAAGAATATTTTTCAGGAAGAAATAAGCGCTTATTATAAGCATTTATAAAGTAAGTATTTATAAATTTGAGAATGTTTTTAATGAATGTATAGATTATACTCTGTTAGCAAATCCTCATCCTATTTATTTATTCAAACCTGTCACGGCGAACGTAGTCGAGCCGTATACTAATGAATGCATGCTATGTATACATATTAAAATGTAATGATGGCAGCTATTATATATGGATAACTAATGATTTAGAAAGAAGAATAGCTGAACATCAAACAGGTATAAATACAAATTGCTATACTTTTTCTAAAAGACCGGTAGAATTTCAATATTACGAATATTGTTACGATGTAAAGCTAGTTATAGCAAGAGAAAAACAAATTAAAACTTGGTCAAGGAAAAAGAAAGAAGCATTAATACAAGAAAACTGGGATCAACTAAAAAAACTATCCGAATGTAAAAATAAAACCTCTCATAAATATTTTAAGAAAAAGTAATATCCATCGACTTTGCTCGGGATGACAAATCAACTTATTTAAATTTTAAATAACCAAAATCCTATTTCATTACATTACAACAATATGTTCACTGCTTTAAAAAACACATTTCATAATATTTCACATTTATTTTTTCCTCATCTATGTTTGGGTTGTGGCAGTGATGCCATATCAAGTAACGAATCTATTTGTATTGAATGTTTATATAAACTACCCGAAACTAATTTTGAAAATATAGAAGATAATGCCGTAAGCAAATCATTATCGGGAAGAGTACCTTTTGTATATGCAAGCGCCATATATTATTTTACCAAACAATCCATTTTACAATCCATAATCTTTCAATTAAAATATAAACATCAATCTAATTTAGGTATTGAATTAGGGGAATTAATGGGCAAAAAGCTTTCTCAGTCTAAGTTATATGAAGATGTAGATGTACTCATTCCATTGCCCCTACATCCAAAAAAAATGCGACAAAGAGGATATAACCAAGCACAAGTATTGTGTGAAGGAATACAAACTTTTTGGAATAAGCCAATCATAAATAATGCAGTTATTCGTCAACATAACACAAAAACACAAACTAAAAAAGATAGAACACATCGTTGGCAAAATATGGAAAGCGTTTTTATAATGAATAATGAAGCATTAATAATCAATAAGCATATTTTATTGATTGATGATGTTATAACCACAGGTGCTTCTATAGAGGCTTTTTATCAAGCAGTACAACATATTCCTAATATTAAATTTAGTGTTTGTACATTAGCGTATACGTCAAATATGTAAATTAACCTTTATGATAAGATTGTTTTTTCTTTCATTAATACTAGTATCTTTTATGAACCCACCTAAAATGATATACGATTTTAAAGTTACATCTATCGATAGTCAAACCATTGATTTTGCTCAATTTAAAGGCAAAAAAATATTGATTGTAAATACAGCTTCTGAGTGTGGTTATACTCCGCAATATGAAGGACTCCAAAAATTATATGACACCTATAAAAACAAATTAGTAATTGTAGGTTTTCCTGCTAATAATTTTGGAGGACAAGAACCTGGCATCAATAATGACATACAAAATTTTTGCAAAAAAAATTATGGCGTAACGTTTCCTATGGCTGCAAAAGTTTCTGTTAAGGGAAAAGATATACACCCGCTTTTTAAATGGCTTACACATAAAGATGAAAATGAGGTAATGGATGCAACGATCAATTGGAATTTCAATAAATTTTTACTTGATGAAAATGGTAAAATAGTACAATATTTTAGTAGTAAAGTAGAACCTATGAGCGAAGAAATCACAAAGTATTTATTTTAAATTATACTTTTAAAGCCCTAAATGAGAGATTTCTATTTTTTACTTTAAAATGCATAATTCATCATTTAAAATAGTTCTTTCCTACCTTTACATCAATGCCATTTTCAGCGGTAATAGGACAAGATGATGTTAAACAAAAATTAGTTCAGTTAGTTACTCATAACCGGCTAAGCCATGCGCTATTATTTCTACATAAAGAGGGTTATGGTGGTCTTCCTTTAGCATTCGCTTTTGCACAATACATAGTGTGTACAAATCGCTCTGGAATTGACTCTTGTGGTACATGCCCTGCTTGTATTAAAGCGCAAAAATTGATTCATCCCGATATACATTATACCTATCCGGTTATACCTTCAAAAACGGGTGAAAAACCTATTAGTACAGATTATATACAAGATTGGAGAAGTTTTATAAAACAACAACCATACGGCAATGTATATGATTGGTTACAAATGATTGGTGCAGAAAATAAACAGGGCAATATAACTGCTAGGGAATGCGATGAAATTAATCGCATTATGAGTTTAAAAAGTTTTGAAAGTGCGTACAAAATAGTATTGCTATGGATGCCTGAATATTTAGGCAATGAAGGGAATAAATTACTGAAGCTGATTGAAGAACCTCCGGCTAACACGCTGTTTATACTAATTGCAGAAAACGAAAGCCTTATTCTTCCAACAATTCTTTCTAGAACACAATTGGTAAAAATACCTCCCATAATGCAGGATGCTATTAAGCAAGAACTTATACAAAAACACCATATTGCAGCAACACAAGCACAACAAATAGCCAGCATCTCAGATGGAAGTTTTAGTGAAGCCTTGCATATATTACAGCATACGGATGAGGACTGGCAAGCACTCATCCGAGATTGGCTAAATGCTATTTTAAAAGGGGGACCAATAGCGCAGATAAAGTGGATAGAAGAAGTAAGTAAGCTAGGAAGAGAAAAACAAAAACAATTACTACTCTATTTTATTCATTTACTAGAACAAAGCATTCGTTTACAATTATTGAATACCAAAAATATAGTGATGGTAGATGCGGAGCTTGATTTTGCAAAACGAATCAATAAAATAATCAATATATCACAGCAACAGCATTTAATAGAAGAATTGAGTAAAACCATTTACTATATAGAGCGCAACGCAAACGCCAAAATTATATTCCATGCGCTAACTATTCGATTCCATCATAATATTCAAAACAAATCTTTAATTTTAACTGATTAGCATACTACTGTATGCGGTCTATTTTATTCATGATAATACATAAACACAATATATGGGATGTAGTAACTGTGGAACAAAAAATGGAAAACCTTCAGGATGTAAAAGTAATGGGGGCTGTTCAACGGGAGGATGTAATCGGCTAAATATTTTTGATTGGCTACATAATTTGCCTTTAAGTAGTTTCGATTCTGTATGTAAAATAGTAGAAATAAGTTTCAACAACGGTAGTAGGAAAGATTACTTCCGCAATCCAATGTTACAACATTTTGAAAAAGGAGATTGCGTTACTGTTGAGGGTACAGGTGGGTTTGATATAGGAGAAATTAGTTTGACGGGAGAATTGGTTCGGTTACAATTAAAGAAAAAGGGGATTAGTGAAAATGCTACAGAGTTTAAAAAAATTTTACGCAAACCTACAGAAGCCGATATGCAAAAATGGAAAGAAAATAAACCTAGAGAAAAAGAAATATTAACAAGGGCTCGAGCTATAGCCAGACAACTGGGCCTTAATATGAAATTAGGGCAAGTGGAAATTCAAGCTGATGGTAAAAAAGCAACCTTTTATTATACCGCCGATGATCGAGTAGATTTTCGTGAATTGATTAAAATGTATGCAAATGATTTTAAGGTAAAAGTAGAAATGTGGCAAATAGGCGCTCGCCAAGAAGCAGGTAGAGTGGGTGGTATAGGTAGTTGTGGTAGAGAGCTTTGTTGTAGTACGTGGCTTACCGATTTTAAATCGGTGAATACTACTGCTGCTCGCTATCAAAATTTGTCTATCAATCAAACTAAACTAAGTGGACAATGTGGGCGTTTAAAGTGTTGTTTAAATTATGAACTGGATACTTACGTAGATGCGTTACAAGCTTTTCCAACTAATGCAGATACTTTGCAAGTTGCAAAAGCAACTGCTTTTCTAATTAAAAAAGATATTTTTCGAAATTTAATGTGGTATACCCTTCCTGATAGCAGTAAACAATATCCTCTCACCATCAATAGAGTAAAAGAAATTCAGTTATTAAATAGCCAAGGTGTAGAACCAAATGCATTAGAAGCTGTCGAATTAACTACACGAAAAACGAAAGAGGCAGAACCAGAATTTGTAGATGTTGTGGGGCAAATTAGTTTAAAGAGCTTAGATAAACAGCCTAAAAAAAGAAGTAGCAACTACCCTCATAAACAAAGTATATTTCGCAACGGTAAGAAAAATTAGAGTAGATATGAAATAAAAAAGCCCGGAAGTAAACCGAGCTTTTTCTATCGAAGTGGGTTATTAAGTACAGGAAATAAAATTTCCTTACACAATGTTAAAAAAAAAAAATTACACCAGAAAAAAAATTATCAACATTTTATATCATTATGTGAATAATAGATGTTACGTAAATCAACTTTTACAAAAGTATATTCATGATAAAAATTATAACACATTTTATAATTAGCTTTTCATTTTATAAAATGTGTGATCTGTAAATTTTACATTAAGGGTCAAGATAAGTTAAGAGGATAATTTTTTAAGATTTTTAATACTAATT
>CAZXBE010000095.1:0-8015 GCA_964638565.1 uncultured Chitinophagaceae bacterium
TTATTATTGAGGATAAGGGAAAATAATAACATAGCTGAAAAGGCTACTGTTGTATGACCCGAAGGGAAGCTATTAATATCATGTACTTCAACACCTGCAACAAAATGGATAGACGACAGGTTTTCAATGACTGCTATGGGTCTGGGGGATTTATGTAGTATAACGTTCTTAAATAATTGTGCAATGAAAGTAGAATAGGCGGCTGTAAATACTGCTGCAATTATAAAAGCTCTATGCCTTATAGCAATGTACAATAGTATAGGAATCCACATTAAACCATCTCCAACATAAGTTATATATCTGAAAAAATAATCGGCTATAGAGCCACCATCAAAATTCAGTAACAGAAAAAAATCTGCTTTGCCTATCCAAAAATTACCTATTAACAATAATATGGCTAATAAGCAACTGATTAAACACGTTATTTTGAAATGATATGAGGTATTCTTTCTCATTATATTATTCTTTTATACTTTTTAATATATTATAGTAACTAGTATATCTACTAATATGTATATTTCCTTTTTCAACAGCATCTTTTACAGCACAATTAGGTTCATTCGTATGTAGGCAATTATTAAATTGACATTGTTGAAGTAAAGGCCGCATGTCTGCAAAGTAATGAGATAATTCTTGTTTTGTAATGTTAAATAATCCAAATTCTTTAATTCCTGGAGTGTCTATAATAGATCCGCCATTGGGTAAATCAAACATTTCTGCAAAGGTAGTTGTATGCATCCCTTTACCGCTCCAGTCGCTTACTTCCTGCGTTCGTAGTTGTACGTTAGGGAAAAGATAATTAATAATAGAAGATTTACCTACCCCAGAATGACCACTTAATAAAGTTGTTTTTGCTTTTAATATATTTTCAATTTGATCTAAATTTTCATTTTTTTTCACACTGGTATTCAATACTGTATAGCCAATATTAGTATATAATTCATGTAAAGATTCTAATAATTTTAATTCTTTTGTATTGTAAATTTCTGTTTTATTGAAAACAATTATTGTTGTAATGTGGTAAGCTTCAGTAGTAACTAAAAATCGATCAATAAAACCTTGTGATGTTTTAGGTTCTTTTAAAGTACATATCAGCAAAGCCTGATCAATATTAGATGCTACTATGTGTTGTTGTTTATTTTGATGAGGAGAAGTTCTTGCAATATAATTTTTTCGTTTATTAATATGTGTAATGATGGCCACATTTTCTTCTTTTGGATAAGGCTCTATTAATACTTCATCGCCAACAGCAATAGGATTCGTAGAGGTAATGCCATCTATTTTAAAAATACCTTTTATTCTGGTATTCCAACATTTTCCATCTATTGTTTTTACTATGTACCAGCTTCCGGTAGATTTATATACTCTTCCTAATAATGACATTTAAAGTTACGCTGAGTAATTCCAAAGATATAAATATTAGCCTTAAGTCATTTTTTTTGATCGCATCCACTCAAAACCACTAACATTCATTATGAACAAAAGCATACCATAAAAAATATCTTCTATAGGAATGTTAAACATTCGAATGCCTACATTTTGTGTATTGTTATACAGTACAACAGGTTCGGAAATCCAAAAACTCCCTGTTAATATGCCGTTTGATAAAGTAAAAGGAATAAGCACTAGGAGGTAGGTTATAAAGAAAGTGGATAAAAATTTTGCTTTACATAGGAGTAATGTACATATTAGTATAGACAATAAAATAAAGGTTACAGAAGTATATAATTTATAGATGTTGAGAATAGCTACGGCGGTTAACCCTATCAATAAAATAAAGGATAAAAAAACGGCTGCTTTTTGATATGAAGATGTGTTTGCAAACTTGGCTATACAATAATATGTAAATACACAAGCGTAGGGTATGCAAATAAAAAACAATACTTCTTCTAATGGCAGATTATATATATAGATGCCTGTAATATATTTTTTATTAAAATACCAAATAGCATAGTGCGTAAAAATACTATCCCAAATAATAAAAAATAAAGCGGTAGCTAGACATGGAATAATAAAAAACTTCCATTGTCTATAAAAAAGAATTTTAGAGTGAAAGCTACATACCAAGGGAACAATAATGCATCCAACGTTTACAAGTAAATAGGTGTATTGCTGCATACAAATTAGTTATGTCGCAAAGCCTCCTTGAAATATTTTATAGGAACCCATAACATTCCAAAACATTCACCATCATGCTTTCCCAAATGTTTATGATGTATTTTATGAGCTTTCCGTAAGGCTCTTAAATAAAAATTATTTGTTCTACTAAAAAATTTAAATCGCTGATGAATAACAATTTCATGAATCATAAAATAAGCAAATCCATACATTGATATACCTAATCCTATAAAAAATAAAATATGTAACCCTTGTACATAAGCACCTAGTGCAAATAAAACCATAGACGGTATGGCAAATATTAAAAAAAAGTAATCATTTTTTTCAAAAAATGAATGTGGTTGCTTTTGATGATGGTCTTCATGCAATTTCCAAAGAAAGCCATGCATAATGTATTTATGTGTTAACCAAGTAACACCTTCCATAGCCAAAAAAGTTATGAGGGTGATAAACGTATATAACATGTTTTTATTAGTTTTTGAACGTAATATAAATGATTCATAAAAAGTTAAAGCTATGTCTAATATAAGAGGTTAGTAGCAATTTAATTTTTTTATAACCAGGTATTCGTATGCGCTGCATCAGTATTTTTGTTGATGGTATGCGTTTTATTTTATTGAATAAATGTTTATAGTATACATAAGCAACGTATATTCCAAAGCGGCAAGAAGCTGGTAATTGCTTAATTCCATCAAATGCTTCTGCAAAATCTCTTTCAATCTCTTTCTCAATTTGTTGCTTATTGGTATCAGAAAAATTATTCATATCTGTATGAGGAAAATAAATTCTTCCTAAGATAGCATAATCGGTTTGTATATCTCTTAAAAAATTAACTTTCTGAAATGCAGCACCTAACTTCATAGCAGCATGCTTAAAAAAAGTATATTTTGTTTCGTCTCCTTCCATAAAAACATGTAAACACATTAAGCCAACTACTTCTGCGGAGCCAAGTATATATTGATTATACGATTTAAGAGAATGATCCTGTTTATACAAATCCATTTCCATGCTTTGTAAAAAACAATCAATCAACGATAGATCTATTTTATACAAAAGTACTACTTGCTGAAAACTATTGAGTATAGGATTTAAACTAATTTTTCTTTCAATAGCCTTATACGTTTCTTCTTTAAACTCTTTTAAAAGCGTTGCCTTATCTTGATCATGAAAAGAATCTACAATCTCATCAGCAAAACGAACAAATCCATAAATACTATAAATAGGATTCCGAAATTTTTTATGTAAACAATAAATGCCTAACGAAAAGCTTGTACTATAAGCCTTAGTAGTGATTTTGCTAGAAGAAAGTGAAACTTTATCGAAAATTGTTTTCATTGGTATATTATGTTTGAAAATAGGATATTATCTAATAGATTTAAAATACTTAACAGCTTGCGCTACAGCAATTTGTCCAGATATTAATGCCGGTGGCACTCCAGGCCCAGGAACTGTTAACTGACCTGTGTAAAATACGTTTTTTATTTTTTTGTTGCGTATAGAAGGCTTTAAAACAGCTGTTTGTTTTAATGTATTTGCTAATCCGTACGCATTGCCTTTATACGCATGATAATCGGTTGCAAAATCGTTTACGCAATAGCTTTTTTGGTAAATAATATGCGGCAAAATAGATTCCCCACAAAATGTTTCCATACGTTTCATAACAAGTGACAAATAGTGTTTTCTATGATCTACTGTATCCTCAATACCTGCCGCAATAGGTATTAATACAAAAAGATTTTCCATGCCCTCCGGTGCAACGCTATTATCTGTTTTTGAAGGACAACATGTATAAAACAAAGGATTTGTAGGCCACTGAGGTTGTTCATAAATATTTTTTGCATGTTCATTAAAGCCTGTATCAAAAAATAAATTATGGTGAATGAGGTTCTTTATTTTTTTGTTGACACCCAAGTAATAAATTAAACAGGATGGGGCAAATACTTTTTTAGCCCAGTATGCCTCGTCATAGTTTCTATATTGAGGTTCTAACAAATGTTGCTCTACATGGTGGTAATCGGCTGAAGCAATTACAGCATCTACATTAAAATTACCTTCTGTAGTTTTAATCTGCTGTGCTTTCTTGTTTGCTATACTGATGTGTTCTACTGAAGTGTTTAAGTTAAATTGTACATCTAACGATAAGGCTAATTGATGCATAGCTTCTAAAATTTTATACATGCCGCCCATAGGGTACCAAGTGCCTAATGAAAAAGCAGCGTAGTTCATTAAACTATATAATGCTGGAATCTGTGCCGGCATGGCACCTAAAAAAAGAACAGGAAATTCCAATAAAGCAATCAAACGTTCATCTTTAAAAAAAGATCGAACATATTTTTTAAAAGAAGTAAAAATATGCACTCTGCCTATATTGGATAATATATCATACCTAAAAAATTCTAACCAAGATAAAGAAGGTTTATGAATAAACTGTTGCATACCTACTCTATACTTTAATGCACCTTCTACTAAAAATTTTTCTAGTTTTTTAGCGCTTCCTTTTTCAATTGATTCAAATATGGCATACAGTTCTTCTACACTTGCAGGCACTTTTAATACATCCTCTTCTCCAAAAATAATTTGAAAGCCAGGATCGAGTTTTGTTAATGAATAATAATCAGAAACAGATTTATCAAAGTAATTAAAAAACGTTTCAAAAACATCAGGCATCCAATACCAGCTTGGTCCCATATCAAATGTAAACCCATGCTCTGTATATGCTCTGGCTCTTCCTCCAATAGTATTATTTTTTTCGAACAATGTAACATGATGCTGCTGCTTAGCAGCAAAACATGCTGCAGCTAAGCCAGAAAACCCACTTCCTATTACAGCTACATTGCTCATTTTTTTTGTTTAATATTTTGTCAAATTAGTTAAACAAACTAACAACTCCAAATTTATATATATTCAGCCAAAACATCCGGAGTGTATAATAATTTAATACGAGATGAAAAATTTAATTGCTGAATAGTTTCTTTGCAACCACTAACTAAAATATGTATATGTTTATATTTAAGCAATATTTTTTTTAAAAAAGATTGTACAGTGGTTATATTTTTTCGAGTTGTATAAAAAGTTAGTAAATATTGAGGATTTATAGAAGAAATTATATTTTCTAAATTTTCATACGGCACATTTTGTCCTAAATATATAGTTGTGCTTCCATTTTTTCTAAGTATATAATCGGCAAATAGCAAGCCAATTTCATGGTATTCATCAGGAGGTAAAAACAATATATATTTTTTGTCTGATTTATATTTAGTTGGTAGACCATCAATAGCGGAAGCTAATTTTCTTTTTATAATAGCAGATGCAAAATGTTCTTGAACGGGTAGTAGTTTATTTATACGCCATAATAATCCTGTTTTATGTAAAAAGGGATAAATTACTTTTACTATAGTATCGTACATGCCCAAATGAACAATAGCTGCAGAAAATATTTTTTCAAAAGCTAATTCATCAAATTCTATTATTGCCATAGTTAAATTATGGATATAAGACAGATAAATTTTGTCTTCGGTCAATTGCTCTAGGGTTTCTATTTTTTGTTCAATTTCCTTTTTATTTAAAGCAACAACCTGAGAAATTTTATATCCTCGTGCAAGCAGTGTAGCAATATTTAAAAGTTTACGCAGTTGATGATTATCGTAATAACGAATATGTGTTTTTGTGCGATGTGGTTTAACGATATTATATCGTTTTTCCCATATACGTAAAGTATGCGCTTTTATACCAGTTAGTTGCTCTAAATCAGCAATAGTATACTTATTCAATTGTTGAGGATAATTTATATAAAGGTAAACAACATGTATATTTAAAGAATAAATAGTATGAATATCATCATAAATATTTCCCTACAATAGGCATTCTTCTTCCTACGCCAAAAGCTTTTGGACTAATACGGATAATAGGACAAAATTGATTGCGTTTATATTCGTTATTATTGACCATTTTTAAAACCCTTGACACCAATGCCGCATCAAATCCTTTATTAATAATACTTTTAGGCCCTTGACATTGCTCAATATATTGATATAAAATTTGATCGAGTATAGCATAATCAGGTAAGCTATCGCTGTCTTTTTGGTTAGGTCTTAATTCTGCAGAGGGTGCTTTGGTTATAATATTTGATGGAATAACTTCTTTTTCTCGATTGATATAGTCAGCTAAGGCATATACCTGTGTTTTATAGCAATCGCCTAAAACACTTAATCCGCCTGCCATATCGCCATATAGCGTTCCATAACCAGTAGCTAATTCACTTTTATTAGATGTATTTAATAATATATATCCAAACTTATTAGCAACAGCCATTAACAAATTTCCACGAATGCGACTTTGAATATTTTCTTCAGCTATGTTAAATGGTAAATCTTTAAATGCTGGTTTTAACGTATCCAAGAAGGTGTCGTATATATGATTAATTTGTATAATATGATATGGATTATCTAGATTTTTAGATAATTGTATGGCATCATTCACAGAATGTTCGGTAGAGTAGGGTGAAGGCATCAAAACAGCCAATACATTTTTTGTACCTAATGCCTCGCAAGCCAATGCTAAGGTTACAGCGCTATCAATGCCTCCGCTGCTTCCAATAATAGCTTTGGTAAACCCCATTTTCTTAAAATAATCTTTAATACCTATTACCAGTGCTTGATCTATTTGATCAATATATAAATGTGATTCTAATGTTTTTGGATTAAAGCCTATATTGGGTAAAGCATCTGCCGTTTCTATTATAGATTCTGTAATCAATCCGTTTTCTAATACATCAACCACTGCAAAATCTTCTTCAAATAAAGATAATGCACAACATATATTTCCATTTTTGTCTGCAACCAATGATCCCCCATCAAATACAATTTCCGTCTGACTACCTACAGTATTGCAATACACCATAGGTAATTGATATTTAAGTACATTAGCTTTTACAGTAGCTTTTCGATCTTGTACATGTGTATAATCAAATGGAGAAGCAGAAAGATTAATCATAATATCTGGCTTTTGCATCATCAGCTTATCCATAGGGCATATACGATACATTGGATTATCATTGATGTTCCAAATATCTTCACAAATAGTAACGGCTAATTTCTTTCTTTTAAATAGCACAGTAGTCCATTCATCTGCTGGTTCAAAATGTCGGTATTCATCAAACACATCATACGTAGGTAATAATGTTTTATGAATTACGGCTTGTATTTTTTCTTGATAAATAAAATAAGCGGAGTTGAATAAATCTTTTCCTTCTTTTTGTGGATTGATAGCGGGAGCTCCTACCAATACAGCAATATCTTTTGTATAAGGTTTAATTTGATCAATGGCTTGTAAGCAGGATTGTATAAACTCATCAAATAATAAAAAATCACGAGGAGGATAACCACAAATACAAAGCTCTGAAAATACGACCAATTCTACATTTGCTAATGTTGCTTTTTCTATAGCCTGAATAATTTTTTGAGTATTATAACCAAAATCACCGATACGATAATTTTGTTGAGCGAGTGCAATTTTCATGTGGTAAAGGTATGAATTAAAAAACCTCTCCTAACCTTTCCAAACGCGATGGATACACCTTTACCATATTAGTTGTTTTCTTTATAAGAATAATTTTTGAATTGAATGCCTTGATCAGCTAATAATTTTAATATTGGGTTGTAAATTTCTGGTAAGATGGGAATATGCAATCCCTTTACATTTAATTTTCCCTCCAACAACAATATTGTGGCGATGGCTAATGGCAAGCCAACTGTTTTAGCCATTGCAGTATGCACATTATCTTCACCTTTCACCATTAAACAACTTTTAATTTGATGTTGTTTATTTTGTAATGTGTATTGTATGTCATGCATCATCAATACCATGTCCTTATCAGTAGGTTGCAAGGCCCATTTTTC
>CAZXBE010000096.1:0-7951 GCA_964638565.1 uncultured Chitinophagaceae bacterium
CTTTGTACTATTCATTTCTGTAGATTCAGCAATAATAATATCGTCAACTAATAATGGAGCTGTGTTTGATATAGAAGATTCAATGCTTACGGCTTGATTACCCCGGCTATTGGCTGCAAATGCCAAGCAACTATCCGCCAATGAAAAAATTATTCCACCATGACAAATATTAAACCCATTACACATTTCGGATCTAATCGTCATACGAAGTTTACAATAACCCTCAGCCTCGGCTATACGCTCTATGCCCATCCACTGGCTGAAGGGGTCGTTGTTGTACATTTTGGAAATGATAGGATGTTGAAACATGTTGAGTTAATTAGGCTGAATTAAATAATAAACACAAGTAGTTAAATAGTTTCTGAAATATGGTATATGGCGTATTAACCAAAATTGTTTTCTAGGCTTCCAACCAAATTTATATTGATAAATAGGATTGATTAAAAAATGCGTTTTGTTGATAATAGTATATTCTTGTTGTCGTACAATTTTTTCAAATCGTTCTATAGAAATTCCAGTATCTTTTATGTCTAATAACTCCTCTACAGGACCATGATACCTTTTAAGTAACCATTTATACAAACGTTTGGGTAATAAATGGTAATAAGGTAATTTACTTAACCATTTATTACTATTGATTTGTTGATGCCCGCCAAAAGGCATTTGCCATGGTGGAAAATCCAAAAAAATACATCCGCCGGGATTAAGAAAGCTTTTCATTGCAGCAATAAGCTTAGGCTGGTTGTGTATATGTTCAATAACATCTTTTAGAATAATAATATCAACCTTTCCACCAAACTCTTTTTCAGCACCCACTTCATAAATATCTTTTGCGATAAAAGTTGCTCTGCCTGCATCTATATAGTCTTTTAGCATTTCATTAGCCGTTGTTAATCTTGGTGCATGTAATTCTACACCGACCACAATACAACCTTTTTCTACAAAAGGCAATAATACCCCCGCCTCACCGCAACCGATTTCTAATATACGCTGCCCAGCTTTAATAGGAAATGTTTGTTCAATGAAAGGCAGTACATAGTTTTTTGCAGTTAGTTGCTGCATTTCAAAATATTTTTCTTTATCAGCATGAAATTCAAACATAGATTCATCTTTTATAGAATTAGAAAAATAAGGTTGTATTACTGTAATTCTTCTAATCTCGTTTTAGCTCTTATTTTTAGATCAAGATCTGCCAATGTTCGAGCCGGTAATTTTAGTGTTCTTTGTAAAATATTACTCTCCTTAATAGATTCGTTATTATCCCTATAAGCTTTAGCCAATTCAACATAATTTAATATATAAGATGGATCTAAGGTTAGGCATTTTTCATAACATTTTATAGCTTCTTCTAAAGAAGCATCAGGCATTCCACCATAAAATAATTTAATAGCTGTTTTTTTTAATCCAGATAAATTAGATACTTCATAATGCCATTTACCCAAAACATGCCAAGCTTTTCCATAGCTAGGGTTTATTTGAATGGCTTTGTCTGCAAAAGTTTTTATGTCTTTTACATAGGAAACTATTTTTTTCTTTTCATCCTCCACCTCTGTATACTTCCCTGAAATACCTGCCATTAAATAATATGCCTCGTAATTATTTATATCTATTTTTAGTATTTGATATACATACGTTTTAGCTTCATCGAGTAGTTTTATAATAACATCTTTATTACTCTCTCTGCATGCTATATATAGGCTTAGCGTGCTGCATTTTAATAATGGAGCGATGGCATCAGGTTTTACAATTAAAGCCTGCTTATATGTATTTAAAGCCTCATTCTCTTTCATTTGCTGTTCTTGTATGGCAGCTTGCTTCATAAAGCCTTCATAATCTTGAGCTTGTACAATTGAAATAGAGTTGAAAACAACTAAAATGAATATGCAATATTTTTTCATGAGTAGAAAATAAGTTTATTTTTTAGCTTCGTACTTCACAGATACACTTCCATTAAAATTAGCAATAGGAGGAGAAATTTTTCTTAATTGAATGCGTATAACTTGAGCTTCAACAAAATGATTCAAAATATAATGTGCTAATTCTTGTACAACAGTTTCTAAAAGTTGTCTGGGTTGTTTCATATGCTGTTGAATCACTTCATGTAATATTTCATAATTAATTGTTTCTTGAATGTGCTCCATTTTTTGATTATTAGACACATCCACTTCCACATGAACTATAAAACGATTGCCTATTTTTCGTTCTTCTGCATACACGCCATGAAAAGCAGTGCATTGAATATTATGTAAGACAATAGTTGTCATTACGTAGTTTATTGAATATTGTGTGTTGAGTATTGAGCATTTTCAATATTCAATATTCATTATGTAAAAAGTATTAAATTATGAAAGACCATTTAAATATCGCTCAGCATCCAACGCTGCCATACAACCACTACCAGCAGCGGTTATCGCTTGTCTGTACATTTTATCTTGTACATCACCTGCTGCAAAGACGCCATTTATATTCGTTTTGCTCGTTCCAGGAATGGTTTTAATATATCCTGCTTCATCCATATTTAACCAATCTTTAAAAATGCCTGAATTTGGTTGATGGCCTATTGCTACAAAAAAACCACTGATAGGAATCGTTGTTGTTTGTTTTGTTTCATTATTGCGAATGCGAACAGATTCCACTTTTTTATCACCCACTATTTCTTCTGTTTCACTATGCCAATATGTTTTTATGTTAGATGTTTTAAGCACTCGATCTTGCATAATTTTAGAAGCCTTCATCTGACCCTTTCGTATAATCATATGTACATTACCGCATACTTTAGAAAGATATAACGCTTCTTCCGCAGCGGTGTCCCCAGCACCAACAATAGCCACTTCTTTTCCTTTATGAAAAAATCCGTCGCATACCGCACAAGCACTTACGCCATAACCGTTTAAGCGTTGCTCGCTTTCTAAACCCAACCATTTCGCAGAAGCACCTGTAGCTATAATAACCGTATTTGCTTCTATTAATTTTTCTTCATCAATCCATACTTTATGAATAGGTCCTGTAAAATCTACCTTTGTTGCCAATCCATAACGGATGTCTGCGCCCATACGTTTAGCTTGTTTCTCAAAGTGCACCATCATTTCAGGACCTTGAACGCCATCCGCATAACCCGGATAATTTTCTACTTCGGTAGTAATAGTTAATTGACCGCCTGGTTGTATACCTTGATAGAGCATAGGCTTTATATTTGCTCGAGCTGCATAAATAGCTGCTGTATAGCCTGCAGGACCAGATCCTATTATTAAGCAGGATGTTTTTTCTGTATTCATCATACTGCGAATATAAGAATTTAAAATACTGTGATAGAATACCTAATTTTAGACAGTATTTAAAAATAAATATATGTACACCATTCCTTTTCAAACTATTGATTGGAGCGCTATTCTAAAAGTTGAATATAAAGGAGAAACAGGAACTGCTTATTGGCAAACTGTTTTATTAGAGGGACTTAGAGTGCGTATTGTTGAATATTCTAAAGGATATATAGCGGATCATTGGCGCCAAAAAGGACATATAGTACATTGCTTAGAAGGAGAATTTATGAATGAACTAGAAAATGGTAAAGCTCAGGTTATATCGAAAGGTATGAGTTATATTGTTTCAGATAATTTAAGTTCACATCGATCAAGCACAAATACAGGTGCTAAACTTCTTATTATTGATGGAAATTTTTTAAGTAAATGAGTAAAATAAAAACAGCTTTCTTCTGTCAAAACTGCGGGAATGAAAGCCCGAAATGGTTAGGCAAATGTCCCGCTTGTAATGAGTGGAATACATTTGTTGAAGAAGTCATTCAAAAAGAAAATAATACCGTTGATGCTTGGAAAGGCTTATCTAATGCTGATCGTAAAGACGTAAAAGCTATTTCCATTGAAGAAATTACTACCCAAAAAGAAGAGCGCATCTTAACGAAAGATGAAGAATTGAATCGGGTATTAGGTGGAGGTATTGTTCCAGGAAGTGTAGTATTAATAGCTGGAGAACCTGGTATTGGAAAATCTACGTTGTTTTTGCAAGATGGATTAGCATTGTCTACAAAAACGGTTTTATACATCAGTGGAGAAGAAAGTGAACAACAAATTAAAATGCGGGCTAACCGTTTAAATATCCATCATCCAGATTTTTATATTCTTACTGAAACAAATACGCAATCTATATTTCAAGAAATTAAAAAAATAAAACCCCAAGTAGTTATTGTAGATTCTATACAAACGCTGGCTGCACCTTATATTGATTCTGCTGCAGGAAGTGTATCTCAAATTAGAGAGTGTGCTGCTGGTTTTCAGCGATTTGCTAAAGAAAGCAATGTGCCTGTTTTTTTAATTGGACATATTACGAAAGATGGTAGCATTGCGGGACCAAAAATATTGGAACACATGGTAGATACCGTGTTACAGTTTGAGGGCGACAGGCATTATACCTATCGATTATTGAGAACAACTAAGAATCGTTTTGGAAGCACATCTGAATTAGGTATTTATGAAATGATAGGAACAGGCATGCGACCAGTACAAAATCCTTCTGAATTATTAATCTCACAAAAAGAAGAACAACTAAGTGGAACCGCCATTGCTGCAACTGTAGAAGGCATGCGACCATTATTAATTGAAGTACAAGCTTTAGTAACACAATCTGTATATGGGACTCCTCAAAGAACCGCTTCTGGATTTGATTTGAGAAGACTTCAATTATTATTAGCCGTTTTAGAAAAACGTGGCGGATTTCATTTTGGAATGAAAGATGTATTCTTAAATATGGCTGGTGGTTTAAAAGTGGAAGACCCCTCTATTGATTTAGCTATTGTATGCGCAGTACTTTCTTCTTATGATGACACCCCTATTCCTCAACAAATTTGTTTTGCCGGTGAAGTAGGCTTAAATGGCGAAGTACGAGCGGTAAACCGTATTGAACAACGCATTGCTGAGGCAGAAAAATTAGGATTTGAAAAAATTATTGTATCCAAATACAATCAAAAAAATATATCGATTAAACAATTAAAAATTGAAGTAGTAGCTTGTAGTAAAGTAGAGGAAGTATATAAATTGTTATTTGATACCTTTGCAGTCTAAAAAAATTGTATGCGAGAAATTTTCTCTTTAATTGTTTCTTTTATTTTGACCCATTTTTCTTTTGCACAAAAACAATCTTTGTTGTGGCAAGTTTCAGGCAATGGGCTTTCTAAACCTTCTTATATATATGGCACTATACATATGATTTGCAAAGAAGATATGAATCTAAGCCCTGTATTAAAGCAGAAATTTGCAGAAACAGAAAAAGTTTACTTAGAATTAGATATAGACGATAAAGAGATGATGGCTTCTATGCAAAAACTCAGCTTATTGCCACCTGATAAAACGCTTAAAAGCTTTTTTACTAGTCGAGAATATGCTAGAGTAAATCAATTTTTTAACGACGAAGTAGGTGTGTCTTTAACATTGTTCGAAAAAATGAAACCCATTGTACTAATGAGTGTATTATATACAAAATGCTTACCCTGTATAGTTCCTGCTTCATTTGAAATGCGTTTTGTAGAAATGGCCAAAGCAAAACAAAAAGAAGTAGAGGGACTAGAAACTGCACAAGAGCAAATGATGCTTTTTGATAATCTACCTGATGATGCACAGAAGAAAATGGTATTGAGCGTGATAGACTCCTTTGCAACAGCAAAAAAAAATGCGAATCATTTAGTAACCCTATATACAAAACAACAACTGGATAAATTATATGAACGTACAGTTAACAGCCCAGATATGGCAGGTTCTAAAGAGGCTTTAGTTGATAATCGAAATAAAAAATGGATCCCTATATTGGAAAAAAATATGCATTCTAAAATTTGTTTTATAGCTGTAGGCGCAGGCCATTTAGGTGGAGAAACAGGCATCTTAAATTTATTAAAGAAAAAAGGATATGCAGTAGAACCTGTTATGAATTAAAAAATGAGCAAATTCAAAAGAACGTTCAACTTTTAATTTTTTACGCTTAAATTAATCTCAATTTACCGACCTTTACACAATATTTTTAAATAACGCAATTATGAATAATACAATCTTATCTGTAGGAAGTGTATTTCCAACATTCAACAAAAAAGCAGTAGTATCTCTTGAAACAGGAAAAGAGTTTACTCAAATCAGTAATGAAATTGCTTCTAAACAAAATAAATGGATGGTTATGTTTTGGTGGCCAAAGGATTTCACGTTTGTTTGCCCAACAGAAATAGCAGAATTCAATAAAAAATATAGTGACTTCACTGATCGAGATACTGTATTAATTGGCGCTTCTACAGATTCTGAATTTGTACATCTAGCCTGGAGAAAAGATCATAAGGATTTAAAAGATCTTCAATTTCCTATGTTGGCAGATACATCTAAATCGCTTGCTGAAGCATTGGGTATTTTGAGTGCAGAAGAAAAAATAGCGTATCGTGTAACCTATATTATAGATCCCGAAGGCATAATACGTTGGGTATGTGTAAATGATTTAGCCGTAGGGCGAAACGTTCAAGAAGTTATTCGGGTATTAGATGCATTACAAACTGGTGAACTTACCTCCTGCGACTGGAAACCAGGGCAGGAAACGCTTACTAAACAATTAAGTAAAAACTAAACTTTATTTAAAGGCAAAATCTAAAAATTAGATTTACCGTATTGTTAAACGAGCTTACAACTTTTGCTCTAAAATTTCGACTTCGTTTAGGTATATTGAAATAACTAGCTTTGTGTTATCATTTAGCGCATTGAATATGCACACATTCATTTTTTATGATTAAAACAGGAAATACCATAGTAAGTATTTATACGGAAATGACACCCAATCCAGAAACAATGAAGTTTGTAGCCAATAAATTGTTGTACCCAGGAAAAAGTGCTGATTTTCCGGATATTGAATCGGCTAAACCGTCTCCATTGGCTACAGAATTATTTGGGTTCCCTTTCATAAAAGGAGTGTTCATTGCTAGTAATTTTATAACGCTTACTAAAACAAACGATACGGATTGGAATGATGTGATTCAACCTGTACGTGAGTTTTTAAAAACATACCTAGAAGAAAATAAAGCAGTTATTAACAAAGATGATTTAAAAGTGCAACAAATCGCTAATAATACACCCCATGCTGATGAGAACGATGTAGTAAAAAGAATAAAAGAAATTTTAGACAATTATGTAAAGCCTGCTGTAGAAATGGATGGTGGCGCTATTCAATTTAAAGATTACAATGATGGTGTAGTAAAACTCATGTTGCAAGGGTCTTGCTCTGGATGCCCTTCATCTATGATCACACTAAAAAGTGGCATAGAAGCTATGATGAAACGGATGATACCAGAAGTAAAAGAAGTGGTAGCGGAAGCAGATTAATTTATGTTGAATGTTAAATGTTGTATTTTGAATGAAAAATATCATATCGATAGATACAACATTCAACGTAAATAAATTGGCACATTTTCACAGTAATAAATTTGCTAATTATTTATGTCTTTTCAACTCCATACTGCATATAAGCCTGCAGGCGATCAACCTAGTGCAATTAAACAACTTACAGCAAACATTTTTAATGGCGAAAAATATCAAACGCTTTTAGGTGTTACCGGCTCTGGTAAAACATTTACCATGGCTAATGTTATACAAAACGTACAACGACCTATCTTAGTACTTACGCACAACAAAACACTAGTTGCACAATTATATGGGGAATTCAAACAATTCTTCCCTAATAATGCAGTTGGCTATTTCGTAAGCTATTATGATTATTATCAGCCAGAGGCCTACATGCCCGTAAGTAATACCTATATTGAAAAAGATTTAAGTATTAATGAAGAATTAGATAAGCTACGTTTACATGCTACCAATGAATTATTGAGTGGAAGAAAAGACATTATTATAGTAGCTTCTGTAAGTTGTATTTATGCAATGGGTAATCCTGCAGAATATAAAAATAGTATTATTCGTAT
>CAZXBE010000097.1:0-7678 GCA_964638565.1 uncultured Chitinophagaceae bacterium
ATGTCTGTTTTCCAAAAGCTCGGATTTTCGGTTTTTTAATTATATCTATAGTAGTATATGTCTATATCTTTAGTAACATTTAGTTCTCCAGTAACGTTATACATCTCTTTTTTATTTTCATCTATCTTATAACACTTCGTTACAATGGTAGACTTCCAATCTAATTCATCAAATTTCTTATTGTAAAGAGCAACTTCCCAATTCAGGTAGGTAATTTCCTCTTGCTCCATTATTGTTCTATAAGGACGCTGATTGGCAAACATACTTTCAGCACGTGCATAAAATTTGATGTGCTTGAATTTGTAATTCTTTTCAGGATTTACTGGCATAGATTCAGGTTCTTTTTTTTCTTTTTTACCCCAAAGCATGTAATCAATTATAAATTTAAAATGATGAATTAGATTTTATATAAACTGTTTATTTTTGAGCGGGGTCTATTTGAAAAGTTATTCCTTGTACCATCTGAAATGATACAGGCTTTCCATTTTGGGTAGCGGCTTTCCACTTAGGACTTTTTTTAATAACGCTCATAGCTTCTTCTGCCATTCCAAAACCAGGATCATTTAGTGCTCGTACACCACTAATATTACCTTCTTTATCTACCATAAACTGCACACGAACAGTATGTATACCTGCTGGTACGCCAGAGCCCACAATAGATTCAAGATTTAAATTCTTTTCTAAATATTTTTTCCATGCTGCAATCCCACCAGGAAACTCGGCAACCCTTTCTACTTTTGGGAAAATCCTATCACCTTCTTCTTGTTGAGGTAGTGGTTTAGCCGTAGTTTTTTCATAACTAGATATCTTAAAAAATTTGGTATCTCTTAAATCTACTTGTCCTGTGCTCCAATACTGTGTATCCCAATAATTAAAAGTTATATACTTCCCGTCAGGAGTAAATTCTGGGCTATAGCTTTCGGTTTTAGGTATTTTCTTAAATCGTTTAATTATTCTACTTGCTACATTTACATAAGTAACATATCTATTACCATTATTTTCGGTTGCTGTAAAAACAATGATCTTGCCATTTGATGACAATTTAGGCTCTATTCCTTTAGTTATCAATTTAATATTAGACCTATCCGCATTAGCAATATAAATTTCTCCATTCTTCTCAAAGCAAATTTTTTGAGCATTTATATTAGTTGATAATACAAGAAAAGTAATAAGTGGTGGAAGAATTGTTTTTCTCATGAAAAGATAATATTTGGGGTTAAAAAAATCATTCCTAATTCGTAATTCGTATTTTCTAATTGCTAGTTGTCTTTCCCATGGCACTGTTTATACTTTTTCCCGCTACCACAAGGACAAGGATCGTTACGACCAATTTTAGGAGCAACTTTTATAGGCTCTTGTTTTATGTTAGAAGGATCGTAATAATCGTTTTCGTTGGCAGCATAGTCTGAACCAGCTCTATCTATTTCTTCTTTATTAGCTTTTGTAAAACTTAAATCTGTTTTTTGTTCTCGGCCTTCTTTTATTTGTCCATTTCCACCTTGTTCAACTGGCAAATTGCTATGGCATAAGAAAGAAACAATTTCTTTATTCAGCTCTCCATCCATTTGTTTAAATAGATTAAAGGCTTCTACTTTATAAATAACCAATGGGTCTTTTTGTTCGTATACCGCACTTTGTACGCTTTGACGCAAGTCGTCCATAGCTCGTAAATGCTCTTTCCACGAATCATCTATCATAGCCAAGGTGATGGTTCTTTCTAATGCATTCACTAATTCAACGCCTGATGTATCTAAAGACTTTTGTAAGGGTACTAATACTTGTAATCCTTTCTTACCATCCGTAAAAGGTACCAATATGTTTTCAATGTGTTTACCTTGAGTTTGTTGTATGTTTTTAAATACCGGTAGTGCTTGTTTTTGTAAACTCTCTTTTTTGTGTTGATATTGCTGAAGGGCTTCATCGTACAGCTTAGTAGCTAGTTTTAATGTATCTTCTTTATGTAACTCTTCTGCAGTTATAGTAGTATCTGTACCAAAATGTACAATTACGGCTAGCTTAAATCCTTCAAAATCTTCTTGTTCTTTAAATGTGTTGACGAGGCCTTCTGCAATACTATAAAACGCATTATCTACGTCCAATGCTAAACGTTCTCCAAATAAAGCGTGATTACGTTTCGTATATATTACATTACGTTGTTTATTCATTACATCATCATACTCTAACAAGCGCTTACGCATACCAAAGTTATTTTCTTCTACTTTGCGTTGTGCTCGTTCAATAGAACGTGTTATCAAACTATGTTGGATGACCTCGCCTTCTTTATATCCAAACTTATCCATTAACCCTGCAATACGATCGCTACCAAATAAACGCATTAAATCGTCTTCAAAGGATACGTAGAATTGCGATGTTCCTGGATCACCTTGTCGTCCGGCACGGCCTCTTAACTGACGGTCTACCCGGCGGCTTTCATGACGTTCTGTTCCTATAATAGCTAAACCACCAGCTTCTTTAACACCGGGTCCAAGTTTAATGTCTGTACCACGGCCGGCCATGTTTGTGGCAATGGTTACAGCTCCTGCTAAACCCGCTTCTGCAACCACTTGTGCTTCTCTTGCATGTTGTTTAGCATTTAATACATTATGTGGAATATTTTTTTGCTTGAGCATACGACTCAACAGCTCACTTATTTCAACATTGGTGGTACCTACTAGTATAGGCCTTCCCTGAGAACGCAATTTTTCTATTTCATCAATAATAGCTTTGTATTTTTCTCGTTTGGTTTTATATACCAAATCATGGGCATCTTTTCTTGTAACGGGTATATTGGTCGGAATAGTTACTACATCTAACTTGTATATATTCCAAAACTCTGCAGCTTCTGTTTCTGCTGTACCTGTCATCCCTGCTAATTTATGGTACATACGGAAAAAATTTTGCAACGTAATGGTTGCATACGTTTGAGTAGCTGCTTCTATTTTTACATTCTCTTTTGCTTCAATGGCTTGATGTAAACCATCGCTATAGCGACGTCCATCCAATATGCGGCCTGTTTGTTCATCTACAATTTTTACCTGCCCTTCCATTACTACATATTCCACATCTTTATCAAATAAAGTGTATGCTTTTAGTAGTTGTTGTACTGTATGTATGCGATCGGCTTTTAGTGAATATTCATTTAGTAATGTTTCTTTTTGTTGCAGCTTCTCATCATCAGTAACAGTACTCCTTTCAATAGCAGCAATAGAAACACTTAAATCCGGTAAAATAAAAAAGCTAGCATCTTCTCCTGCTTGGGTAAGCATGTGGATTCCTTTATCGGTTAGTTCCACTTGATTATTTTTCTCATCAATATGAAAAAATAATGCTTCATCTACTTTTTTCATTTCTCGCTGTTGATCGGCGAGGTAATAATTTTCTGCTTTTTGTAATTTGGTTTTAATACCTGGTTCGCTCAAGTATTTTATTAAAGCACTATTCTTAGGTAACCCTCGATAGGAGCGCATCAACATCAAGCCTCCTTCTTTCGCATCATCTTTTCCTTCGGCTATTAATTTTTTAGCATCATTCAAACACTTAGTAGTTACCTGCTTTTGAGCTTCAATTAATTTTGCGATACGAGGTTTTAAAATATGATATTGTTGTTCATCACCTTTAGGTACAGGGCCGGAAATAATTAATGGTGTACGAGCATCATCAATTAATACAGAATCTACTTCATCAACCATCGCATAATGATGTTTACGTTGTACCATTTCAGTAGGGTTATGCACCATATTATCACGGAGGTAATCAAATCCAAATTCATTGTTAGTTCCGTATATAATATCTGCCTGATAGGCTTTTCGGCGAGCTTCGCTATTGGGTTGATGTTTATCTATGCAATCTACGGTAAGGCCTAACCATTCAAAAATAGGGCCGTTCCATTCCGAATCACGGCGAGCTAAATAATCGTTTACTGTTACAATATGTACCCCTTCGCCAGCTAGTGCATTTAAATAAGCCGGCAATGTAGAAACTAAGGTTTTACCTTCACCCGTAGCCATTTCCGAAATTTTACCTTGGTGCAATACTACACCACCAATTAATTGCACATCATAATGCAACATATTCCAAGTAACTATATTGCCCGCAGCAGACCAACTGTTTTTATATATGGATTTATCACCCTCAATTTTAATATGACCCTTTTGTACACTTAGGTTTTTATCCAATTCTGTTGCTTGTGCAACCAATTCAGTATTTTCTTTAAAACGACGAGCCGTTTCTTTTACTACTGCAAAAGCCTCTGGAAGTATTCTTTCCAAAGCTTCTTCAATTTTTTTATCTCTATCTTTTTTTAGCTTATCAATTTCTTGATAAATTTCGTCTTTCAAATTAATGTTTGCAGCATCAAGTTGCTCTGCTTCTTGTTTTTTTTGCGCTATAGTCGCATCTATATCATTCAGATGACTTTGAATACGATTTTTAAATAATTGTGTTTTTTGACGCAATTCATCATTGCTTAAAGATTGCAATTGTGCAAAATGTTCATTTATTTTTGTTACAAGAGGTAAAATATTTTTTACATCTTTTTCAGATTTACTTCCACCAAATAGTTTAGATAAAAAACCAAGCATGATAATATAATAATATAGTGTGTTGTTAGGAAACTGCGAAGGTAAGAATTCTAGATTGGAAGAAGCAAATAACCGTATTTAAGTATCATACGCTCAAATTAAATGCAATAATAGACGGTCTGCAAAAGATTATCTTATTTTTGCTGGAATGGACATCCTCTGCTCAGAGAAAGAACACTTCGTTCTAAAAAAAATTGCGCGCTGTGCTCAACAACTAGGCTTTCCCTGCTATTTAATTGGCGGTTTTGTTCGAGATAAATTGTTAAATCGAAAAACTAAAGATGTTGATATTGTTTGTATGGGTGATGGCATACTACTAGCACATAAAGTAGCTGAACAATTTAGCCCACAACCAACCGTTTCTTTTTTTAAAACCTTTGGCACAGCACAAATCAAATTAAACCCCTCCTTTGGAGGGGCTGGGGAGGCCCTTGATATTGAATTTGTAGGAGCTCGTAAAGAAAGCTATAGCCATGATTCTCGCAAACCACAAGTAGAATTAGGAACATTGCAGGATGATCAATTGCGTAGAGATTTTACTATTAATGCCTTAGCCATTAGTTTAAATGAAGGCGACTATGGCCAATTAATTGACCCATTTAATGGTTTAATAGATTTACAACATAAAATTATCCGCACTCCGCTTGATCCATTAAAAACTTTTAGTGATGACCCTTTGCGCATGATGCGAGCCATACGCTTTGCTACGCAATTACGCTTTACTATTGATGATAAAACCTTTGAAGGTATTTGCAAAAGTATAGATCGTATAAAAATTGTATCGCAAGAACGTATAACCGATGAACTCAATAAAATTATTTTAGCCAATAAACCCTCTATTGGATTTGATTTACTATATAAAACCGGACTATTAAAAATTATTTTTCCTGCTATGGTAGACTTAGCAGGCGCGGAATATATTGATGGCGTTGGCCATAAAGATAATTTTTATCATACACTACAAGTATTAGATAATGTTGCCCATCACTCCAACGATGTATGGTTACGCTGGGCGGCCATATTACACGATATTGCTAAACCAGCTACTAAAAAATTTGAGGAAGGCCATGGGTGGACGTTTCACGGGCATGAAGTGGTAGGTTCTAAAATGGTATTTAAAATTTTTAAACAGCTCAAACTTCCTTTACATGAAGAAATGCGATTTGTACAAAAAATGGTATTCCTTCATTTGCGTCCCATCAGCCTAACTAAAAAAAACATAACTGATTCTGCCATTAGACGTTTGTTATTTGATGCGGGCAATGACTTAGAAGCTTTAATGATATTATGCCGTGCAGACATCACTTCAAAAAATAAAACTAAAGTAACTCGCTATCTTGAAAATTATAATTTTGTGGAGAAACGTTTAGTAGACATTGAAGAACAAGATAAAATACGCAATTGGCAACCTCCTATTACCGGAGAAATCATTATGCAAACGTTTAATTTATCGCCTTGCAAAACAGTAGGCGATATTAAAGACGCTATTCGGGAAGCTATTTTAGACAATTTTATTCCTAATACGTATGAAGCAGCATATCAATTTATGTTAGAAAAAGCTGCTGAAATGAGTATATATCCAAAATAGAAAATATATTTGGTTGCCTAACTATAGTATTACTATTGAACATTCGTTGCGTCGCACACTTGTACATTTACAGCGCTATTCAACATTTAAAATAATCATATGGCCGTTCTTAAATTTCGCATTTATTACGAAGAAGATGAAAGTACATATCGAGATATTGTTATTAAACATACACAAACCTTTTTCGATTTTCATCAAATTATTTTAAAAGCATATACTTTCGATAATAAATATGCTGCTACTTTTTACCGAAGTAATGATCAGTGGCAAAAAGGTAGAGAAATTAGTTTAGAAAAATATGATAAAAGCTATAAAACCGAACCATTGATAATGGCTGAAACTTTGATAGGATCTGAAATTAAAGACCCCAATCAAAAATTTATTTATGTATACGATTTTAAAAAAAATTGGACATTTTTGTGCGAGTTGATTAATGTGCATAAAGAAGAAGATAAAAAAGCTATCTATCCCAACATAGCAAGAACAGAAGGTATTGCCCCACCTCAATATGGAACACAAGAATTATTGGAAAAAAAAATTATAGATACCGAAGAACAGTATGATTTAGAAAAAGATGCCGAAGGTTTTGAGGTAGAGGGAATAGAATAAATACATAGAATTTTGCATACCGCAACAGCCATTATACTTGTAGGACCTACAGCTTCTGGAAAAACAGAGATGGCTATTCAATTAGCCCAACGGTTGAATACAAATATTATATCTGCCGATGCGCGCCAATGTTATATAGAATTAAATATAGGTGTAGCTAAACCCACTCCAGAACAATTAAAAATTATCGCTCATCATTTTATAAATACCTATCATATTACTGAAATGGTTAACGCAGCTATATTTGAACAATACGCATTACAAGTAGCAAATCAATATTTTCAACAACATAAACCAATAGTAATAACAGGTGGAACTGGCTTATATATAAAAACTTTTTGCGAAGGATTGGATAATATACCAACAGTACCTAATGATATTCAAGCAACCATAAGAAAAACATATGAAGAAAAAGGAATAGCATGGCTACAAAAAGAATTAACTGAAAAAGATTCAACTTTTGCACAAAAAGATGGTATGCAAAATCCACGGCGAATGTTGCGAGCTTTAGAAGTTGTAACGTATACAGGAAAATCTATTCGAACTTTTCAAACAGGAAAAAAACAAGAAAGACTTTTTCGTATTATAAAATTTGGATTAGATTGGCCTAGAGAAGAACTATATAATCGAATTAATAAACGAGTAGATATGATGATAGAAAAAGGCTTAATAGAAGAAGTAAAATCTTTATTACCATATAAAAGTTTACCTGCTTTACAAACTGTAGGCTACACAGAGTTATTTGAATATTTTGAAAGAAACATTAGTTTGGATAAAGCTATTGAACGCATCAAACAAAATACTCGCCATTATGCCAAGCGGCAATTAACATGGTTTAAAAAAGATCCATCTATACAATGGGTAAAGGCAAATGATTGGGAAAAAGTACATCAACTAATTT
>CAZXBE010000098.1:0-7652 GCA_964638565.1 uncultured Chitinophagaceae bacterium
CATCTGCAATATTACAGCTATTTTGTAATATTATTTATTCGGTTTAATATAATACGGAAATGATATTTATTTTAGACCAAAAAAAGTTTGAATTTATGTTATAGATCTATTTTAAGAATAAATGGTCTAATTTATAAATCATTTTTGTATAAAAATGTTTTTGATACATAAAAAAGGACTTTATTCATAACGCAGCGCCACAATAGGATTTAGCCGAGAAGCTTTAATGGCTGGGTACAGTCCGGCAATTACACCCACAGCAGAGCATATAATAATGCCTAACATAATCCAAGCCCATGGCAATATGACCCCAGTTTGTAATACCAAGGCAAATATATTTCCCACACCTATTCCTAATAAGATACCTACAAGGGATCCTATTAAACTAATCAGTATGGACTCTAATAAAAATTGTTTTCGAATATCACTACTCCTGCCTCCCAAAGCTTTTATCAAACCTACTTCTTTTGTGCGTTCTGTAACGGCTACCAGCATAATATTCATTAGACCAATGGCAGCTCCAATAAGCGTTATTAGACCAATAGCTGCTGCTGCAATAGTTATACTACTTAACAAATTAATAAAGGTTTGCGCCAAGCTATCACTTTTATCTATATAAAAATTATCTACGTCTCTAGTATTTAATTTTCGGATATTTCTAAACAAGCCTGTGGCCTCACCTATAGCCATTTCCATTTGTTTCATGCGTTTAACCATGATGCCTATATTAAAAGAACCGGGATTATTTTGTATACGTCTTATATTGTTATAGTTCGTTATAACTACATTATCTGCATTTAAAAAGGCGCTGGCTCCTTTTGATGCTAGTATTCCAATAACTCGATAAGGTATATTGCCTATCCGAACAGTATTATCTATCGCTTTTTGAGTATGCTCTCCAAAAAGTTTAGTGGCAACATCATTACCTAAAATACACACATTAGCCCCTGTGGTAATATCTAACAAACTAAGATTGCGACCTTCTTTTATTGTATACCCACTCAACTCAAGATATCCTTCATCACCTCCAATAACAGAAACATTGGGATTAGTTTGTTTTTTGTTTCCTGTGATAATGTTTGCCATAGAGCCACCTCTTAATGAAATACTCACCAATGCAGGATACTTGAATGTTTGTTTAAATGCTATAGCTTGTTCATAAGTAATGGAGATATTTTCATTAGAACGTCTTTGTTGAAAACCCTTTCCTCGTTTTGTTTGAACAATCTCTGTTTTATTATGTCCCCCTATTCGAAATTGTTTTTCCTTATAGCGAATACTGAAAGCATTAACACCAAGCGTTGAAAAATTTTCTCTTAAGCTTTGCTTCATAGCATCTATTGCAGTAAGAATACCAATAAGCGCCATAATGCCAAAAGCAATAATAGCAACGGTTATACCAGCTCGTATTTTATTGCTTCGAATGGTGCGGTAGGATAAAGAGATTGTATCTATTAGTTTCAAAATGGTATAAAAATAAAAAATGACAAATAAGGAATAGCAACATAATTATGAAAATGACACTTACGTTCTTTCGTTCTTTATTTTATTATGGCTCTAGAAATATATCCAATATAAAATAGCTTGTGGAAATACTCCAATGAAAAGAATAAAAAGCGCTAAAATAAAAATACCTATCTTAAATCTAAAAGAAATATGTGTTGTAATAAGCCCCCCTTCTATGCTTTGTTTAAAGTACATAGCCTGTATTACTCTGAAATAGTAGTATACACTCACAGCAGCAAAAAATACAGCTATTATTATAAGCCATAGATATTGTCCTGTTTTGATAACGGAGCTTAACATATAATACTTTGCAAAAAAACCTGCTGTTAATGGAATGCCTGCAAGACTTAATAAAAAAATAGTATTGGCGGCTGCTAATAAAGGTTGTTTTTGGGCCAATCCATTAAAGCCCTCGAGGGTATAATCCTTCATATGCATTAAAATAGCAAAAATGCCTATTGTAGCAATACTGTAGGCTACTGTATATAATGCAATACCCTCTTTTGCTATAACATTGTTGGTTAATAAAGGGAACAGCATAAAGCCTGCTTGTGCAATACTAGAATAGGCTAGCATGCGTTTAACACTTTGTTGAAAAATAGCTGTAATATTTCCAATAAATAAAGTAAGAATAATGATAATGGATATTGATAAAGACCAAGTAGGAGGCAATGTTTCAAATTTATTTTCAAATAAGTGAATGAAGGCTATAAGGCTAGTTGTTTTTACAATGGTAGCCATAAAGGAAGTAAATACAGTAGGTGCGCCATCGTACACATCTGGTGTCCAAAAATGAAAAGGTGCTGCAGATACTTTAAATAACATAGCTACAAATAACAGAGCCATGCCCGCTAATTCAACAAAAGAGTATCCACCTAATGTACCAATTTGTAGTACACTGAGTTGAAAAGATCCTGTAGCACCATACATAAGTGCAATGCCCATCAGCATTAAGCCAGTTGAGAAAGCGCCCATTAAAAAGTATTTCAAAGAGGCTTCATTGCTTTTTAAATTTTTCTTATCGCTACCCGTTAGTATGTAAAGTGGTATAGAGATGATTTCAATGCCTAAAAACAGTATCAATAAATTTTGAAAGGAAACCACCATAAATGATCCACAGAGAATGAAAAATAAAAGGGCAAAATATTCAGCCACATGTAGCCCTACATTTTCTATTTGTTTTCCACAAAGCAATACAAATAGTAATGTTGATGCAATAATGATCACGCTAATATATATGTTGAAATGATTGAATGCCAACATATTGTTTACATTAACATGGAATAAAATATTGCCTCTTAGTTCTGCATAAGCTGTAGCAAGTAATACCAACAGTTCTATGGCTACAATATGTTTAAATAGAGATTTATTTTTTATTACAATGCTGCTAAGCATTAGTATTATTCCGAATAAAGCTGATAGTATGAGTGCGTTCATTATCTTATTTTTCTAATTTATTGTATATCATTTTTTTATATTGATGTATTATTATCCTCTATTGTATCATTTGTAATAATGGTTTCGCATATACACCAAACACCAATATCAATAGCACAATCAATATCAATGCTATTTTTATAAAGGCATGAATATCTACAGCCTTTACAACAGCTGAGCTTTCTTCTCCATAAAACACATTACGTATCATGCTTAGCATATATACTGCTGCTAAAATAATTCCCAATCCTGCAATAGCAGCGGCAATTATATTGTATTGAAACAATCCGTTAAACATTAAAAATTCTCCTACAAATGCATTGGTAAGCGGTAATGCAATATTGGCCAAGGCTACAATAACTAATAAAATAGTTAATATGGGTGCCTTAGTAGCTAATCCACCAAGTTGAGATATTTTTCGAGTACCCGTTCTACATTCTATAGCATCTACTATAATCCACAATCCAATAATATTAATGCCATGGCTAAACATTTGTATCATTACACCTTGTATACTCATTGTATTTTGAGCAAAAATAGCCGCACACATTAATCCAATATGTGCAATACTAGAATACGCCACTAATCGTTTTAAATCATCTTGCCGAATAGCAATAAGAGAAGCATAGATAATACCAATAATAGACAACGTAATGATGATATGGGCATATTGATGGCTGGCTTGCGGAAAAATAGGTAACAACCAACGCATTACAGCAAACAATCCCATTTTTACCATTATACCACTTAATACCATAGTAGCTGCAATGGGCGATTGTTCATATGCATCAGGCTGCCAAGTATGAAAAGGAAAGATGGGCATTTTAATAGCAAAGGCTATGAAAAATAGCCAAAATAACCATGATTGTTGTGCTACAGAAAGTTTAAGGTTATAAAATGCTTGTATGCTAAACGATTGGTCAGGAGTTAATGTATACAAGTATATAATGCCTACTAACATTAACAGCGATCCAGCAAAAGTGTAAATAAAGAATTTAAATGTGGCTTGTATTCTTTTTTCTCCGCCCCACTGACTGCATAAAAAGTAGGCTGGAATAAGTGCCAGCTCCCAAAAAAAATAAAACAACAGTGCATCTGCTGCTACAAACACACCCATCAATCCGGCTTGTGATAACAACATCCATGCATAAAATGATGATGCGTTTTTATATTCATTTTTATATGTAGCTATAAAAATAATAGGAAAGGAAACGGCTGTAAGTAAACATAATAACTTACTCATACCATCAATGGATACAGTAAATGTTGCGCCTAAAACAGGTATCCATGGTGCAGAAAATGTATCGGACGTATATAAACCAAATACATCAACTAACATAATGGCTAATGTTATTATAGAACTGAATAGTGCCAAACGCTTTGCTGTAGTAGCATTATTGATAAAAAAAGATATAATGCCAGTTAGTAAAGGAGCACCGATAAGTAAAATAGGAATCATTATTTAATTGATAATTGATAATGAATAATTGATAGCGTAAAACTTTATGTTTTTGAGTTTTGCTTTGATCACTTAAATCTAAAAAATAAAAATAAGAACAAGCCTATCATAGCAATAACCATCAGTAGTATATAGCTTGAAATTTGTCCACTTTGCAATAGACGCATTTTTCTGCTGCTGTATTGTAAAAAACTTCCTATACCATTTACAAACCCATCAATTATATACCGCTCTATAGTATTTTTTAGAAAATGTCCTATTGCATATATAGGTTTAACTATAATAGCATTATATAGCTCATCTATATACCATTTGTTTTCTAATAATTTTGTTATAGCTGTAGTTTTAGCTTGTGTATGTACATATTTTTTATAATGCCGTATTGTTATAACAACAACCATAATGACAAGTATTACACTACTAATCATCAGCACCCATTCGGTAGTATGTGAAAGTGTGTGTGTTTGCTGATGCTGACTACCTAAAACAGGCGCTAAAAATTGTTGCAATGCATGTGCGTTAGGTGCGAATAATGCCGGGATACCCAAAAATCCACCTACAACAGATAATATAGCTAATAGTATAAGGGGTATCGTAATAGCCCTTGGGCTTTCATGCGCCTGTTGCGTTGCTGCAACATCTCTAGAAGATCCTAAAAAAGTTAATGTATACAATCTAAACATATAAAATGCTGTAAGCAATGCTCCTAAAAGGGCTATGCCATACATAACAGGACTATGTTCATATACGTTAGCCAATATTTCATCTTTAGAAAAGAAACCTGAAAATGGCGGTATGCCTGCAATAGCTAAACATGCTAATAAAAAAGTAATATGGGTGATGAGCATGTATTTTTTCAGTCCACCCATTAATCGAATATCTTGCTGGCCATGTAATGCATGAATAACACTACCGGCACCTAAAAATAATAATGCTTTAAAAAAAGCATGTGTCATTACATGAAAAACAGCTCCCGTGTAGGCTCCTACACCAAGGGCTAAAAACATATACCCCAGTTGACTTACGGTAGAATATGCCAGTACTTTTTTAATATCATTTTGTTTAGTAGCAATGGTGGCAGCTAGTATTGCAGTGGATAAGCCTATTACCGCTATTATAGTTTGTGTGGTTGGTGCAAGGCTAAATAAAGCATTGTTGCGCACAATCATATAGATGCCAGCAGTAACCATAGTGGCTGCATGTATTAATGCAGATACAGGCGTTGGTCCGGCCATAGCATCTGGAAGCCAAGTATATAAAGGGATTTGAGCACTTTTACCAGTAGCTCCTACAAAAAGAAAAAGTGCGATCATTGTAATATCAAAACTGTCCAGTTTTGATACATTTGTAAATACATCCGTATAATTAGCCGTACCTAGTTTTGATATGATCCAAAAAATAGCTAATAAAAAACCTAAATCGCCAATACGATTCATGATAAACGCTTTGTTAGCAGCTTTAGTATAGTTTTTATTTTTAAACCAAAAACCAATTAACAAATAAGAACAAAGCCCCACTCCTTCCCAACCTATAAACATAACCACATAATTAGCACCCATCACCAATAATAACATAAAAAAAACAAACAGGTTGAGGTATGCAAAATATTTTGCAAAATCTGGAGCTGGCTCTTCGTGCATATATGATGTAGAATATATATGGATAAGAGAACCTATACCTGTAATGATTAATAAGAAAATAGTAGTAAGCTGATCTATTTGAAAGGCAAATGGAAGGGTAAAATTTTTAATATTGATAAAATCAAAAAAAATGATATTTGAAGCGCCATGTTGTTTTACATCTATAAAAATATATACGCTTACTACAAATGCAAATAATAAAGTACTTACCCCTATTAAACCAGCTACAGTTTTAGATATTTTTTTTCGACATAATCCATTTATTAAAAACCCTAATAAAGGAAGTAAAGGAACACCGTATGCTAAGGACATAATTATTACAGAATAAAGAGCAAAAGTAAAAAATTGAAGCTAAGATCAAATTAATTTCTTAAACCTAGCTATTCTATAAAAAATGATTGAATTTACTCAAATCTTTCTTCCAACCTACATCCTAAAGTCAAAAGCAACATAGGCTAGATTTTATAGCAGATTAGAAGTATAAAAAGCAGAACTTTGAATCAACAAAAAACATCCAACATGTTCTGGGAAAAAAAATCAACCACTATAAAAAAGAAGCCTTCAAACACTTAACAGGCGTTGAACTAAAGACCTTCAAACTTATGGCAAAAACAGTACAGAATCATCAACAAAAGATTGTTCAACAAAAAGGCAATAATCGAAGCCATCCTTTTAAACTGAGCTTAGAAGATCAAATATGAATGAACTTAATGTATTACAGAGAATACCGCACCTACTACCATATTGGAGGAACTTACGGGCTTTTTATTTGAATATTATTCAAACAAGTATGCTTTGTCCATTTTTACGATCAAATTATAATACATAATCATCATTGACTGTGGTGGCGAGTGTCACCACCACGTTAAACATATTACAGTAGGTTAAAAGCGTATCAAACGAGCGCTCTGGCAATCACGCCGACGTGGTAAGAAGCCATCTGAACTTAGAATAATAATAAAGGAGATGTTCATAAAACATCTCCTCATCAATTACACTTAGTATGAACTTATTGTACTATTTTCAACTCATCTACAATATGCTTAGCGCCACCCAGTTTATCAATACACCACAATACATAACGCACATCTACACAAATTGTTCTATTTAAATCTTTATCAAAAATCATTTTATGGCTTAGGGCTTCGTAGTTACCATCAAAAGCAAGGCCTATTAATTCTCCATTACCATTTATTACCGGTGAGCCAGAATTGCCACCTGTTATATCGTTGGTAGTAATGAAGCTTACTACTAAGTCGTTGCGTTTTTTGTCTATATAAGGGCCAAAGTCACGCTTTTTAGCTAAGTCAATAAATTTATTGGATAGATCAAATTCATAATCGTTGGGTTTATATTTTTCCATTATGCCTTTCATGGTACATACATAATCATAATGCACAGCATCTCTTGGGTTGTATGATTTTACGTTACCATAAGAAACTCGCATGCTAAAATTAGCGTCGGGATACATGGCTTTCCCTTTGTTTATAACTAATACGCCTTTTAGATATCTTCTACCCAATTCATCATTGGTATTCATAAATTGAGTATATATAGGAAAATATTTACTCATATAATTTTTGTAAAAAGCAGCTGCATAATTGTATGCA
>CAZXBE010000099.1:0-7599 GCA_964638565.1 uncultured Chitinophagaceae bacterium
TCCATTGTATTCTATTGATAACTCCACGATGTTCCAGCATACAGCCTTTGGGTTGACCGGTAGAGCCCGATGTATATATAACATACGCTAAATCTGTTAGTGTATTGATGTTGGGGAGATTGTTGTCTGTATAGTTGTTTGCTTCTTTTTTAAATTTTTCTATTTCTTTTTGGTTGATGACTAGTTTGCATTTACTGTCTTCTATTATGTAATTAATTCGTTCTTGTGGATAGGATGGATCGATGGGAAGATAGGCTCCGCCTGATTTTAAGGTGGATAGTATAGATATGATCATCCATTCACTTTTTTCTAATTGTATCCCTATTAAATCATTAGGTTGTATGTTGTATTTGGATTGTAGGTAATGGGCTAATCGGTTAGCGTGTTGATTGAGGGTACCGTAGCTATATGTTTTTTCTTGAAAAATAACTGCTATGTTGTTGGGCGTTTGCGCTGCCTGTTCTTCAAATAATTGTGTTAGTGTTTTGTTGGTGGAATAGTTTGCTGCGGTATCGTTGAAGGTGAATAACAGTTCGTGTTGTTCTGATGCGCTTATGTAGTTGATTTGGTGTGTAGCATGCGCAGGATTGGCAACTACTTGTTCTATAATTTGTGTAAGATGGTTTTGTAATCGGTTTATTAATGCTTTGTCATATATGTTGCCGTTGTATTTAAATTTTATAGAAAGGTTATCTTCTGGCATAACCAATACCGTTAAATCGTAACCAGTTTGATCAAATTCTTCGGCTGATAATATGGAAAGCTGTGCATCTTTTTTATTGCCTACACTTTGTTCAAGCATTTCTTGTACAGGATAGTTTTCGAATACCATAATATGATCAAACAAATTTCTACCTAACTCGCTATCAGATTGTATTTCGGCTAGTTGTGTGTAATGGTGCTGGGTGCTTTCGGTAGACTGTTGTTGCACTTGTTTAAGGAGTTCAGCTATCGTTTTTTCTACTTCTATTTGTATGCGTACAGGAATGGTATTGATAAATAAACCAATCATTTCTTCTATGCCTTCTATTTCTGCCGGACGACCGGATACGACAGAACCAAATACTACATCGTTTGTATTATTGTACTTACTTAATAAAATGCCCCACACGGTTTGTATAAAAGTATTTTGGGTTATGCCTAATTGGGCACATAGTGTTTGTATGGCTTGATGGGTATCTTTTGTTATTATTAGTATTTCTTGTTGTGGATCATATATTTGATTTTTCGGAACGTCATTTATGTCATGCGGACTGAATATTTGCTTATTGGGTATGTGTTTCTGTTGCTGCTTGGTGGATAATATAGCTGGACTGCTTAAGGTATCGTAGCCTATTAAGTAGTTTTTCCAATAATCGTGGCTTTTTTGTTGATCAATGGTACTAAGCCATTGAATATATTTTGAATACGGATGCACTTTTGGAAGTTGTGGTATTGTATTTTGCTCTTCGCTATTATATATCTCAAAAAATTCTTTAATGAGTATGCCTACACACCATCCATCCATGAGTATGTGATGAAAACTCCAAATAAATTCGTAGATATCATCACCAAAATCTATTACCGACAAGCGCATTTGAGAACCCTTATGCAAATCAAAGCCTTTGGTTTTATCTTGTTGCTTATACGTTTCTATAGAAAAATCTTTTTCTGTAGAAACATGGATATAGGTAAAATTGGGATTTGATTGTTTATATACAATTTGCAGCAACGTATCATCTAACTCTTGCGTAAAAGATGTACGCAGCACTGCATGCCTATTGATTAGCTGTTGAAAGCTTTTTTCTAATAATGTAATATTGATATGCCCTTTTAGCCGATAGCTCATTTGATCGCAATAAGCCAAAGAGTTTGGTACCGTTAGCCAATGATAATACAATCCTTGTTGTAAAGGACTTAACCAATACACATCTTCTACATTATTATATTGATTTAATTGTTGCACTTGTTCTACTGTTAATGCTTTGTACGTTAAATCTACTGGGGTTAAGTGTATTTCGTTGTCTGTAGATAATGTTTGTATGAGATGCTGTAGTTGTTGTTGATATATACTAGTAAGTTTTTCAATGGTCTCATTTTTATACTGTTGCCTGCTATACCCTACAGCAATTTGCAGTTTATCGTCCACAATCATACCAGAGATATCAAGCACATGATCTCTCCGCATATTATCTGAAATTTGTTTTCCGGCATCTTGTTTTGAAAATTGAAATAGTTGCTCGCCTTCTTTTGTTTGAGTACCTGTTCCAAAATCTCCTAAATAATTAAATATAATATCTGTATGCAGTGCATACGGTTTGTGAGCCAAGTAGCGTAGTGTACTGTAACCTATGCCTTTGTTAGGTACCCGGTGTAAGGTTTCCTTTACTTCTATAACATGACGAATAGGATTATTGCTGTGTTTAGTATTGATGATAACCGGATACATAGAAGTGAACCAACCTACTGTTCTGCTTATATCTATATCTGCACCAATATCTTCTCTACCATGTCCTTCGAGGTTGATGTTTATGTAATTGATGTTGAATGTTTGTTGTAGTGCTATGGTTAAGGCAGCAAGTAAAATATCATTAACATCTGTTTGGTATGCTTTGTAGCAGGCTGTTAATAGCTGTTGGGTGTATGTTTTATTAAGTATACATTTTTGCGCTGCAGCATCGCCCATTGTATTGCTACCTTGTGGGTTATCTTTAGGCAATGCATCAGCAAGCGTATTATTTAAGGCCAACCAGTACGCTTCTTCTTTTTTTAGTGTTACACTTGTAGCATATTCATTTTGCTTTTGTTGCCAATATTTAAAAGAGTCTGTTTTAAGGGGTAAGGATAAAGGAGTACCAGATAGGTATTGTTGATATAAGTTAGATAGATCTTCTAACAGTATGCGCCAAGATACGCCATCGGTTACTAAGTGGTGGCAAACTATTAATAGTTTATTGGTTTGGTTGGGATAGCGGAATAGTGCAACTTTTAATAGTGAGCCTGTTTGTAAGTTTATGCTCGATTGAATGCGTTGGCAGTGTTGTGTTAGTGCAGCATCGTCAGGTATTTGAATAATTTCTAAGCCGTACCCTTGTTCTTCTCCTTTATTTTCTTGTATCCATTGTTTATCTGTTTTGTAAAATACCATGCGTAACGCATCGTGATGCATAACTATTTTATCTAGTACTGTTTTTAGCCCGGCTTCGGATAAAGCCATTTTGCTTTCTAATAGTACGGATTGGTTGTAATGATGATGGTCAACATCGGCTTGTTCAAAAAAGTATTGTTGTACCGGGTTTAAAGGGATTATTCCTTCTACCGTATCTTGTTGTATTTGTCGGTTGTTGGTTTGTACTTTTCCGGCTAAGTCTTGTATAACAGGGTAGGTCATTATATCTTTTATGGCTACACTGTATCCTCTTTGTTTTAAGCGAGCTATAACTTGTATGGATTTAATAGAGTCTCCACCTAAAGAAAAGAAGTCGTCTTTTATACCAATAGGTTGTTTTTTGAGTACTTCTTCGTAAACGGCTACTAGGTGTTGTTCTATATCATTAGTAGGTGCTACATGTTGTACACCGCTGGATAGTTCTAACGCTTCTGGGTTGGGTAATGCTTTTTTGTCAATCTTACCATTAGGCGTTAAAGGCAGTTGTTGAAGTTGTACATAATGGGCGGGTAATAGATATGCGGGCAATAACTGGGCTAGATAGTTGCGTATATCTGTTGTATTTAATTCTTGTTTGCTTACTATATACGCTACTAGTTCTTTATCGCCTGCTTGGTTGGCTTTTGTTACTACAGCAGCAGCTTCTATAGCAGTATGTTTTTGCAATGCAGATTCTATCTCTCCTAATTCTATTCTATATCCTCTTATTTTTACCTGCTCATCTTTTCTACCGGCGTATTCTATATTTCCGTTAGGTAGCCATCTACCTAAATCGCCTGTTTTGTACATTATTTTACCTGCTTCAAATGGGTTGGGCACAAATTTTTCTTGTGTAAGTTCTTTTCTATTTAAATATCCTTTTGCTAAACCTTTGCTGCTTATACATATTTCTCCAACGGCGCCTATGGGCATTAAGTTATGGTGATCATCTATGATGTAAATAGATGTATTTATAATAGGCTTACCAATGGGTACTGTTTCAGTTTCTATTTTTTCACCTTTATGTATTGTATAAATTGTTGCACATACGCTTGATTCTGTTGGTCCATAACCGTTTATATATGTACTATGCTGCGCAAAGCTGTTAGCATCTTTAACAATAGCTGCTTCGCCTGCTGTTAACAGTTTTTGCAAGCTTTTTATATTATCTATTTGTAGTAATTGAAGATATGCCGGCGGAAGAGTGGCTACCTCAATTGCATGATGGGTAATATATTGTTCTAACAACGCAGGTGTTTTCTTTTTGTCTTCATCTACAATATATAAAGTATGCCCATGAGCAATTGCTAAAAATATTTCCCAAACAGATGCATCAAAAGATAGTGACGCAAATTGAAGTGCCTTGGATTGTTTTTGTATATTAAAAATGTTTGATTGTGCTTGTATGGTATTGGCAATAGCTTTATGTTCTATCATAACACCTTTGGGCTGGCCAGTAGAGCCAGAGGTGTAAATGATATACGCCAAATATTCAGGCTGTACAGTGGTTGTGGGCGATTGTGTTGATGCCTCTATGGTATCTAGCTGAACATCTATAGCAAAAATATTTCCGGTATAATAAGACACATCAAACAAATAATCTATTTGAGTAATTAATGCTTTGATGTTGGTATCTTGTATAATAAATTCTTTTCTGGCTGCGGGGTATGTAGGATCGATAGGAACATATGCTGCTCCAGCTTTTAGTATTCCTAGTATGGCAACAATAGCTTTTTCTGATCTATTCAACATAATACCAACTAAGTCGTTAGGTTGAATATGGTATTCTGATTGCAGGTAGTTTGCTAATTGATTGGCTTTTTCATTAAGTTGTTTGTACGTAAGTGTTTGGCCTTCATAAAATAGGGCAATAGCATCGGGTGTTTTTTGTGCATGCTCTTCAAACAAACTTATAATGGTTGTATGTGTGGGATAATGAGCAGTTGTATTATTAAAGGTTACCAACAGTTGATGTTTATCTTTTTCATTTAAGAAATCAATTTGGTGAATAGGGTCGTTAGGGTTTTGTAAAACGGCTCGCAGCAACTGTTCTACATGATTGGATAGTTGATGAATGGTATGCGCTGTATAAATATCGCTATTATATTCTATGTTAAGCTGGAGTTCATTTTCAACTTCTACAAAGTTAAACACCATATCAAACCGGCTTGTTAAGCTTTCTGTATTTGGATAACCGCTTATGGTTAAGCCGTTTACCTGTTGTTGTTTTTTAGCATGTCCAATAGCGTTGGTTTGCAGTATTACTTCTACATCATACAAATAATTTCTGCTCATGTCTCGTGGTAATTGCAATGCAGCCACTAGTTCATCAAAAGGATATGCTTGATGTTGATACGCATCGGTAGTAACCTGTTTAACTTTTTGCAATAAGTTGATGTAATTATCTTTTCCAGAAAAACGTGTTCGTAAAGCCAGTGAGTTTACATAAAATCCAATTTGATTTTCTAGATCAGGATGTTCTCTACCAGCTATAGGACTGCCTATAATAATATCTTCTTGGTTTGTATATCTATAAAATAATGCATTAACCGCAGCCAATAAGCTCATAAATAGTGTTGCACCTTGTTGATGTGCAAACACTTTAATATCATGACTTAGTGTATGATCAATTATTTTATGTACAGATCCTCCATTGTATGTTTTTATGGCAGGCCGTGGCTTATCGGCAGGAAGCGCTAATACAGGAATTTCTCCTTCCAACTGTTGTAACCAATAATTTTTATGTTGATGAAAGGTTTCATTTTTTAATTGTTGTTGCTGCCAAACGGCATAGTCTTTATATTGAATGCGTAAAGGTGTTAAGGCTTGAGTTTCTCCTTTGGTATATGCATTGTACAGCGCTAATACTTCTTCAATCAATACATCCATAGACCAACCATCGCTGATGATGTGGTGCATGATGTATGTAAAAATCCATTTGTTAGCTGCTATTTTAAAAAGATTGGCTCGTAATAATATATCTGTGGTAAGATTAAATGGTTCGGTTAAACTCGCTTCTATACACTGTTGTAAGTTTTGTTGTTGATTTGTGTTGCTTAGATCTTGATACGGTATATTAAATTGTATGGTTTGAATTGGCCTAATGAATTGCCTAGCTTCTCCTGCTTCATTTTGCTTAAATCCGGTTCGTAAAATTTCGTGCCTTGTTAATAATGTATGAAATGCTTGTTGTAGTGCCTCTTTATTTAAATTCCCTTCAAATACATATACACCGGGTATATTGTAGGCTACGTTACCTTCTTCAAACTGGCTTAATATCCATAATCTGCGTTGAGAGGATGATAGAGGATAATCAGCTTGTTCCGCCGCAACAGGAATGTTGGTGTATGTTGTTGTTTGCGTTTGTTGTATGTATTGTGCTTGTTCTTGTACTGTTTGTTGTACAAATAATTGCTGTAGCGCTATTTTAACTTGAAATTGTTTATATATCTGCCCAGCTAAACGAATGGCTTTTAAGCTGTGTCCGCCTAATGCAAAGAAGTTGTCCTTTATTCCTATTTTTTCTTTGCTTAAAATTTCTTGCCATAGCTGTACTAATTTTTCTTCTATTGCATTGGTTGGCGCTATATATTCTACACCACTTGAAATGCCTAGTGCTTCAGGGTTTGGCAAGGCTTGCTTATCTATTTTTCCATTATGTGTTAAGGGTAAACTATCTAACTGTACAACATAATTAGGCAACATGTACAGCGGTAATGTTTTGCTTAGATGCGTTCTTATATCGGCAATGTTTAACGCTTGCTTACTGATGATGTAAGCGACTAGTTCTTTTTCATGTTGTGTATTCCATTTTACCGCAAGAACAGCAGTATCTACACCTGGGTATTTTTGTAATGCTGTTTCTATTTCGCCTAATTCTATTCTATAGCCTCGTATTTTTACTTGGTCATCTTTTCTACCTATATATTCTATGTTGCCATCAGCCAGCCATCGGCCTATGTCTCCGGTCTTATACATTTTTGTTGCTGGCTTAAATGGATTGGGTACAAATTTTTCTTTGGTTAATTCGGGTTTATTTAAATAGCCTCTGGCTAGGCCATCGCCACTAATGCATATCTCCCCTATTACTCCTATGGCGCATAATTGATCATCTTCATCCAGTATATATATGGCTGTTTGTGCAATGGGTTTTCCAATTTGTATAGATGCATTTTCTTCCAATCGTTTTACTACGCAACCTACTGTAGCTTCTGTTGGACCGTATTCATTATATATTTGAATAGCAGGATTTATTTTTTTTAGAATATGTACATGTTGCGAAGTAACTTCTTCTCCCCCCACAATAGCAACTATAATATTTGAAGAGGTTATGTTTAGTTGATGTAAAACCGTAATATGTGAGGGTGTTAGTTTAATATAGTTAATGCCGCTATCGGCACTAAATGTGTGTTGTAATATTGCTGAAAGCTCTTGGTGTTGAGGATATATAAATAATTGCCCGCCTTGTGTGA
>CAZXBE010000100.1:0-7530 GCA_964638565.1 uncultured Chitinophagaceae bacterium
TCTCAAAGTTAATGCCCTACTGCTTTTTATTCATCATACATTTTGTAACACAACCGTCTAATGAAAGGTAATAGTTACCAAATGTAAGGAAACATTTTTTTTGTTTTTCTTTGATATTCTTTGTACTCATCCCCAAAATGGTCTAACAGAGTAGCCTCTTCTATACTAATTCGGACATAATATGCTATCATCATACTTATGATGGTGATTATTAGCCCCAACCAACTCTCTAGAAGCAATGAAATTCCAACAAAATATATAAATGCCCCCAAATAACTTGGATGCCTTATATATTTGTAAATGCTCTTAGTTATTAATTGATGTTTTTTGGTAATTTGTACAGTTGCTGTAAAGTGATTCCCCAATACGTTTATTGCACTTATTCTAATAACAAGCCCTACAATTATTAAAGTACTACCTGTTATTAAATAAAAAAAATCTACATGCTCTCCATTTTTGTTATAAGCCCACTCAATTATTGGCACTATTGTACTTATCCCACACATTAGTAGTATAAGCAATATTGAATATTTATCCGCCGATTTTTTCTTTTTTACCTCATTAAAATTTAGAGCTGGTTGTGTTAAAAACAAAACAAGTAGGCTTACAGTCGCTATTATCCATTCAATCTGAATCATTAAATTAGGTTTTGCCAAAACTGGGATAACTGTAAATGTGCTTACAATAATAAGGGTACTTAGTATTTTTTTGTTCATAGTAGTGTAAGATATTGATTGAGAATGTAAAAATTCACTAAAGAGGTACTTAAACAGACTGTAAATTATAGATTTATATTAATGGACGGTTAAAAATAATTTATATAGGATAATATGTTTTTATTTTTGTTTGTGTTACTAATGCTGAAAAATCTGTATCATATTTTTTCTTAAACTCTTTTCGAAAAACTTCTTTTAGTAAAAGATTATACATAGCATTAATTCCAACGCCATTTTTAGGCGATATTTCCACTTTATCTTGAATAGGATTGTGAATGAGAGATTTTAGTTTTTCTTTCTTATCCACTTGCCCATCATTAAATGTTTTAAGATCATGATAAAACATAGCTGTTGTTAAGAGGTCAATTTTTGGATAGTAAAATGTACCCTTGTTACCTATATCTGTAATAACGGAACCTCCATATTGTTGAAACATTTTTAGGGTGTGTGGAGCACAAAGTATAAACAAGCTCTCTAAACCTATTTGATGACATATAGCCATAGCGGCCTGTATCGAAAAATAAGATCCAATCCCTAAGCCTGAAGCTTCTTTTGAGTTCCACACACCACAAAGCTCCCCGGTACCATTGATGGCTTTTTCTTTAACCTTACCAAAGATACGAGCATCCATGCTTCCTGTTGCCATTTCAATAGGTAAAGGTATTATTCCGTTAGCTGCCTGAATTCGAGCTCCACCGAGTAGTTTACCATTCAAGGCTTTTACTGCTATTACAAATGTTGAATTGGTATTAACCCAATTATCGCTACTACTTGATAATTGGGTGATACCATAATCTTCCAAAATTTTTTTGTGTCCTTTAACAAATTCATCACAAGTCTCAGGATCGTCTGTTGCTCGAAAGGCTCGTATTCTAATGTCTTTTATCACGTTAACTAGTTGTTATATTTTATGAATATAGCTTAGGTTAATTTTAAAAAATTTCTGAGAACGCTATAGGACATTTAATTCGTAGGCGAGCCTGAGCAAGATATGTGTTTTATTGTAAATTTCTACTAATCTGAAGATTGAAATAAAAAAGGTAGCAAAACTTATTTTGCTACCTTGGTGGCGAAAGAGCCACATTTTTCATAGGATATCAACGGCTATATGCGTTTGTTAACACAAATATATACATATTTTAATATGAAACTAATTTTTTCAAACATTTTTCAAACATTTTTCAAACATTATGTTAAAAAGAATATAATAATATGTTGATAATCAATTATTTATAATTAAAAATATTTGTTAAAAATAAAATGATTTTGATCGACAATAATGGTGTTTTTGCCTAAAAAAGAAGATTTTCCTAAATATAACTGTTCTGATTGTCCTGGCGTTGGAATTAAAATGGATTTCTTTTTTAACACGGTAATATCCATTATAGTGGTATAGCCTGTTCTACTAATAACATATTCAGCTTGTTGTATTAAAATGTTTAATTCTTTACCAGGCAAATGATTAAATACTGTCCAGTTCGATGGCATATTTAATAAAGTAGTTTCCCCTGGCAAGGCTCTTACTAAAATAAATTGACCTTCTATTGTATGGGCTTGTTGTTGTATTAATGTTTCAAATATGGTTCTGTGTGGTTCTGGCCCGGAAAGGAGTATCAGTGCTTTATAAATAATGGGAGGAGGTGGATTTATAATATGGAATCTGGATAAAGGTCCAATATAATAGGTGGGTATATTAGGCATTCGTTTTGGATGTCCTAGCACCCCACTTAATCCAGGAAAATCAGCTGTATCAGGAACCCAACATTCTGTAAATTGATTGATGTGCTTATAATTAAAGCGTTGTAAAATTTTCTCTGCTATTTTACCAACACTTGTTTTTACATAAAGTTGATGGGTAATGAATATGCATGGAACTTTATGAGAGTGTAAACCAAATCTATTGTCAGATATAACCCAATCAATTTGGTATTCATCAATTGTTTTTTGTAGCCACTTATGTTCATGCCGAATTGTTTTTAGTATATGTGGAACCTGTTTTAAAATAGCCCATGTGAAATGTAACCCTTTTTTACTGTATCTAACATTATATTCTTGTAAAGATAGAAAGCGGGCTTGTGGGAACTCCATCTTTAAAAGATCTTCAATTTTTCCTGATGCTGCAATAAAAATTTCTATATTATAACTCAATAATTTTTGTATAATGGGTATGCACCGTGTAGCATGGCCTAAACCCCAATCCAATGGAGCAATTAAAACTCGTTTGGCAGACTGAGCAATTTTTTGAATTTGTAGATGCATATGTACTAAAAAGAAGCTAATTTAGACAAATGCTCAAAAAGCCTGTTCAAATAATTTTGATGGTGGTTATACTTTTTGTTGTAGCTGCTAGTTGTACCTCTAGTCGTAAGGCATGTGGTTGTCCCAGTAAAAAGGGGATGGTAGGATATTGAATACGTCAGTAATAAAGATTTGATGTAGTAAAAAGGTTGGTTTCTACTTTTTTTGTGATCGATAATCTTGTGTACCTATCATTAAAAAGCATTTTTCCACATCATACTTTCCACTGGCTTATTGGGTTGTCCGCTGTATTTAGCATTCTTTTTTTGATTATACTTTACCTCAATTTCCCCCTCAACTGGAAAATAAATAAGCTGTCCAATAGGCATGCCTTTATATATTTTAACCGGCTGTTTTACAGAAATCTCTAAAGTCCAATTGCCACAAAAACCAACATCGCCTTTTCCGGCAGTTGCATGAATGTCAATGCCTAAGCGACCTGTAGAAGACTTTCCTTCTAAAAAAGGAACATGCGCATGTGTTTCGGTATACTCTTCTGTTACACCCAAATAAAAAAAATGTGGTTGAAGAATATAGCCTTCATCCGGAATTTCAAAGTGTTGAATAGTATTGTGTTGTTTGGCATCTAACACCTTATCAATATACGTAGCTAGCCATTTTCCTAAATGTACATCATAGCTATTGCTACCTAAGCAATCTCTTTTGTAGGGCGTTATCTTAATCGTTCCTTTTTGTATTTCCTCTAAAATACGCTTGTCAGATAAAATCATATAAAACAATTATGAATTATAGTTTAGCGGATAATTATTTAATTAATGCCTGCTTTTTTTCAACACAATATTAATCAATCTACTACACTTGTAGTTGGGCATTTATAAGAATCTATTTTTTTTATATAGAAGGGTTTCATTATCCATTCATAACGCATCAACATAAGCGCTTATAGCATTTATGTGGAAGATTTTTATTGCAATATTTATTTAGAACCCTTTGAAAAACTCAATTAAAAATTTCTTGTTGGAGTTTTTTGGTAAAATTTTAAATCGAGCTGTTTCATTTTTATATTTTTCTTATCATAAATCTGTTTTATTGATTTGTTTTTAAGATTTCATCTACGTTTTTTGATTATTTTTTACTGTTGGGCATGGCTCCGCCTATGTGGCTTGCCGTTTTAATAAAAATCTTACACGGCAAACATTATATATAATACACCACATATCAAATTTGAGAGCATTGCGTAGGTTACTTTTGGCTGCTAATGCCGTTATTTTTAATTTTTTACACATAAAAGCGAAGGGATGTTCTACTGCCGCTCTTACACTGGATTTTTGCTTATTGCGTTTTTGTTGGATAAAGGATTACCTCTATTGGCTTTATCTAATATACCATAATAGATACCCATGCTTCTGGCTACTCTTTTTTGTTTTTGTGTGGTATACCATTTATCGGCCCATAAGCTTTTTTCATCTCCACTTACTATATTTCCCATTTCCTGGCTGTCATGTACGTTAGCTGCAGTGAAGCTTCGTTTTCTAATGATTTTGCTTTCTACATCTACGCCTATATGTCCTTTGTACCCAAAGTATTTTTTACCATTCTTTTCGGTGCTTTGAGCCTCCCTATCTATTTGTGTACTTGGGTTTTGTCTAATCTTTTTACAATATTTACCAGCGCTTGCCAGTTTACTATTTGGCTAATGGTGGATAAGGTAGCCACTGCTTTGCTTGTTTTCTTGCGGCGGCTGTAGCTTAGTAACGCATCCATTAAAGTAAGTTGTCGTTTTTACATATGCTAATTTATATCGCCTTATTTTTTTATCCTATTTTTATCACACGGTTTTTCAAAGAACTCTAGTATTGATAACGGTTTATTATAAAATACGTGCTTCCTAAATATTAAATAAAATAATCAAATTAACTATACTTAATTAACAATCCTTTTATTGTAAGTTTGAAAGTCTTTAGTTCAATACCTATTAAGCGTTTAAAGGCTTCTTTTTTATTGGTTGATACGTGTTTGTAGTTGATCCAAAGTTCTGCTTTTTATGCTCTTAATCTACTACAAAATCTATCCTATGCCCCTTTTAGCTTTTATGTATTTTTGTTCTGACTTATGCTGGAGGTTTAATATAGATTTAAAGATGGATGAGTTTATACTAGGGTATGTAGGCAAAATGAATTTTTATTGAAATGTGATACACAAATAATATCGTGGCACTACAGAATAATCTAACTATTGGTATTATTTTATACAAATCAAAAAATAACGTAGAAGTAGAATTTGCATTGAGCAATATAACACAACTTATTGGCGTAGCCGCTTATGAAATGATGGAATCACTACCTTTAGAATTTAGAGGCAGATTCCCTTCTGCTGAACTTTTAGAAAAAGAAATTAAAAATTTAATAAAAAAATAAGATATAACAAGATTATAGAATACCATGCAACAAACAATACAAAAAAAATACAATCAATTACTAGAAAAATTAACTAAAGATAATAGACTATTACTTCAAGAATGGGAAAAGCTCAAAGAGCGTTATAGTAAAAATGAATATGCATACCAAGTAAGAGACAAAATCATTAAACAAAAATTAATCACAACAAGCTTATCAGGAACAAATATCCCTAAAGTTATTTTACCAAAATACAAAGATTGGGGCGATATTCTACAATGGCAATTACAAGAAAATATTCCTGGTCAATTTCCATACACTGCTGGAGTGTTTGATTTAAAGCGGGAAGGAGAGGACCCTACTCGAATGTTTGCTGGTGAAGGCGGGCCTGAACGTACGAATAAGCGTTTCCATTATGTATCTATTGATCAGACTGCAAAGCGCTTGAGCACTGCATTTGATAGTGTTACCTTATATGGAGAAGATCCCGATCATCGTCCAGACATTTATGGGAAAATTGGGAATGCCGGTGTAAGTATTGCTACAGTGGATGATGCTAAAAAATTATATAGTGGATTTGATTTGTGCGATCCTAAAACTTCTGTGTCTATGACTATAAACGGGCCAGCGCCTATGTTGTTGGCATTTTTTATGAATGCAGCTATCGATCAACAGTGCGAAAAATATATTGAAGAAAATAATTTATGGGATAAAGTAAAATCTACTCAACAAACAAAATTTAAAACGCAATATCAGCCTATTTATAATGATACTGCAAAACCAGTCAGTTTGCCAGATGGAAATACAGGATTAGGTCTTAAATTATTAGGTTTAAGTGGAGATGAAGTTTTACCAAAAGAAATATATGAGCAATTAAAAGCTAAGGCTTTAGCACAAGTTAGAGGTACAGTACAAGCTGATATTTTAAAAGAAGACCAAGCGCAAAATACTTGTATTTTTTCTACAGAATTTGCATTAAAGTTGATGGGCGATGTGCAAGAATATTTTATTCAGCAAAAAATACGCAACTTTTATAGTGTAAGCATAAGCGGCTATCACATTGCCGAAGCGGGTGCTAATCCTATAACACAGCTTGCCTTTACATTAGCTAATGGATTTACGTATGTTGAATATTATGTAAGCAGAGGAATGCATATCGATGATTTTGCACCAAATCTTTCTTTCTTTTTTAGTAATGGCATGGATCCTGAATACAGCGTAATTGGTAGAGTTGCTCGTCGTATTTGGGCTAAAGCCATGAAGTATAAATACAAAGCCAATGAACGTAGCCAAAAATTAAAATATCATATACAAACCAGTGGCCGAAGTTTACATGCACAAGAAATAGATTTCAACGATATTCGTACCACATTGCAAGCATTGTATGCTATATACGATAATTGTAACAGCTTACACACCAACGCTTACGACGAAGCCATTACCACACCTACAGAAGAAAGCGTTCGAAGAGCTATGGCTATTCAATTAATTATTAATAGAGAGTTAGGATCTGCTAAAACAGAAAACTTTATACAAGGATCTTTTATTATTGAAGAATTAACCAGCTTGGTAGAAGAGGCTGTGATGATCGAATTTGATCGTATTACAGAACGAGGTGGGGTTTTAGGCGCTATGGAAAGAATGTATCAACGCAATAAAATACAAGAAGAAAGTTTACATTACGAAAGTTTAAAGCATTCCGGAGAATTTCCTATTGTTGGTGTAAATACCTTTCTTAATAAAAAAGGAAGCCCAACTGTTATTCCTAATGAAGTTATTAGAAGTACTACTGAAGAAAAAGAGCAACAAATTAAAAATGTACAAACTTTTTGGAAACGGAATGAACATAAAGCAGACGAGATGTTGAAACGTTTAAAAAAGGCGGCTATTCATAATCAAAACTTATTTAAAGAATTGATGGAAACAGTTAAATATTGTAGCCTTGGGCAAATTACACATGCTCTTTATGAAGTAGGCGGACAGTACAGAAGAAGTATGTAGATAATTGATAATATTTTTGCTTTATTTCGAACGTATTCAAAAAATATCAAGTGCATATAATTAAAATAGGTTAAAATGGGATTTAAAAAAATATTGCCGGCTTTTATTTGGTTTTTATTAACAGTAGTGCTCTTAAGCCTACCTGCGTCATCCCTTCC
>CAZXBE010000101.1:0-7486 GCA_964638565.1 uncultured Chitinophagaceae bacterium
TTAGCGAAGGCACTATTGGTACGTAAATGGGCTAACGGGGAGCATTTTGACGAATTAGAAAAAAAAGGATTAATGATGAATGGCCAAATGACAGCAGGATCATGGATTTATATTGGATCGCAAGGAATTGTACAAGGAACTTATGAAACATACGCAGCAGTAGCTCATAAACATTTTGGAGGAACATTAAAAGGGACATTAAATGTAACAGCAGGCTTAGGCGGAATGGGAGGTGCACAACCTTTAGCCATTACCATGAATGAGGGCGTTTGCCTAGCTGCAGAAGTAGAAAAATGGAGAATGGAGAAACGATTAGAAACAAAATATTTAGATCTTATTATAGAGGATGTAGATAAGGCTATTGATCGTGCAATAGAAGCCAAACAAAAAAAAGAAATAGTATCTATTGGCGTTTTGTGCAATGCCGTTCATTTATTAGAAAGATTGATAGAACGAAATATTGTCCCTGATACGTTAACCGACCAAACATCGGCACATGATCCATTAATCGGTTATTGGCCGCATGAAATATCGTATGAACAAGCTAAAATTTTACGAGAACAAAATTCGAACCAATATATTGATTATGCGTATCATTCTATGTATCGTCATGTAGAACTAATGTTGGAATTGCAAAAAAGAGGAGCAGTGACATTTGATTATGGCAATAATCTTCGTGCAAGAGCGCAAGAAAAAGGATTGAAACATGCATTTAACTTTCCTGGATTTGTTCCTGCGTATATCCGCCCTTTATTTTGTGAAGGTAAAGGACCTTTTCGTTGGGCTGCATTAAGTGGAGATCCAAATGATATTGATGTTACAGATGAAGTGATTAAAAATATGTTTCCTAAAAATCAATCTTTACAACGGTGGTTACAATTAGCGAAAGAAAAAATTGCTTTTCAAGGATTACCTGCTCGTATTTGTTGGTTAGGCCAAGGCGAAAGAGAACAAGCTGGATTAGCTTTTAACGAGTTAGTAAAAACAGGCAAACTAAAAGCACCTATTGTTATTGGTCGCGATCATTTAGATACAGGCTCTGTAGCTTCTCCCAATAGAGAAACAGAAGCCATGTTAGATGGAAGTGATGCTGTCGCTGATTGGCCTTTATTGAATGCCTTGGTAAATACGGCTGGTGGCGCATCGTGGGTAAGTTTACACCATGGAGGCGGTGTAGGCATGGGCTATAGCATACATGCAGGAATGGTTATTGTTGCCGATGGAACAGACGAAGCTGCTAAACGTTTAAGCCGAGTACTACGAAATGACCCAGGGATGGGCGTTATACGCCATGCTGATGCGGGTTATGATATTGCAAAGGATACAGCAAGAAGATTTCAATTGGATATACAAGAGCAATTGAAACAATAATATATCAGCTACATTTTCGACACTTAGCTTTTAAAATGGCTACCACCATCATTACCAACATAAAATGTCTAGTTAATACAAGAACGCAAAATCAATTACTGCGTGGTAAAGAATTAGCAGAATTGCCCGGTATATCAAACGCTTACTTAATCATTGAAGATGGAATAATTGCAGAATATGGTGAAATACACAACATACAACACACAACATACAACACACAACATAAAATTGATGCTTCAAATCAATTCATATTACCTGCTTGGTGCGATAGCCATACCCATATCGTTTTTGCAGGAAGCAGAGAAGAAGAATTTGTAGATAAAATAAAAGGATTGAGTTATGCAGCAATTGCTGCCAAAGGAGGAGGCATTTTAAATTCTGCTCAAAAATTAAATACAATATCAGAAGACGAACTATTTAATCAGGCTTGGAAACGATTAGAAGAGATCAGTAAATTAGGAACTGGAGCTGTTGAAATAAAGAGTGGCTATGGATTAACGGTAGAAGGCGAATTAAAAATGTTGCGGGTTATTAAACGGCTAAAGGAAAAATCAAAGCTATTAATTAGATCTACTTTTTTAGGAGCACATACCTATCCATTAATCTATAAAAATGATCACCAAGGATATATTGATTTAATTATTCAGGAAATGCTCCCTGTAATTGCGAAAGAAAAATTAGCGGATTATATTGATGTATTTTGTGAAGAAGGATTTTTTTCCCCAGCAGAAACAGAAACCATTTGCAATGCAGGTATGCAATATGGATTGAAGCCTAAATTACATGTCAATCAACTCAATAGTATCGGTGGAATCGAAACAGGTATAAAATTAAACGCCATCAGCTTAGATCATTTAGAAACCCTTACCAACAAAGACATTGAACAACTTGCTGATAATCCCCCCTTTGGGGGGATAAGGGGGGCTGGCCTTTGTACTTTATTACCCACCGCCGCCTTCTTTCTACGCATGCCGTTTCAACCAGCACGTCAATTAATTGATGCTGGATGTGCTATTGCTTTAGCCTCTGATTTCAATCCTGGCTCATCACCAAGCGGGAATATGAATTTGGTAGTAGCTATGAGTTGCATACAAATGAAAATGTTACCAGAAGAATCTATCAATGCAGCTACTATCAATGGAGCATACGCTATGGAACTACAACATGAAGTAGGTAGTATAACCGTTGGCAAAAAAGCGAACTTCATTTTTACAAAACCTATTCCATCCATAGCGTATTTACCTTATGCTTTTGGTTCTAATTTGATTGATAAGGTAATGATAAATGGAGATTTCGTATAATTGCTTAATATGAAACATTTTAAAATCTATAGTAAACAAAACATTCTTCAATACACAAAATCGCGTCCTTTCGAAACCAAATTAGGAGAATGTATAAAGTATGTACATGATGTAAATAATATAGAACCTTCTATTGCCCATACAAATGCTCCGTACATTCTGTTTGGAATAGCGGAAGATATTGGCGTAAAAGCCAATGGCGGTATAGGGGGCACAAATACTCTATGGAAATCTTTTTTACAATCCTTTCTTAATATACAAAGCAATGATTTTTTAAGTGGAAATGATCTATTGTTATTAGGTCATTTTGATTTTTCTGATTTAGAAACAGTTATAGAAAAAAACGCATATAACGAACAAGAAAAAATTGCTGCTTATCGGCATGCGATAAATACTATAGATGAAGAAGTGGAAAAGATTATAAAAATCATTACTTCATATAATAAAATACCCATTGTAATTGGCGGCGGTCATAATAATGCCTATCCATTAATTAAAGGATCAGCAAAAGGGTTGCAAAAAGCAGGATGCATACCTATGGCACAAATCAATTGTATCAATCTAGATGCACATACAGACTATAGGCCATTAGAAGGAAGGCATAGCGGTAATGCTTTTCGTTATGCGGAAGAAGATGGGTTTTTGCAGAAGTATTGTGTTATTGGAATTCACGAAAATTATATTCCACAAAATGTTTGGATAGATATTGTAAACAATCCCTTTATAGATTGTATAACGTACGAAGATATTTTTTTACATGAAAAAAGAAATTTTAGACAGGCCATAAAACATGCTATTGAATTTACAGCAGATAATTATGTAGGTGTAGAGTTGGATATGGATAGCATTCAAAACGTGCTCAGTAGTGCTACAACACCTTCGGCTATTATGCCTCTGCATGCTCGACAATATATTTCTTTGGTTGCCATACATGCAAAAACAGCTTATTTGCATATTTGTGAAGGAGCTACAATGTTGACGGATGGTAGAACGGATCGTACTGCTGGAAAGCTTATTAGTTATTTAGTAAGTGATTTTGTAAAAATGTGCAAAGGCTAATAAACGAGTTCCCAATCTGTACATTATAAAAATAGTGATAAGAATCATATATTGGACTAATAATCCTCATTGTATTATTGCGTAGTTAATAATACCTTAGCAGAGCGCAAAGATCGTTGTATGCAATGGTCGTAAGGGATTTATTTCTCCTCTAATCATTTAAATTACATAGATATGAAAAAAGTATTAATTGCATTTGATGAAAAACATTTTTCAGAAGGGGCATTTGAGTTTGCTCGTCATTTGAATGAGCTAAAACCTATCTTGTTGGCGGGAGTATTTTTACCACAAGTTATATATGCTAATTTATGGAACTACACTGATGCAATGGGTGGAGCAACGCTTATTCCATTAATAGATCAACGAGACACAGAGGCGATCCAAAAAAATATTGAGCGATTTGAAGCATTATGTAAAAAAAATAATATTGAATATAGAATACATAGAGATTTTTATGATTTTTCTTTACCAGAGTTAACAAAGGAAACTCGATTTGCAGATTTGCTGATTCTTGGTAGCGAAACGTTTTACGAAAGCTTAGGCTCAAATAAAATTAACGATTATCTTAAAGAGGCTTTGCATCATGCAGAATGCCCTGTGATCCTAGTTCCTGAAAAATTCACCTTCCCTAAAAGCAATGTATTGTCCTATGATGGTAGCGAATCATCTGTATATGCCATCAAACAATTTGCCTATCTTTTTCCAGAACTTTGTAATCAAGAAACGGTTTTAGTTTTTGCAAGTGATAATGCAAAAGAAGATTTTCCAGAAGAAGATTATATAAAAGAATTAGCTGCAAGACATTTTGAGGATTTAACCTTTTTTAAATTAGAAGCAGATCCTAAAAAGTATTTTAATACTTGGGTTAGCGAAAAAAATGGAGCTATGTTAATTTCAGGTGCATTTGGCCGATCCTTGGTTTCTCAATTGTTTAAGAAAAGCTTTATAATGAATATAATCGCTGATCACCAATTGCCATTATTTATTGCACATCAATAGTTTTCTTATTCAACATAATTAATGGACTCACTTACTCATATTGCCCTAGGTGCTTGTGTTGGCGATGTACTTATGCGCAAACATATAGGTAGAAAAGCCTTGGTATTAGGAGCTATAGCTAATAGTATTCCTGATATTGATTTTCTAGCTTCTTTCTGGTTAAAAATAGATGAAAATTTATTGGCTCATCGAGGTTTTACACATTCCATTTTATTTGCGCTTATTAGCACATTCATCTTAACCTTATTGTGCGAACACTGGTTTAATAAACAAAAAAGGGGAAGTTCGCTTTACTCTTTTAAACGAATAAAAGAATCTCCGTGGCTTTTATTTTGGAGTATTGAAATTTTCTTGCATCTATTTTTAGATGCGTTAAATAATTATGGTACAGGTTGGTTTGAGCCATTTAGTCATTATAGAGTGGCTTTTAATGTAATTTCTGTAGTAGATCCATTTTTTTCTGTTTGGTTGGGAATAGCTGCTGTAGCATTATTATGTATAAAAAGAAAATATAAACGCATTAAATTTTGGCAACGTTTTGCGCTAGGCTTAAGTATTTGTTATATAATGTATTGTTTTTTCAATAAGAGCATTATTAATGGTGTAGTGAAGAATAGTTTAAACAACCAACATATTGTATATAATGATTATTTTACTACACCAACATTATTAAACAATTGGCTATGGTATATTGTAGTGTCCACAGATAGTGGATATTATATAGGATATCGATCAACATTTGATACAAAAAAAGAAGTTGATTTTACCTTCTTTCGTCGCAATAAGCAGTTGTTATCTTCTGTACACGATCACGTTGAAGTCCAAAATTTGAAACGGTTTTCGAAAAATTTTTATACGGTAGAATATTGGGGAGATACATTGGTGTTTAATGATTTGCGTTTTGGTCAAATAGCTGGCTGGCAAAACCCTCAGGCAAAATTTATATTTCATTATTTTCTACAACACCCTACAGATAATGATTTGGTAGTACAGCGAGGTCGTTTTATGGGGTGGGATAGGAGTGCTTTTAATGCGTTAATAAAACGAATACAAGGCAACTAAGTATAAATGAATAAACATGCCTACATTTCAACCAACTATACATTAATGACGTTTTTGTTTGAAGTAAAATGTACATAAATTAAATACTACTCTTAGTATTTGATAGGATGTCCAGTATAATGCGTATTTTAAAAAAGGTGTTATTTGGTTAAATTTTTCTTCTGTAATAGGGATACATTCATTTGTTATTATACCATCAATAGTGCTTTCTATTTCTCTAGAAAATTGAATGTTATTTATATCTACATTTAATTCTAAGCTAACATAAGCGCTTAAATTGTTTATGTTATAAGAGCCAATAGTAACAATCCTTTCATCGCATACAGCTACTTTGCCGTGTAAGATGTTTTTTTGATACTCGTATATTTCAATGTTATTTTTTAATAGCCATCTATACATAAATCGTTCTGCATATTTAGCTAACATTACATCTGATAGGCCAGCTACTATAACCTTTACTTTTATTCCCCTTTTTGCAGCTTTTGCTAAATGTTTTCGAAAAGTACGACCAGGTAAAAAATAGCTGCTTAAGATGGTAATGTGCGATGTGCATGTTCTAAACATTTCAAAATAAGTAGCAGATATTTTGTTTTCAGCCCATACCCAATCGTTGCGACGCATACGTATCAAGCAATTAGGAAGACTGGTGTAACGTTCTGTTGAAACGATTGGAGCGCAATTATTTTTAGAATGTATCTTTGGTGTTTTCCAAAATTTTTCACAAACGAAGCATAGTTCTTTAGAAATTTCTCCTTCAATGGATACTGCAAAATCGAGCCATGCATTTCCTTTAATCGTATCATTATATTTGTCACTAATATTGATCCCTCCAACTAAAGAATACAGGGCATCTACAACCAATACTTTATGGTGCAAGCGTCTTCCAAAATAAAAAAATTGACTTTTAAAAATAGGATTGAAAAATTTGAAATGAATGCCCGAAAATTCTAACTCTTTTATAAATGATTTTGATAATCCTTTAGATGCGTATCCATCAACTAGTATAAAAACTTGAACACCTCGCTGTGCTGCTTGAATAAGGGCTTTAGATACCTCCATTCCAGTTTCATCATCATCATAAATATAATATTGTAGATGAATCGTTTGGTGTGCTGTATTAATCAGTTGTTTTAATACATCAAAATAGGGTTTCCCGGCACGAACAAACCTTACTTTATTATGTTGTGTGTATGAATAGGAATACGGGTTGGTTAATTTATTAAACATGATGTATGAATGTAAGCGATACGAAAAAGTTATTTATCTTAACTGTATAGATTCGTACATAAATAAAACAGATAAAAATCATATTTAGCAGTGATACTTTTCCTTTGGTATTAATGGCCACCTAAATACACTTGCGCATAACTTATTTTTGAGAGTGTTAAATAATAGATAGATGTTTTGTCATGCCGACAAAGGAGGTATCTCTAGAATCAGCAGAAGCCTTATCTCATTTAGATCTCTTTCTACGGTCGAGATAACAAAAACATTTATAATTTGTTATCTCGATCTATTATTTAAGAACCTCTTATCTTTTAACGCTTTGTCCGTTCCTGAAATAAGTTGACCTAAAAAAGGAGGTCAACCATGCCCAAAAAAGTAAAATTAAGACAAAGGTGGATATTCAGTACCGCCATAGAACCTGTTCAATATCTTTTTAGAATTAGGGCAATAAAAGCAAGTACGACAAA
>CAZXBE010000102.1:0-7474 GCA_964638565.1 uncultured Chitinophagaceae bacterium
CTAGCACCTGCCTACAAACATTTCTACAAAATCAGATCCTGAAATAGAAAAGAAGGGTACTTGTGCCTCACCTGCTACAGCCTTTGCCAATAATGTTTTTCCTGTTCCAGGAGGTCCTATTAGTAAAGCTCCTTTCGGTATTTTTCCTCCTAAGGCGGTGTACTTTTTAGGATTTTTAAGAAAGTCAACAATTTCCATCACTTCCACTTTTGCCTCATCTAAACCTGCTACATCAGAAAAAGTGATATTTACTTTGGTACCTTTATCAAACAATTGAGCCCTTGATTTACCAATGCTAAATATACCACCACTACCACCTGATCCAGCTCCTCCTCCCATACGCCGCATAAATAAAACCCATATACCTACAAAGATGAGTACAGTAATAACAGTATTGAAAATAGGACCAAACCATTCTCCTTCATCAAAAGTATTGTTTGGGGGAACGGATATATTTCGTACTCTACAAAATTCGTTTAATCTAGCTTCAAAGCCCTCCCAGTTGGTAACTTTAAATTGTAAATGTGGACCTGTATTTTTAACACTAATGGGTCGTTGAAACTTTTTTTGATAGAATGGTTTTGATAAACTGTCTAGTTTTATATAGATCCTAATGATGTGTTTGTTTTCAACAAAATCCAGTTTCTCTACATCTCCACCAACAAGCATTTTTTCTTTAAAATCTTGCTCATTTGTTTCATACGTTGTTGACGAAAATTGAAATATATTGATGCCAATAAGTACAGCTGCAATGATCCCATAAATCCAGTAGATGCTTAATTTAGGAGGTTTCCGTTGATTATCATTTTTATTGCTATTTCGTCCACCAAACGATTTTTTTTGGAGATTATTTTTATTTGTACTTTGATCTAATTGTGTCATAAAGAATTTTAGTCATGGGCATTAATTTATTACCCGGTCATTATAAAGCTTTTTGTAAATTATTTTCTAATTGTCAATTACGCATATTTTTGTATTACCGCATCGCTCCACATCTCTTCTAACTGATAAAATTGACGTGTTTCAGGCAGCATTACATGAACAACAATATTAACATAATCTATCAATACCCAATGCAAATGTTTTAAACCTTCATGTTTATAGGGAATTTCTTTACATTCTTGTTCTAATCGTATTTCAATATTTTCTGCAATTGCTTTTATTTGAGTGTTTGACGTAGCTTCGCAAATTACGAAGAAGTCTGCAACAGCTTCTGGAATTTTACGAAGGTCCAGTGAAGTAATGTTTTCCCCTTTTCTTTCTTGAATAGCATTAAGAATGGTTTTAAATATTTTAGACTGGGGAGTAACTTTCGCAGCACTGCTACGTTTTCTTATAGATAATACTTTTAATGGTGGCAAATGCAACAATTTTTTAATTGATCTTAGTTATTGTGTAAAAGACAACGCACAAAACTAATAATAATCCTTGATATAGTTAGATCTATAGTTTATAAAATTATGATAGGAGAACCATTTATTCAACTTAAAAAAGTAAAAAGTACAAATACGTACGCCAAACGGGAAGCGCAAATTGGTAAAGCCTTACATGGAGCTGTTTACATGGCACACACACAAACAGTAGGAAAAGGGCAATGGGGCAGAGAGTGGCAGGCAGCGGCTGGAGAAAACATTACCTTGTCCGTTGTACTTAACCCTCTTGAGCAATACGCCCATCAATCTTTTTTTTGTAGCATGGTTTTAGCAGTGGGTGCATATCAATTTTTAAAAACGTATGTCGATGATGCGCTATCCATAAAATGGCCAAATGATCTTTATTGGAGAAATAGAAAGATAGGAGGAATTCTAATAGAAAATATATATCATGGAAAGCAATGGAATTGGATTATTGGGGGAGTAGGTATCAATGTCAATCAAACAGTATTTAATGGGCTACTGAACAAGGCTGTTTCTATTCGACAAATTACAGGGAAAAAATTTGATATAATTTTTTTAGCTAGAGAGTTATGTTTTATGATAAATGGCGTATGGGAGTCTCTTCAACAAAAGGGATTAGAATGGTTACGCTCTTTGTATAATGAGGTTTTGTTTTGCAAAAACCAAACTGCCATTTTTAAAAAAGATAACATTCAATTTGAAGCAAAGGTAATAGGGGTAGATATTATGGGAAATTTAATATTAGAACATGGTACAACGGAGCATGTCGCATATGGCAGGGTGGAGTGGATTTTATGAGTAATGAATTACAAATGTATCACGATACATCTTAGAAATCATGAAAATCAACGTTCTGTCTTCGGTTGAATTAAAGAGCACTTTCCAGTATTTGTTGGGTATGATTACCTGTCTTCGGTTTATCAATTATTTTTTTAATGATGCCTGTTTCATCAATTAAAAAAGTTACTCGGTGTGTGCCGATATACTTTACACCCATAAACTTTTTTTCTCCCCATACACCATATTTTTCTACAATCGTTTTTTTTTCATCTGCAATAAGTGGAAAGGGTAAATTATATTTTTCTTCAAACTTTTTATGGCTTTTGGCGCTGTCGGTACTTACGCCAATCACTTTAAACCCTTGTTTTAAAAGGGTTTCATAATTATCTCGCAAATTACAAGCCTGAGCAGTACAGCCAGGTGTATTATCTTTTGGGTAGAAATATAAAATTATTTTATGCCCCTTAAAATCTTTTAGCGAAATAGATTTTCCATTTTGATCTATTCCTGTAAAATCAGGCGCTTTACCTCCTTCTATAAGTTTTTTCATAATTGTTACATTAGTGAGTGTGCTTATTTTTTTTTGATCTTTTTATTTTTTGATTCCTTCCCTCTTTTTTTAACTGCTTCATCATCTCTAAAAAATGAAATTGTTTTTGCGCTTACATTACCTGCTATATCTTCAATGGAGCAGGTAATGGTATGATATCCTGGAGGGCAGCGTTCATCAAGTGTATAAACAAAATTATTTCCTTTTCTGCTAAACATTAACCATTTATTATCTAATACAGCATTAAAATATTGAACGCTTCCTTCTGAATCATTAGCTGTGATGATGATTTGTTTTGTACTGCTAACATTGCTGCTATCTGTTATTCCTTTAATAGTAATTCTTGGAGGAGTAGTATCTAATAGTAATTGAAAGTTTCCTAATTTATTATAGTTTATTTCAGCCCTATCTTTTGTCCAGATTGGTTTTAAAGCCTCTTTGCTTTTGCTATTTGTATATTGAATTATTGTTTTACTTTTTTCAAAATTACTTAATGTTTTATTTGGTTTTAGTTGAATGGTTATGTTAGAATGTAAAGGAATAAACTCGGAACCAATTGAATATTTATAGGATAAATTATTTATATTGTAAGGTGCTAATTTATCAACAGCTAAATTTAGGGTATCATACAATGTATTTTCTGGAAAATAAATTCGTGCATCATAATAATCTATATTCTTGGATCGATTGGGAAATAAGTTAAACCAGTTACTATTGTATATTGTTTTATAACGTGTGATTAATACTTTTTTTATTTTAAAGCGAAGCGTTTTACTATTTCCATTAAAATCTGCAATAGTTATAACTACTTGATGTATACTATCACCAGTCACATTAAAAACCCCATCATTTTTTAATGTAGAAAAATAGAATGGTAAATGATTGCCTGATAATCTGGATAAATGTTGAATATATTTTCCCGTTTGCATTTTATAAGAATAATCAATACAAGCATTTATATACCGGCTATTATCATAAGAAATACGATCTAACTTAAATTGACTAAGTGTATTACCATCAACTTGCAAGTTGGCTTCGTATATGCCATATTGGAAAGAAGAAGTATTCGATTTATCATCGGCTATAATTCCAAAAGAAACCGCTGTTGTGGGAATTTCTATTACAGAATCTACGCTGGTATATCCTTCAGGCGTTTTTTTAATTTTTATAAATGATGGTTGTTGTTCATAAGTCCTTACAGTTCTATCATACCAAGCTACATGAGATATAGTAGGAGTGATATTGTCCGGAACATTTATAAATTCCATAGGATTTATATTTACATCTGTTTTAGTTTCTCTAATTTCAAAATGTAAATGTGGTCCTTCAGAAGAACCTGTGTTACCGCTATAGGCAATCAGTTCGCCTTTGTGTACTGGAAACTGATTGGGGTTTAATGTAAAATCTTGTTCCCATTGTTGATCGGCATATTGTTTTTTTTCTACGTATTGTTGTAAGGCGGGGTAGAATGTATTAAGGTGTGCGTATAGGGTTGTATATCCGTTAGGATGTCGAATATAAATAGCTCTTCCAAAACCACTTTTATTAATATATATTTTAGATATATATCCTTCTGCTGCAGCGTAAACAGGATAATTCTCTTTTTGATTTGTACGAATGTCTAATCCCATATGAAAATGATCTGTTCTGCATTCTCCAAAATTGGCTGCTAAAGACATAGGAATATCTAATGGAAAACGAAAGTAATTCTTGGGAAATTCTTGCTGGTAAAAAGTTTGAGCAAAGGTTTGATGCAAAAAAAATATATAGCAAAAAAATAAAAGCAAATATCTGTATATGATCATTGATGTGTTCGATTTCTCCAAATATATAACCTAAATTAAGTAGTTATAAATTTTAAATTTCTTTTTAATCTTTTATATCCTGGTCTTTTCAAAGCAGATTTTCCAAATATTTTTTTAAATGCTTCTTCAGTAAGCTGTTCCCATTCAATTGTAGAGAGATTTAAAATTTCTGACAGAGGAGTAAATTCAAGTTCAGTATGTGGTTGGCTAAAACTATTCCAAGGGCATACATCTTGACAAATATCACAACCAAACATCCAGTTTTTAAATTTCCCCTTCATCTCTGAAGGAATAATTTCATCTTTCAATTCAATCGTAAAATAAGCAATACATTTACTCCCATCTACTATTTTATTGGGCAGCAATGCATCGGTAGGACAAGCATCTACACATCGATTACAAGCGCCGCAAAAATCTTTAGCAAAAGCATCATCATAAACACAATCCAAATCACAAATAAGGGTAGCAATAAAAAAGAAAGAGCCATTTGATTTGGTAATCAAATTCCCGTTTTTACCAACCCACCCTAATCCACTTTTTACAGCCCAACTGCGTTCTAATACTGGGGCACTATCTACAAATCCTCGGCCTTGTATATTGCCTATTTTTTCTTGAAGAAACTGCAGAAACGTTTTAAGTTTCCTGCGTATCACTTCATGATAATCATTTCCATAGGCATATTTTGAAATTTTAGGTGAGTCAACTCTTTGCTCTTGTTCTGGGTAGTAATTTTGTAATAAGGTAATGACAGATCGGGCTCCTGGAAATAGTTTGGTAGGATCTATCCGTAAATCAAAATAATTTTCCATGTATTGCATGTTGCCATGCATGCCTTGTTGTAACCATTTTTCTAATCGGTTAGCATCTGCTGTTAGAGCTTCTGCTTTAGCAATACCACAATAATCAAAGCCTAATTGTTTAGCTATTGATTTAATGATATGGGTATTACTTTCTTTATACATGTATTGCTAGATAAATTATACAGTTTTAACTAATTTTAGTGAAATTTATGAGTTACAGCACTTCTCAATATAGAGTGAAAGATATAAGTCGATCAAAGAATGCACGAATATTATATCTTAACCGTTGTATTACTTATTTAGCTTTTGCAATGCAAAACCTATTTCAAAATAGAGAAATTTCTTATTCAGTTCTCAAAATTAGAATTTTGGAAAAACTGAATTTAAAAGATTTTACAGAATTAGATAGCATTTTTTCTTTTTATAAAGAATTAAAAGCGATAAGAAATAAATTTCTGATATGTAATACTGAATATGCAAAATATCGAAAAGATAAAAAACAGGACGGCAATAGAAAGGTTTCCAAAGATGATCTTTTGTATTTAAAAAATCTTCAAGAACAGATTGAAAATTTCTTATCTTAATTTAATTTCTTTTTCAATGTATTTACCTGATTTTGTAGCTTTCCAACCAAATCGGCCAATTGATTAACATCCCAATGTTGTTGATGATTTACTCGAGTGAGAACCATTTGGGCCTGCCAAACTTCCAATATTTCTTCTGGACTTATTTGATATGGTTCGTATATAGGATTATCACTTACTAATGTTATTTTTTTAGATCGATTGCTTTTTAAAATGCGTTTATATACGATACCCTCTCGCTTAGATACAATAATATATGTTTGATTATTTTTAGTATCATCTAGTTTTTCTATTCTTTCACCAACTATTACAGAGCCGCTTGGTGTAGGCAACATAGAATCGCCTATAATTTCAAAGGCTCTATATTCCCCTGCCATAAGCATAGGCAGGGTAAAGGTGTTCAATTCATCTACAAAATCCGGATCGTTATAACTTGCTAAATAACCTGCTGCGGCTTTAATAGGTACAAATGTTATGTTGGCTACATCATACATTAATTTTTGATGGCGCCTTTTTTCCATATAGGTTTTTGCTTTTGTATTATTTAAATCCTCGAGCAACAATTCATCTAAACTAATTTTAAATAGTTTGCACACTATTTGAAGTGTTTCTATGCTTGGTTCAGCACGACTTTCTTCATATGCTCCTACAGAAGATCTCTTAATACTTAACTTTTGTGCACATTCTTCTTGCGTCCAACCTTTTAACTGACGCAGGTATTTTAAATTTTTTGCTATAAAGGACATTGCTAAATATTTTAGCCAAGATACTAAATTTTTTAGAAAATGAAATTAATGTGGGAATGCAGAATGTGTTCCTTTGAGAAGGATAGACAAGCATTTATTTGTATACTCCAAATAGACAAATTAATAATTGTTATTTTTACGGCATGGCTACAACAAAAAAACGTCCCACCATTTTAGTGGTTAATGATGATGGTATAACAGCACCCGGTATTCGCAATCTAGTAGAAGCTGTAAAACCTTTTGGTAAAGTAGTGGTAGTTGCTCCAGATAAACCACAAAGTGGCATGGGGCACGCTATTACGGTAGGTTTCCCTTTACGATTAAATAAAGTAAATATTTTTGAAGGAGTTGAAGCATATCAAACGAATGGAACTCCAGCCGATTGTGTAAAGCTTGCTGTGGCTGAAGTGTTACATGCTAAACCAGATTTATGTGTAAGTGGCATTAATCATGGAGCTAATCATTCTATAAATATTATTTATTCAGGCACCATGTCTGCAGCGATGGAAGCTGCAATTGAAAGTATTCCATCTGTTGGTTTTTCTTTAATGGATTATAGTGTTGATGCGGATTTTACAGCTGCTAAAAAATATGTACAACATATGGTTACACGGGTGCTATCCCAAAAAATAGACAATCATTTGTTGTTGAACGTAAATATTCCGGCAGTACCTGAAAAATTAATAAAAGGTATCAAAATATGTAGACAAGCATATGCTAAATATGAAGAAGAATTTGATGAGCGCAAGGATCCTCATAAACAACGATAATATTGGCTTACAGGAAAATTTATAAACTTTGATAAAGGGGAG
>CAZXBE010000103.1:0-7452 GCA_964638565.1 uncultured Chitinophagaceae bacterium
TTGAATGAAGATGTAAATGCGGAAGCGCTAAAAGGATTAGAAGAATTCTCTCACATAGAAGTAATATATATTTTTCATAAGGCTATTCGTTCAACAGTTGTTATGAAAAGTGAGCATCCTAGAGAGAATTTCTTGGCCGCCAGCATAGCCAGGCATAACTTTTTCAACACCTTTTAAAGATTGAAAAATGGCTTCTGTACACCAAAAGCAACCGGTTCCAAATGTGGCAGTATCATATATTAGTACATTTTCCATATTATTTTTTAGCACATTTTTTGAATGATTTTTTTTAGTTTGTGCGCAAACCATTATGCTTGATAGTAGCATAAAAAAAATGAACGTAATAAATCGCATAAAAACATCTTTTTTTCGTACCGAAGTTACAACTTATCTAACCTATAAGAGCTTATTTATATGAGATTAGCATTTCTTTCAAAATTGTACGTATTGTTTTTATGGGAATATCTTTATTAGGATCAATCAGCATAATTTTCATTCTTGCTCGTTTTTTTTGTATTAATAAAAGATGAGCAATTTTCTTTCCTTATACAATACCAATATAAGGTTGCTTATGCTTTTTATGTGTCCATAAGTAACAAAACATTTTATCCCTATAACAATAAAATGGCATCCCATATTTCCACTCTTCTGTTATATTTTTATTCCAATTAAGAATAATTTTTCGTAATGCTACTAAACAACTTTTTATAGGTTCTTCTTGTTGTAAAAAAATAACTGTCTATGGTTTTTAACATTGTTCACAAGAATATTATTGCTATCTCTCTCCTACGGTCGAGATGACAAATTGCCTTTATAATATTCATTCCTTTACTGCTACGAAGATATCCACTTCAGCGTTTGTAGGGTTTTGTGCTTTTGTTCCATACACTTCAAAATCGGCTGTGTATGCTCTTTTTATATTTGCATTCCAAATATCTAACCATGCTTTATATACAGCACCTTCTTGCAAATTGCCCTTTGCTGTAAACACTTTATAATCATCTCCTTCAAACGATTTTCCAACCATTCCTTCAGGAACATTTTCTAAACTATTTACTTTACACCCTAACAAAGTGGTATATGGTTTTGTATGATCTTTTTCATATTCAGTATAAACAGAATAAATATTATCTTCTACCCTATTAGGAATTTTTTGGACAATATTTTCAGATAAAAATCTATTCCACAATGCCGAAATATCGTTTGCAGCTTGTTCGTTTTCATTTGTTGTTCGAACAGCAATACCAATAATGTAAAATGGTTTGATTGTAATTATTTTCATGTTTTTTGTGATTGATTCGTAATACAAAACAGCTTTTACTTTAATTAACGCTTCTTGTTTACCTTCTTCCGTAAGAATAGGAATGCCTAATTGCTCAAGCGTTTTAATATCTCTATACACTGTTCTAATGCTAATATTGAATTTTTGAGCAATAGTTGTAGCGGTTATTAACCGTTTAGATTACAATAAAGTAAGTATTGCTGTTATTCTTGATAATCGTGAAGTTTCTTTTTCCGTCATACTAATGAATACTGATTGCTAATTATTGAAGATTTTCATAAAAATGATCTATATCCAATGTTCAATAATCAATAATTTGCAGATAAATTAAAAAGTAATAAATCAGTCAATACTATAGCTGTTACTGCTTCTACAACAACGGGCATACGCAATGCAATACAAAGATCATGTCGACCTTGTAGAGTAAACTTTTCTAATTGTTGTGTTTCCCAATTTAAACTTTTTTGCTCTTTTGATGTAGATGAAGTTGGCTTTACTGCAATGCGAAAAATTAATTCATTTCCATTACTAATACCTCCCGTTATTCCTCCAGCATGATTTGTAGCCGTTTCTCCTTTGTCATTTATAATACTATCATTGTGTTTGCTACCAAACATAGCAGCTGCTTGAAACCCTGTACCAAATTCTATTCCGCGAACAGCAGGTATTGCAAAAACGATATGACTAATCAACGATTCTAATGAATCAAAAAAAGGTTCGCCCAATCCAACAGGTAGGCCTGTTACACAACATTCAATTATTCCACCTACTGAATCATTATTGTCTATAGCTTTTTGAATTCCTTTTTCAATATCCCTTTCTCCACCAACTTCGATAATAGAAGATTGGATATCTATTTTAGCTTGCATGGGGCGTAATATCTTTTTTGCTACCACGCCAGCTGCAACTAAGGGCAAGGTTAACCGTCCGCTGAAATGCCCTCCACCTCTATAATCTTCAAATCCTTTATACTTATGATGTGCTACAAAATCTGCATGACCCGGACGAGGAATAGCTCGTTGTTTTTCATAGTCTTTCGATTGTACATTTTTGTTTTCAAAGATGATTGTAAGTGGTGCTCCAGTCGTTTTATTGTTGAAAATTCCACTCATAAAAATGGGTATATCTTCCTCTGTACGTGCAGTAGTTCCTCTTTGCATGCCGCCTTTACGACGTTCAACATCTGTGATAAAATCATCAGTTGTCAACACTATTCCAGGCGGGCATCCATCAATAGTAATGCCTACACAAGCACCATGCGATTCTCCAAAAATATGGATCCGAAATAAACGACCGAAACTATTCATATAATTATTTAAAATTGAAAAATTACACTAAAGCTTGTCTAAATATTTCAATTAAAAAATATCAATATTAGCGCTTAATTGTTGCAAATCTTTATAAAAATCAGGATAAGATTTTTCTACCACTTGTGCCTCTTCTATTCTAACAGGCGTTGTAGCTTTTAACCCTGCTACTGCACAACCAATAGCTATGCGATGGTCGTAGTGCGAATGTACAACCCCTCCATTAACTATTCCGTTTGATGTAATATGCATGTCATCTTTATCAATACGTATTTGCACTCCCAGCTTATTGAATTCTTGTTGTAATGCTAATGCTCTATTACTTTCCTTATGCTCTAATCGATTTACACCTTTTATAATAGAAGTTCCCTTAACGTATGCAGCCAATGAAACTAGTGGTGGAAATAAATCTGGGCAATGGGTTGCATCAAAAGAAAAAGAATGTAATGTACGATGTGAAACAGTTATATTTTCTTTATCAACCACAACCGTTGCTCCAACTTGTTTAAGCACTTCTATAATAGCTTTATCCGCTTGTAAAGAACTTGTATTTAAACCTGTTACGGCTACGGTACCGGCAATTGCTCCGGCTACTAATAAAAAAGCAGCGCTACTCCAGTCGCCTTCAACTTGATAATGGATAGTTGATAATGGGTAATTGATATTTTTTTCTTCAAAATAAAAAGTTTTATAACTCTTATTTATAGGGCATTTTAAGCCAAACTGCTTTAATACATTTAATGTTAAATCAATATAAGGTTTGCTATTTAAGTGATTAACTTTTATGGAAACATTGCTTGCATTTGCTGCACTATAGGCAAATAATAATCCTGTTAAAAATTGCGAACTCATCGATCCATCTATTTCAATATTAGCTGGTTGCAGAGGGCCTTGTATAGTTATAGGCAAATACTCATTATTACTTTTAATATTAACTTTTAGCAGTGACAAAATATCATCATAAAAATGCATGGACCTTTTTAATAATGTACCTTCTCCAATAATTTGTATAGATGTATTATATAAAGCAGCAATAGGTATAAACATGCGAGCTGCTAAGCCACTTTCGCCACAATGAATAGCGGTAGTCCCCTCTAACTCCCCCAAATGGAAAGAATTGAAAAACATAAATTGTTTAGAATAAATATGTTGGTTTGTAATGCAAATTGTATAGTCATCTACATATTCAACACTAGCGCCTAAGCTTTGTACAATACTTAACGCAGCTTTATCATCGCTAGATAAGGTATGGTATTTTACATATGTATTCTTTTTACATAACAATGCAGCTGCTAAAGCACGTTGCATAAGGCTTTTAGAGGATGGGGCTTTTACAGCACCTTTAATAGAAGATGGATATATGGTTACTTGCATACAATAATTATGTTGAATGAAAAAATATATTCTTACTACAACATTCAATATCTAAAATTTAACATAATGTTCTAAAGCCATTTTATCAAATATGCAATAGGTATTTTTTCAATACATCCTTTTCCTATTTTTTCTAATAGAACATATTGTATATTTTTTCCCTCTTTCTTTTTATCCATCTGCAAAGTATTTACTAAAGCTTTTTTATTATATGGATAGCTTGTAGGTAATTCATATTGCTTTAATAATTGAACAATTTCTCGAGTTTGCTTAAATCCAATATGTTTTTCTGAAATCGTACAATCTATAGCCATCCCTATTGCAATGGCTTGCCCATGGCTTATTTTATATACTCGCTCCAACGCATGACCAATAGTATGCCCAAAATTTAATAAATGACGCGATGCTTTATCTTGTTCATCTTGCTGCACTATTTTCAATTTTAGTAATACATTATTTTGGATTAGCCGAGCAAGCTCCTCTTTATTTTTTTGAAAAAAAGAAATAGTGTGTTTACTTAATAATTGCAACATGGTTGCATTTTTAATACAGGCATGTTTAATCATTTCTGCAAACCCACTTATCCATTCTTGCCTGGGCAAGGTATTCAAAAAGTCATAATCATACAACACAAAATCAGGTTGATAAGTAGTTCCAATAATATTTTTAAAGCGATTATAATTAACACCATTCTTCCCCCCCACTGCTGCATCTACCATTGCTAATAAGGTTGTAGGAACAAAACCCACCGAGATGCTTCGCATATAAATGGCAGCTACGTAACCGACTAAATCGGTTATAGTTCCTCCTCCCATCCCTATTAAACAAGCCGATTTATCAACTTTTTTTTTAATGAGTTCTCGAATTAAATAGTTTACCGTTTGTTGCGTTTTAATTTGCTCTCCTGAAAAAGGAAGAACGATCGTACTCCATTGCTTTAATTTGTTTTTATGAGCAGTGTACACAAGTTTATCGGTTATAAGAATAGCGTTCTCTACCGCTATTAATTGGCTTAAATTATCAAAGGCCGCATTAAAGCAATATTGAGTAGACTCCGTATTAGAAAACTTGAATATCTTTTTTATCATAAAAAAAATCACGAATTAAAAAACACTATCGTCGCTCTTTCATTATATATTACGCATTACATTCGTTTGATGCTGTATACTTTCCATATGTACAGCTTCAAAATATTTTTGTAAAAATTCTTGGCTTAAGTTTAATGATTTCATCTTCGTATAAGCTCGTTCTAAGATATTGTTCCAGCGTTCCATTTGCAACACAGCTACATTATTTTCTTTTTTATATACACCAATTTTATCCGCTATTTGCATACGTTGTGAAAGGAGCATCAACAATTCATCATCAATATAATCAATTTGTTCTCTTAATTTTTGTAATGCATTAATAAATGTTTGCTCATTGCTTAAGGAAGAACGCCACTGTAATTGATTAAGTAATTGTAAAAGTGATTCTGGTGTTATCTGCTGTTGTGCATCGCTTAAAGCATTATCTGGATCAATATGCGTTTCAACCATCAATCCATCCATATTTAAATAAACAGCTTGTTGAGCAATAGCTTTTAATGTACTACGCCTACCCGCAATATGTGACGGATCACATAACATAGGCAAATGCTGCATTCTACGTTTTATTTCAATAGCTAAAGACCATACGGGCGCATTTCTATAGTCTGTATTTCCATATACACTAAACCCTCTATGTATTAGCCCTATTTGTTGTATGCCAGCCCGCTCCATTCGTTCCACTGCTCCTATCCATAATTCCATATCAGGGTTAACAGGATTTTTAATAAACACAGGAACATGTACTCCACGTAAGGCATCCGCTATAGATTGTACCGTAAAAGGATTTACCGTTGTTCGAGCGCCTATCCAAAACACATCAATATCATAACGCAATGCATGCTCTACATGCTCTGGCGTAGCTACTTCAATAGCAACAGGCAAGCCCGTTATTTTTTTAGCTTGTTGCAACCATGGAAAAGCTTGTAGTCCGAGTCCTTCAAAACTTCCAGGCTTTGTTCTGGGCTTCCAAATACCAGCTCGTAGTACTTGCACCTTTTTTGTTGCAGCCAAACCTATGCATGTTTGCAACACTTGTTCTTCTGTTTCTGCACTGCAAGGTCCGGCAATAATTAATGGATAATTTAAAATTGACAATGGATATTAATTAATTTCTAATGTGTTGTTGATTATTTCTATTTATTCACTTCTTCCCAAATAATTTCAGCTGCGTTTTTAGATGCGCTTCCACCATGGCTAAGCAACGATTTTAACGCATCGTAATCTTGTTTCAGTTGTTGATTTCTATTGGTATCATATAATAATAATTTCAATTCTTGTGTTATGTTTTCTACCGTTACATTTTGTTGAATCAATTCTTTTACCACTTCTCTATCCATAATTAAATTAACCAAGCATATATATTTAATATGTACTAACCGTTTAGCTATGGCATACGAAATAGACCCTCCTTTATAGCATATCAACTCTGGCACGCCAAATAGTGCTGTTTCTAAAGTAGCCGTTCCTGATGTAACTATAGCAGCTTTGGCATTAACCAATACATCATACGTTTTATTTTTAATCACATGGACATTAGGATAATTTTTTATAAAAGAAGCATAAAAATCATCTTCTAATCCTGGTGCCTGAGCCAATACAAATGTACACTGTGAAAAAGATTTTGTAGCCTCTAGCATAACGGGTAACTTTTTTGCTATTTCCTGTTTGCGACTACCGGGTAATATAGCTATAATAGTATCCGTCGATTTATGATTTTGAAATAAAGGTTGAAAAGTATAGGTTTGATTAAACGCTTTAATCGCATCTAGCAAAGGATGTCCTACATAATCTACAGGATAATTATGTTTTTGATAAAATGCTTTTTCAAAAGGCAAAATAACTAGCATTTTATCAACATATTTTTTTATCCCTTTTACTCGAGATGCTTTCCAAGCCCATACTTGCGGAGATATATAATAAACAACTCTAATATGTCGTTGGTGAGCCCAATTAGCTATACGCAAATTAAAACCCGGATAATCAATGAGTATTAAAACATCTGGCTTGTATTGTAAAATATCTTTTTTACAGAAAGATAGATTGCGAAAAATAGTTCTTAAATTTTTTAGTACTTCTACAAAACCCATAAAGGCTAAATTCCTATAGTGCTTTACTAACAAAGCTCCTGTTTGTTGCATTAAATCTCCGCCCCAACAACGAACATCAACCTGCATATCTTTTTGTAGTAATGCTTTTATTAAGTTGCTACCATGTAAATCACCGGAGGCTTCTCCTGCTATGATATAATACTTCATTTAAAATAATTTCACTAAAAGTGCTAGCACTGCATATATCAGTGTTATAAAAAATATACCCTTTGCTGTTTCATATTTTTTAGTGTTAATATACCAAGTAAAAACAGCTATATTTATAGCTAAACAAGGAATTGTTAATGCGGATA
>CAZXBE010000104.1:0-7323 GCA_964638565.1 uncultured Chitinophagaceae bacterium
ATCTGATTTTGTAGAACTGTTTGTAGGCGTAGGTGCTAGCCGAGTAAGAGATTTATTTAAACAAGCTCGAGAAAAAGCTCCTTGTATAATATTTATTGATGAAATTGATGCTATTGGAAGAACCCGTGGTAGAAATGCTGTTATGAGTAATGACGAAAGAGAAAACACACTTAATCAGCTATTAGTAGAAATGGATGGTTTTGGTGGTGATACAGGCATTATTATTTTAGCCGCCACCAATAGGCCAGATGTACTGGATAGTGCCCTACTACGTCCAGGACGTTTTGATAGACAAATAACGATTGATAAGCCAGATGTTAAGGGTAGAGAATCCATTTTTAAAGTTCATTTAGGGAACATTAAAACATCTAACCAATTAGATGTACATAAAATAGCAGAACAAACTCCCGGTTTTGCCGGAGCAGACATAGCAAATGTTTGCAATGAAGCAGCATTAATTGCTGCACGAAAAGGCAAAACAGAAGTAGATATGTCCGATTTTCAAGATGCGATAGATAGAGTTATTGGTGGATTGGAGAAGAAAAATAAAATTATATCTCCAGAAGAAAAGGAAATTATTGCATACCATGAAGCAGGCCATGCCATTTGTGGCTGGTACTTAGAATATGCATATCCTTTACTTAAAGTTACTATTGTTCCAAGAGGCACTGCTGCACTAGGCTATGCACAATACACGCCCAAAGAACAATACCTATACAATACGGATCAATTATTAGATCAATTGTGTATGACATTGGGTGGTAGAGCATCAGAAGAAATTTTCTTTCATAAAATATCAACAGGTGCTAGTAACGACTTACAACAAATTACAAAAATGGCTTATGCTATGGTTACCGTATATGGCATGAATGACAAAATAGGAAACATAAGCTTTTACGATCCACAACAAGACAATTATTTTACCAAACCATATAGTGAAGAAACAGGCAAATTAATTGATGAAGAAGTAAGAAAGTTAATAGCCAATGCCTATGAACGTACAAAACAGTTGTTGGTAAATAATAAAGAAGATGTAGAGAAGTTAGCAAAAGCGTTATTAGAAAAAGAGGTGTTATTTCAAAGTGACGTAGAGGCCTTAATAGGCAAACGACCATTTGGAGAAAAAAAATCTGCCGATGTAATAAACCATGAAGAGGAAACAAAGAATACTTCTATGATATCTGATAAAAAAGAAGACATCACTATCACAGAGGAGAAACCTGTAAAAGTAGATTAACATTATATGAATAACATGCATGCAAAAAAAAATATTTTGCACAAGATAAAACAGGCACTGCAGCACCCAGTGCCTGTTCCTTTTCCAAATCAACAGAAAGGAATGGAACGAGTATTTCATCCATCAACACAACCATTAGACATAACCTTTGCAGAACAATTTACACAACTACAAGGAAAATTTATTTTTTGCAACAATGTTGCAGAAATGAAAATCAATTTACAGCAGCTAATTAAAAAAGAAAAATGGAATAGTATCTTTTGTAGTGACCCGTCTTTATTGCAGGTATTTAACCAGCAAGGGTTCCCAGCTACACAAGCTAATAATTTACCCAATTGTGATGTATCTATTACTACCTGCGAAGTATTAGTAGCCAGAACGGGCAGTATGGTATTAAGTGCAGCACAAACTAATGGACGTACAGCAAGTGTATATGCACCTATACATATTTGTATTGCCCATACAAATCAATTAGTGTATGATGTAAAAGATGCTTTACTATTTATGCAAGAAAAGTATACGAATAATTTGCCTTCTCTTATAACATTTGCTACAGGACCAAGCCGAACAGCCGATATTGAAAAAACCTTAGTAGTAGGCGTGCACGGACCAAAAGAAGTGTATGTATTTTTGGTGGATGAAACTAATGCATAATGAACATAGTTATTAATATAAATAAAAAAATATATTTCCTTTCTGACTTTCATTTGGGCATTCCGAATCATGAAGAAAGTCTTAAAAGAGAAAAAAAAATTGTTGCTTTTTTAAACCAAGCGCAACAAGATGCTCAATGCTTTTTTATATTGGGCGACATGTTCGATTTTTGGTTTGAGTATAAACACGTAGTTCCCAAAGGCTATGTACGCTTATTGGGCAAGCTTGCCGAAATAACAGACAATGGTATTCCTATTTATTTTTTTGTAGGTAATCATGATATGTGGATGAAAGATTATTTTCAAAAAGAATTAGGGGTTACTGTTTTTTTTGAACCGCAAACATTCACTATTCAAAATAAATCTTTTTATATAGGCCATGGTGATGGCCTTGGCCCTGGTGATAAGAAGTATAAAATGTTGAAAAAGATTTTTAGAAATCCGTGTTGCAAATGGCTGTTTGGATCTTTACATCCTCGCTGGGCAATTGGTTTAGCCAATTATTGTAGTCGAAAAAGCAGGGCTGCTACTGGTTCTGCAAATGCACGATTTTTAGGCGTACAAAATGAATGGCTTATTCAACACTGCAAAAATGTTTTACAACAAACACATTACGATTTTTTTATTTTTGGACATCGGCATTTGCCTATTGATTTTGTATTGAATGATAAAAGTAACTATATTAACTTAGGCGATTGGATGCAGTATTTTTCCTATGCTGTTTTTGATGGGTCTGATGTTGCATTAGCGTATTACATATAATTACCATGTTTAATTTACAAAAAATTTTAAATACCCATTTTTTTGATAATCCTGTATACAAATATCTGTGTGTATTTGGAAGCATTTTATTGCTTTTTTTCTTTAAACGACTACTGTCAAAATCAATAGCTAACTTATTATTTCTGCTGATTAAACGCATGTGGCAAGTTCCTAAAAAAACTTTTGTAGACTTGGTTATATATCCCCTAGAAATATTTTTAATTATCCTGGCCTCACTTATAGCTTTGGAGAATATAACCTTTCCTAACGCGTTATTATTTACCATATATAAAGTATCTTCTAAACAATTATTTGAAGCAACAGCAAGTACTGTATTTATATCTTCATTTATTTGGTTACTAATACGTATTATTGATTTTATAGCCCTTATACTAGAGGCGAAAGCTAATAAAACCGACGACACTACAGACAATCAATTAATAGTTTTTTTTAAAGATTTTTTTAAAGTAGTGTTTATTATTATTGGAGGACTATTGATATTACGTTTTGCTTTTAACCAAAGAATAGGCAGTTTGCTTACAGGACTGAGTTTGGTTGGTGCAGCTATTGCATTAGCCACTCGTGAGAGTCTGGAAAATTTAATTGCTTCATTTGTTATTTTCTTCGATAAACCTTTTAAAATAGGCGATACAGTGAAAGTGCTTAATATAACAGGCGTAATTGAAAAAATTGGCCTACGCAGTACCCGTATTCGTACAGATCAAAAAACATTAATAACGGTGCCCAATAAACAAATGGTAGATAGTGTACTAGATAATATAAGCTTACGAAGTTTAAAGCGAGCAGATATACACTTAGAAGTAAGTCTTAACACCTCTACCGCAGAGCTACAAAAATTGATAGAAGGGATAAAAGCTATTTTAAAAAATGAGCACATACAAAGCAGTAATGTATATTTTAGCGACATACAAAAAAATGCTTTTTTGCTAGTTGCCGATTATTATATTTCCATTAATGATGAACCAAATTTTGAAAACTTTCGTCAAGAAATAAATATTCAAATATCCCAGTTTATAGAAAAAATAGGTATTCAATATGCAGGAGCCAGCACTGAAATACGAATAGCAAAACGTTAAGCACAAGTCCATTTCTATATCTAAACAATTCAGATCATATAGATCTTAATGCTCGAAAGCTAATAAACTTTTTACTTGTGTGTCTTATTACGAAAACCAATGTTTAATTTTTTTTAGTAACGCTCTCTCCCCTACCTAAAGGCATATTAAAATTATAAAACCTGCTACATAATATTGTTGAAACTATTATACATTTAAAGTGTTAATATATTTTTCAACCCTAAAAATCAAAACAAAATGAAGAACAATTTATTTCATTTTTTTTGCTGTGCATAAACATCTATAATTTTTGCAGCTTGCTCCAAGGAAAATGTAAGTCAAGAAAAATTAGCACTAAAAACTACATCTCATTTGGGTGCAGCTCGTATTCCCATTCCTTCTGGGCTTACAGTTGGTTTTTCATATAATACCAAACTTATTTCCACAGGCGGATCTATTGTTAATTTTCAAGACGAAAGTTCAATTGGTATGAGCTGTACTGATGTGTATTCTATTAGTGCTTATAGTTGGAATTTTGGCGATGGCATCCCTCTATCTAATGCGGCAATACACGATCTAGGCAGTTATACTATAACTTTAGAAGTAATCTTTACAAATGAAGTTGGCCGAAGTGTAATTGTTAAATCTTCAAAAAATATAGTACTATAAAATAACTAGAGAATATATTTATCTATTAAAAAGACTGGAATTTTTCCAGTCTTTTTAAATCAGCTTATTTGAATTTGTAAATTCCCTAATTCAAAAAACCATTACGTTTATAGTAAAGAATTAAATTCAGCTTATATTGTACGAGAGTTATTATGTTCTAGAGAAAATACCATGAAATTTAACTTTCTGTTCTATACATAAAAAAGTAGGAACTCCCGTAAAAAGTTCCTACTAATATTCCTGATATGTATTTTCCTTATTTCTTCTTCCATTTAATCAAAGAACCAACGGGCCCTCCGATACAAAGGGTATGTTGTATGCAAGAAGCTGCGTTTTTACCTACTCCGTATATATACTGTGTTCCAATATTAAAATATACTGCTCTATTAATATGCGCTTGTATATAAGCCCCTGCCGGAACAATGGGCACAAGTTTACCAAAACGAGCTAATCCTAGGCCAAGCGTTATAACTGGAGTTACAGGATATTTATCAGACAATAATTTAAAATTTCCTGTAACATGAAATTCTACATACGGATCTGTTTTTGCAAAAATCCCCTCTTCTTTTAGAAAATAACGAACAAAAGATGTTTGTAAAACAGCAGCAACATCTATGTATTTATGTACACCCTGAGTATATCTTAAGCCAAAGCCAGGACCCATATCCGATATTTTAGGCAAGTTTCCGTTAAGCAATAGATTTTTAAAGAACTACCAGACACCCCATACTCTGTTTGAAAGTCGTTTGCGAAAAGCTTGACAAACAACGTACCAGAATTAATATAATCATCTTTTACATTGGTTGTTGTAATAGATGTACTGTCTTGGCTGTATGCAACACTTAGTGTACAAAAACTTGTTATTAGCAATAAAATTTTCTTCATACGCAGTTTTTTTTAGAATTGATAAGGGGCAAATATAAGGCTATCCTTTGAATTTAAAAATATTTTAGATGCAGAAAAATGAATTTTAAATACTCAATTTAATAAATGAATAGGTATTAGAAATAAGATATGAACAATTACATTTGTACAATCAATTTACATCATGAAACATTTACCTATTCCACCTCAGTTATTTCAACAAAATAGAAAACGCTTTGTTAAACAAATGCTCCCCAATAGCATAGCCATTTTTAATAGTAATGATGAGATGCCCACCAATGGCGACCAGTTATATAAATTTTGGCAAAATTCAGATTTATATTGGCTTTGTGGGATAGAACAAGAGGAAACCATGGTTATTTTATTTCCCAGTAACCCTGATCCAAAATATAAAGAGGTGTTAGTGTTGGTACGACCAAATGAGTTAAAAGAAAAATGGGATGGCAAACGGTTAAGAAACAATGAGGCCAAAACCATTTCAGGTATGGAAACCATTGTGTGGTTAGATAGCTTGGATGCACTATTGCAAACATGGATGCATCAAGCAGACCATATTTACATCAATACCAACGAAAATGACAGAAAATCCAATCATATTGAAACTAGGGATTATCGGTATGCTAAAAAATTGCAAAAACAATACCCTGCGCATCAATATCATCGTTCTGCTAAAATATTGAAACAGCTACGTGCTATCAAAACACCTTTAGAAATAGAAATTATACAACAAGCGATAAACATTACTGAAAAAACATTTCGTCGAGTTTTATCTTTTATAAAGCCCAACGTATGGGAGTATGAAATTGAAGCAGAAATTATACATGGCTTTTTAAGTCAGCGAGCCAGTAGAGAAGCCTATAGCAGTATCATTGCAAGTGGGGATAGGGCTCGAACACTCCATTATATCAGCAACAACCAACAATGTTTAAAAGGTGAATTAGTGCTAATGGATTTTGGTGCATACTATGGCGGCTATTGTGCCGATCTTACAAGAACAGTGCCCGTTAGTGGAAAATTTACGAAACGGCAAAAAGAGGTATACAATGCTTGTTTACATTTACACCATTACGCCAAAAGCCTATTAAAGCCTGGTATTACGCTTGTGCATTATACTGAAAAAGTAGGCATCGAAGCAACTAAACAATTTATTAAAATAGGCCTACTTCACCCATCAGATGTAAAAAATGAAGACACAGAAAATCCAGCCTATCGAAAATACTTATACCATGGTATATCACACCATTTAGGTATAGATATACATGATGTTGGCCCCAAAGCAGAACCCCTACAACCCGGTATGGTATTAACTGTTGAGCCAGGCATTTATATCGAAGAAGAAAGAATGGGTATTCGCATTGAAAACAATGTGGTTATAACTAAGAATGGCCATGCCGATTTAATGAGAAATATTCCTATAACCATTGAAGATATTGAAAAGTTGATGCAGCAATAATATGTAGAAAAGTTTGATCAATCAAAAAAATGACATACATTTGACAAAGCAATCTAATCATTCAAACTAATTAAAACACATATTATGAGAAGAACAACTTTATTGACTTTGGCAGCCCTTCTTACAAGTATAACAGCATTAACGGTTGCATGTAAGAAAAATGATACCCCTACTCCATCAGGAACAAAGTACTTCGCTACAGTAAAGGAAATTGTTAACGCCAATTGTGTAACATGCCATAGCGGAGGCACTCCTTCTGGTGGTGTTGATTTAAGTACAGATGCAAATATTGCTGCAAAAGCTGCTAGAATTAAGGCCAGAGCAGTGGATGATTTAACGGCGAACTCTATGCCATTGGGTTTACTAAAATTATCCACAGCTGAAAAAACTACAATAACTAATTGGGTAGCGGCAGGTGGTAGAATAACTGACTAACTTTCGCAATCAATTTGAATTAAATAAGTTCCTAAACTAAAAAAACGGAAAGAAATTCTTTCCGTTTTTTTATATACATCCCAGATGAAATAAAAAATAAGGTTGTGTTATAAAATGTATGATGGGTTAAAATTTCTGTGATAAATAAATAGT
>CAZXBE010000105.1:0-7267 GCA_964638565.1 uncultured Chitinophagaceae bacterium
TCGGTTAAGCAAGCCCTTACTATAAAAATTAATATTAAACTTTTTATTATTTAGTAAATGTTGTGTTGTTGTAGCATTTATTAATGTGCGACTACCTCTAATAAAAGATTTTTTTTTTGCACTAATTAGATGTTCTTTTATAAATAAAGGATGAATGATAATATCTCCATCTATTTGGATAATATATTCTCCCACACTATTTCTTACAGCTTCATTTAAAATAATTGTTTTTTTAAAACCATCATCTTTATGCCAAACATGTTTTATAGGAATAGAAAATTTAGATCTAAAATTATCAACAAGATTTTTTGTTTCTACTTTAGATCCATCATCAGCAATTACAATTTCTTGAGGTAATATTTTTTGTTGCAGTACACTTAATAAACAAAGCTCTAATGCCTGCGGCCAATTATATGTGGATATTACTAATGAGCTAGAAGGAAAAACAGGCATTTGAAATTATAAAATAAGAAGGGAGGATTAAATAAATTGCTGTGTAAATACATACAAGTTAAAATCTTTTTTTTGATAGCTGCTTTTAATGCTTGTATAAATATTACGCTTAGTAATTTGATTCATTTTTTTCTTTTGTATCAATTGATACGCCTTCTCTGCCAGCAGCCAGCATTTCCGTTCAACATTATCGACAGCATGTGTATATACTTTATCAATCGCATTTAATAATTCATTCATGCCTTTTTTTTCTGAAGCCACGGTAGACAATACTTTAATTTCTTGTTGTTTATGTTGAAAAGCAGGTGCCAACATAAGTTGCAAGTTTTTTACAAATTGTGCCGCATCAGGCCTATCGCTCTTATTCACTACAAATATATCGGCTATTTCCATTAAACCTGCTTTCATGGTTTGTATTTCATCGCCTCCTTCAGGTACAACTACCACAACGGTAACGTCGGCCAAACCGGCTATTTCTATTTCACTTTGGCCTACGCCAACTGTTTCTATCAATATATAATCAAAATTGGCTGCCTTCATTACATCGGTTATCTCTATTATTTTTGAATTCAGCCCACCTAAAGATCCTCGAGAAGCCAATGATCGAATAAATACATTAGGATGATTATACCAATTGTTCATACGAACTCTATCGCCTAATAACGCGCCTAAGTTAAAGGGCGATGAAGGATCTACACACAATACGCCAACCATTTTTCCTTGTTCAACTAATGCACCAATCAACCCATCAACCAATGTGCTCTTACCTGCACCTGGCGGACCTGTAATGCCAATAATAGGAATTTTCTTTTGAGTTGCTGGTAATGATTGCAGCAATTGTTCATATCCTTCAACCTCATTTTCAACTATACTAATAGCTCTAGGTAATGTATAATTGACAGTTGATAATTGATAATTGAGCATTCGTAAATAGTAATTTGTAATTGGTTTTTAGGGTTGTGTTTAATTGTTGAATTGTCGCATTTGCTCTATAATGCCAGAAAGGCTTTCAATAATGGTTTCTGGAGAGGGTAAATATTTTTTCATGTTTTTAGGAACAGTAGGGGTTATTTTGTATGAAGCTACACCTATAGGTTGATTGATTTCTTTTAACGCATATTCAACAGTAGTTCTATCTTTTTCTTTGCATACAATAATGCCTATTGAAGCGTTTTCTGTTTCCGTTTTTATGGTATCATTTAGTATAGATAAATAAAAATTCATTTTGCCTGCATATTCTGGTTTAAATTTTCCGGCTTTTAATTCAATAGCTACCAAGGCTTGTAAACGCCTATGGTATAGCAATATATCGATATAAAAACTTTCACTACCTACATGTAATTTATATTGATTGCCAATAAAAGCAAAATCGCCACCCATTTCCATTAGAAAGTTGCGCATGTTTTTCATGATGGCTAACTCTAATTCTTTTTCTGCATGTTCATCAGCTATTTCTAAAAATTCAAAATTATATTCATCTTTTACAGCTAGTTTGGCTTGGTGCTTATACTTTGCTGGCAACGCCTTGTCAAAGTTGGTTTGGCCTAATAGAAATTGTTCATAGCTCTGAGTTTCAATATGATGTATTAATACGTTTTTTGTCCAACCATATTTTATGGTCATTTTAATATAGAATTCTCTTTCTAAAACATCTTTGCATTTCCCCATTATTATTGTATTATGGCTCCAACCAATTTCTGCAACCAATGGTTGCAGTTTTTCATTTTTTGCATATTCTACATAAAATTGTCTCATTAACCAAAGATTTCTTGAGGATAATCCACTGATTCCCAAAAATTCTTTTTGTAAATCTTTAGCTAATGTCTCTACTATGGCTTTACCCCAATTGTGTTGCTGTTGCTTTTCTACAATACTTTTTCCTATATCCCAATATAATTTGATTAATGTTGTATTAACTTGTTTTAATGCCTCATATTGAGCCTTATGTACTTTCTCTTTTATTTCCTTTAAAAAGCTTGTATAGTCTATATTTTTTACCTGCTTAGACACTTATTAACTATTTTGAATTTTATATGTTGAATGAAGAAAATTTATTACTAAAAATAGCACATTGGCGACTTTTTCATTAGTACATTTACTAATTAGTTCATGTGCTCTATAATTCCTGCAATACCCTGGCCACCGCCAACACAGGCAGTTACAATTCCGTATTTTTTATTTAACCGTTTAAGATCATGTAATAATTGAATAGTGAGTTTACAACCTGTACATCCTAAAGGATGCCCTAACGCAATAGCTCCACCATTTATATTTACAATGTCTTTATTTAATTGAAGTGCACGTATTACGGCTACGGCTTGAGAAGCAAACGCTTCATTTAATTCAATAAGATCTATTTGATCTAATTGCATATTGGCTTGTTGTAATACTTTAGGTACAGCAGCTACAGGCCCAATGCCCATAATTCGTGGGTGTACACCAGCAGCAGTACAAGCTACCAAACGCCCTATAGGCTTAAGGTGTAGCTTATTCATCATACGTTCGCTCATTACAATTACAAAAGCAGCCCCATCGCTTGTTTGAGATGAGTTGCCTGCAGTTACAGTTCCTCCGGCTGCAAATGCCGGTTTTAATTTAGCTAACACTTCTAATGATGTATCCGTGCGTACCCCATCATCTGTATCTACAATGTAATTTCGTTTTTGTTTTTTCTTTTTTTCATCAATATATATTTCTTCAACCGTTATAGGTAAGATGCCTTCTTTAAAATATCCATTTTGTATAGCATTCGCCGCTCGTTGATGAGAGCGCAATGCAAACGCATCTTGATCCTCTTTACTTACATTGAATTCTTTAGCAACTGCTTCGGCTGTTAAGCCCATGCTTAAATAATAATCTGGATTTTCTTTGGCTACAGCATAAGCGGGTGCTGTTTTCCAACCTGCCGTGGGCACAAGGCTCATACTTTCTGTTCCACCAGCGATAATGCATTCAGCTTGTCCACTACGAATTTTAGCTGTAGCTATTGCAATGGTTTCTAACCCAGAGGCACAATATCTATTTACCGTTACACCAGGCACGTCGATACCTAAAGCTCGAACGCTTATCATACGGCCTATCTGTAAACCTTGCTCTGCTTCAGGTACAGCATTGCCTACTATTAGGTCATCTACTTGTTTGGCGTCTAACGCTGGCACCGCAGCAAGTAACCCCTTTATAAGGTCTACAGCTAAATCATCGGGGCGTGTAAAACGAAACCCTCCTTTGTTGGATTTAGTGACTGCTGTTCGGTAACCGGCTACGATGTACGCTTCTTGCATGGTATTTTTATTTTGAATGTTGAATTTTAAATCTTGACTGTGAAGCAAATAAGATTGCTTGAGAATATTTTTTAATAATTATATGGCAATTTATAGCATTTATATTTAATGTTGAGTAGGGTTTACAACTGTTCCATACATTATATACCACTAATGTGCTTATTAACGATTTATATTTGCACATTATTGAATGTAACTATATGGAATATTTATTTACAATGGATGCCTTCGTAAGTTTACTTACGTTATCTATTATGGAAATTGTATTAGGTATTGATAATGTGATTTTTGTGTCCATTATAATGGATCGATTGGCAAAGCATAAACAATTAAACGCCAGGCGTATATGGATGTTTACAGGTATTATTGTTCGAATATTATTACTCATGGCTTTGGGATGGTTGGTAAAAAATGGCAACAAGGATTTATTGAGTGTGTTAGGCTATGGATTTAATTTACGCAATATTATTATGCTTGCAGGGGGTATTTTTTTATTAGTCAAAACGGTTAAAGAAATCCATAATAAATTGGAAGGCGAAAATATTTCTGTAAAAAGTAATATGAAACTCACAAAAGCATCTTTTGGTGCTGTTATTGGACAAATTATTTTGGTAGATATGATTTTTTCGTTTGATAGTATTATTACAGCTGTTGGGCTGGCCAAGCATGTAGAAATTATGATGGTTGCTGTAGTTATAGCTATGATTATTATGTTTTTATTTTCAGGAAATATTGCTCGTTTTATTAATAAACATCCTACACTTAAAATGTTGGCATTGTCGTTTTTGCTTATGGTGGGTTTTAGCTTGTTCTTTGAGGGTTTGGAGCCTATCCATAAAAGCCATATCGATAAGTCATACATCTACGTTGCTATGACATTTTCGTTTGGTGTGGAATTACTAAATATGCGTATGAAAAGAAAATCTAAGCCTGTTGTTTTAAATGAGCTGCATATTGATGATGATAAATCAAACTAAAAAAAGTATTGACCTGCTTTTTTTCTTTAGACAAAGCTATTTGGTATATGAAAACTACATTAAAAGTAGATATAACATTTAACTCAGTAGTTTAATAAGCTACATATAGCTGTATTGATACAAATGCAAAACACATCTATCCATATAAAATTTTTTGAAGCAGTTAAGTACTAGGCTATTGAAGTAGGGTAAATGCGAGAAGGGATTAGGTGCAAAGGCATCGATGAAGTAGTTGCAATTACAATATAAAACCAATTATCAATTTATTCCCACATTAAGAAGTGGTGCATCCATAAGTTATTATTAACTTGTGATTTATAAACAAGAAGAGCCGTTTGATGGGAGAGAATAACAGCTTCGAAAATCAAAATAACACAAAATATGTTGAATAATATAAATGCCTCCATCATAACCATTGGTACAGAATTACTCATTGGCCAAATTATTGATACTAATAGTGCATGGATAGGACAAACGCTCAATACAATTGGAGTATGGGTAAAACGAAAAGTTTCTGTAGCAGATAATTACGACGATATATGGCAAGCCTTGAATGAAGAAAGTAAACATGCTGATATTATTTTAATAACTGGTGGACTTGGGCCGACAGCAGACGATATTACAAAACCTTTATTATGTAGCTATTTTGAGGGGAAGATGGTTGTACATAGCCAAACCCTTCAACATATTACACAATTAATGAAAAAAAATAATAGGCCCTTACTAGAACGCAATCTAAAACAAGCAGAAATTCCTGATGTATGTACTGTAATACCCAATAACTTAGGAACTGCTCCCGGCATGTGGTTCATCAAGAATGAAAAAATATTTATAAGCATGCCAGGTGTTCCATATGAAATGAAAGCGATGATGATTGAAACAGTACTACCTAAAGTATCGCAACATTTTACTTTACCAGTTATATTACATAAAACATTAATTACTGCCGATATTGCGGAATCAAGCTTAGCAGAAAGACTTCAAACTTTTGAAAAACATTTACCTTCTAATATTCGATTAGCTTACTTACCCAGTAATGGTCTTATACGTTTACGCTTAACAGCTATTGAAGAAGAAAAAAATAATTTGGAAAAAGAAATCAATCAACATTTTAATCTTTTACAGCAAGAAACACAAGATGTAATGATTGCTAGTGAAGATATTTCCATGCAAAAAATTATAGGCAACCTATTAACAGAAAAAAAAGCAACCCTATCAACAGCCGAAAGCTGTACAGGTGGCTATATTGCGCATTTAATAACTTGTATCTCTGGTAGCAGTAATTACTATAAAGGCAGTATTATTAGTTATGCCAACGACATAAAACAAAACATACTAAATGTTTCAAAAAAGGCCATTGATACTGTTGGTGCAGTAAGCGAACAAGTTGTTACCGCAATGGCAAAAAGTGCTTTACATACTATGCAAACAGATTATGTTATTGCAACCTCAGGCATTATGGGCCCAAATGGAGGAAGTGCAGAAAAGCCTGTAGGACTGGTTTGGATAGCCGTAGGGAATCAACATAAAATAATAACCCGATCCTTTCAATATAAATTTGATCGATTAAAAAATATCGAGCTGACTGCTACAAATGCTTTAAATCTATTAAGAAAATTTATATTAGATAATAATTTCCATTCATAGCAAATTGAGATAGTTTCTGTTAATTAACTAACCTAAACTAATGCATTAAAATACACAAGCTTTTCAAAACAGTTTATTAACTTGTACTTCTAAAAAAAACTAAATGTTAGGACAATGGTACACAGGAAAAATAATTAAAATAGAACAAGCCACAACAAATACCCGCCGCTATTGGATTGAAATACCCGAAGTAAAAAATTTCATTTTTAAGCCAGGCCAATTTGTTACACTCGACCTACCCATACATGAGCAACGTAATAAACGTTGGAGGAGCTATAGTATTGCTTCATGGCCCGACAATACCAATATTATAGAATTAATTATTGTATTTGCAGAACATGGCGCAGGCACGCATTATTTATTTGAACAAATACAAGAAGGAAGTACACTAGCGCTACGAGGTCCACAAGGCGTTTTTACTTTGCCAGCCACATTAGATAAAGACATTTTTTTGATTTGTACTGGAACAGGTATTGCCCCTTTTCGGAGCATGCTTCATAATATTAAAAATAAAAATACTCCTCATCAAAACATATATTTAATATTTGGCACTCGCACCCAAAAAAATTTATTATATGCCGATGAAATGCAGGCTCTCGAAAAAAAAATTGTTAATTTCAAATACATACCCACCTTATCTCAAGAAAAATGGAGTGGACATACAGGTTATGTACACGCTATATATGAATCCTTATTGAATAAAAATATTGATGCACAATTTTTATTATGTGGTTGGAAAAATATGATTGATGAAGCTAGGCAAAGATTACAACAATTAGGGTATGATAAAAAGCAAATTCTTTTTGAATTGTACGGATAAAGTTTTAGTTAAGAAACGTTAAAAACTTAAATTCTGAGAGACTCTAAAATAATTTGTGTAAATGGAAATGAGTAACTGTTATTTAGAGT
>CAZXBE010000106.1:0-7101 GCA_964638565.1 uncultured Chitinophagaceae bacterium
TCTGCAATATTACAGCTATTTTGTAATATTATTTATTCGGTTTAATATATTATAAATCGATCTTTTTTAGGGGAACCGTTTCGCCAAAAAAATTTTTAGTGCTTTCTACAAAGCCCTTGGTATAATCAGACACATAAAATTTATCTACAACTATTTTAGGTTCGGCCATTATTTTTTTCACGGTTAATACTTCTTTTACTTGTTGGGCTACTATTTCGGCAGGATCAATAATACTGACTGTTTGCTTGTAATATTTTTCAATTTGTTTTCGAATAAGTGGGTAGTGCGTGCACGCTAATACTAGTGCGTTTATTCCTTTTAGTTTTTTGTTAGATAAATAAGAATTGATAATGGTTTGACTAATATTGTTGTTAAAAAAGCCCTCTTCTATCATGGGCACCAGTAATGGGGTAGCCAGTGTGGAAATGTTAACCGTATAGCTTTGTGCATGTATTTTAGCTGCATGAACGTTGGAGGTAATAGTGGCTTTGGTTCCAATAATGCCCACTTTTTTATATCGTTGTTGTACAATAAAATTTACTACCGGCTCTACCATGCTTATAATAGGTACTTGTTTATGAAATTTTTTGTGCATTGCCTCATATGCTACTGCCGATGCGCTATTACAAGCAATAACAATCATTTTGGCTCCTTGTTTTATTAAGAACGCTCCAATTTTTAAGGCATAGCCTTGTATGGCTTCTGGTGATTTATCGCCGTATGGTAAATGGGCTGTGTCTCCAAAATATAATAGCGATTCATGAGGTAGTAATTGCCGTATGGTTTTAGCAACTGTAAAACCACCGATTCCAGAATCAAAAATGCCTATGGGTTTGTTTTTTTTTGTTTCCATGCATTAATATGTATTTTATTGTTCTATATAAAGAAACCACGTTTTGGAACGTGGTTTCTAAAACAATATAAAAAAAGCGAGAATCTTATCTTACAGGTTTGTTATCTGTTGTTGTTTGTCCAAAATATTCCTTGGGTACTGTAATCCCTAATTTTTTACATACGGGCAAAAATAAATTATCGCCCGGAGGTGCATAATACAAGCCCTCTGCACGAAGCACGTATGTATATTTTCCTTCTATAATTACTTTTTGAAAGGCGCTGCTTATTTTTTGCATAAATGGCTCTAACAACTTTTGTTGTTTTTCTTGTAGTCTGTTTTGAGTGTATGCTTGCCAGTTGGCTAATTTATACCCAAGCATATTGCGATCACGGAGAATCATCTCTTTTTGTCCTGTAGACATTTTATTAGCGGCTGTAGAGTCTGCTTTTAAGACATTTTCTTTTCGTTGAAATTCGCTCATATTGTAATCATACTCAACTTGTAAAGAATCTTTACTAAATACGTCTAATAGCGAATCTATTTTTTGAATGCCTGGCATAAGGCTTAAAATAGGTTTCTCATCGAAATAACCAATTTTAACTTGCTGAGCACACAATTTACCTGAGAATAAGGTTGTTAATACAACTAGCGACAGAACTGTTTTTTTCATTTTGTTTTACTTTTTTAACTAATTTATAATTAAGGCTTAACAATCCCCAACATACGCAATACTTCTTCACTTTTGTCTAACTTAGGGTCCGCAAAGATAATAGTAATTCCTTCACTTTTATCTAAAATAAAATCGAGTAATTTTTCTGTAGCTAAGCGTTGAACTGCTGTGTACACTTTATCTTGCACAGGTTTTACTAATTTTTGACGTTCTTTAAATAAATCTCCTTCGTATCCAAAGCGTTTTTTTTGTAGATCTCGAACTTGTTTTTCTTTGTTAAAGATTTCATCTTCGCGTTTTTTTTGTAGTTGCTTGCTTAGCAAGTACTGTTCTGCGTCATAGTCTCTATACATTTTATCAAGCTCTGCTTGTAAACCATCGACTTCTTTTTGCCAGAGAGCTGCTGTTTCATCTAGTTTTTGCTGAGCTATTTTATATTCTGGCATTTGTCCTAAAATATATTTTGTGTCAATAACAGCATACCGCTGTGCCTTACCTGAAAAGCCTATAATGGTTAGCAGAAAAAGGATATAGCCTATTTTTTTCATGTGTATTTAATTTTATTTCTTAATAATATAGTATGATGTTCTGTAAAAAGATCTACCTATAAATTAGGGATATTTACTCTGGCTCTACACCAAGCATAAATGTAAAACGCCCTGCTGTACTTAATCCGCCACTCGGAGTAATTCTATCCAGGCCAATTCCATAATCAAAGCCCAATAAACCAAACATTGGTAAAAAGAAACGCATACCTACACCAATAGATCTTCGCAATTGAAATGGATTATACTCTTTGTAACTATACCATCCATTTGCTGCTTCAAAAAAAGCCAAACCATATATAGTACTATTAGGATTTGTACTAAATGGATATCTTAACTCTAAAACATATTTATTGAAAATAGTAAAGTATTTTGAAGCACTTTGTTGATCTGGATTAACTTTTGGGTTAGAAGACTCATATACTGGGTATCCTCGTTGAGCAATGATATCATACCCCAATAGCCCAAAATTATTACTTAATCCGGCATCTCCAACCTGAAAGCGCTCAAATGGAGAAACGTCCAGTTTGGAGTTGTAGCGCCCCATGAAACCAAATTTGGCCGCAGCTTTTAATATAAATTGTTGTGTTTTGTCCGCACCGGTCGGTTTGGTTAGCGGCACATACCATTCTCCTGTAAAACGCCATTTATGATATTCAATAAATTTATACTTGTCGGCTTCTGACTTATATTTATCACTGCCTCTAAATAAAGAATACGGTGGAGTAAACTGTGCACTCAACATAAAATTGGATCCACTATGAGGGAAAATTGGTTGGTCAACAGAGCTACGGGCCAGTATGAATTTAATATTGAAGTTGTTGGACTCTCCATTATCAAAAATAGCTCCTTTTGGATCTCTAAGAATAGCATAGTTTCTTAAATCGTATCTAGTATAGTTAAGTGAATATGTAAGGCTGAAATAATCATCAGGCCATTTTAACTGTTTACCTAAGGCAACAGAGATGCTTGTTGTTTTAATATTGGAAGTGTCTTGAGCGGTAAGTAAGCTGGTGTTGGAAAATTTAGTATTGTAAATACTTACAGTTAACGCGTTTCTTTTTTTGCCCCCCAACCAAGGTTCGGTAAAGGATGCGCTATATGACCTAAAAAATCTTCCGTTGGATTGAAAACGCAAGCTTAATTTTTGTCCATCGCCAGCAGGAATAGGATCCCAAGCTGATTTTTTGAAGATATTATTAATAGAAAAGTTATTAAATGTTACACCCAATGTTCCTGTTAAACCAATACCTCCACCAAAACCAGCTGAAAGCTCTAATTGATCAGAAGATTTTTCTTCCAAATTCCAATTGATATCTACTGTACCGTTTTCCATATGAGGTACTACTTGTGGAGCCGTTTTTTCTTGATTAAAATAATTTAAACTAGCTAATTCTCTTTGAGAACGTATTAAATCAGATCGACTAAATTTTTCTCCAGGGATGGTTCTTAGCTCTCTTCTAATAACATGTTCTTTTGTTTTATCATTTCCTGTAATAGTTACTTTGCCAATAATAGCTTGTGGTCCTTCAATAATTCGAATTTCATGATCTATTGTATCGTTGTACACAGCGGTTTCTATTGGTTCTGCTCTAAAAAATAAATATCCATCGTCCATATATAGCCCGCTAATATCGCCTCCCTCAGGAGATAAATCTTTGCCTACTTTTTTGTTTAGCGTTTCCAAATTGTACAAGTCTCCTTTTTTTATTCCTAGAATTATGTTCAACAAAGAATCTGTGTATTTAGTGTTTCCACGCCAAGTAATATTTCCAAAGTAATATTTGTGCCCCTCGTTTACTTTAATATCAATATTTAAATTTTTTGTTTTACTGTAATATACAGTGTCTGCTACAATAACAGCATCTCTATATCCTAAAGCATTGTAATATTTTAGGATATTTTCTTTATCCGTAGTAAATTTTGATATATTAAATTTTGATGTAGAAAATAGTTTGAATCGAAAATATGGATCTAAAAAGTTTTTAGTTTTTGTTGGAGACAAAACCCCCCAATCTCTTATATAATCCCTAAATAAAATATGTTGTGTTGGCCCGTATACACTGCTGTCTTTAGGGGGGAAAAGTGTAAGCCGAGACATTTCTTTTGTGTCTTTCAATTGTTTTTTTAATGCTATATCACTTATGGTGTTATTGCCAAAAAAATTAATTTGATTGATATGTATTTTTTTACCTCTTTGAATGTCTACTATTAACAGCTTAGCGTTTGCCGTGGAAGGGTCTACTTGTTCCTCCATATGTATAGATACGTTGCTATATCCTTTATCATCAAAATAATCTTTTATAGTATTTGTAGCTGTGCGTTTTATGCTTTCTGTAATTACACGACCTTTAACTAATCCTGTTTTACCTAGCAGATCTTGTTCTTCTTTTTTACGAAGACCTTTATACACAACGGAGGAAAGTCTAGGCCTTTCTACAACATGTATTTCTAAAAATATTTTATCTCCTTGAAGTTTTGTAATATAAATTTGAACGTCACTAAAATAACTTTGTTTCCATAAATTTGCTATTGCCTTATTAAAATTATCTCCTCCCGGAATACGAACTTTGTCTCCAACCGCTATATTCGCTATAGAAATAATTAATGCTTCATCAAAATGAGCGTTCCCTGTTACTTTTAGTGCCGCTATGGTATATTCTTTGGGAACTTTATTATCAAAAATATTGTTTAAATTAACTTCTATAGGCTGGGGTTGGGTTGTATCAACTTGTGCTTGTGTTCTATTTGTAAAGCAAACGCATATAAAAATTGCTACTGGTAAAAAGCAACTGTACACATTCGGTTTCAAAAATATCTTTCTCATTATATCTTAAAATAATATCTAAATTGAATTTGGTTAACCTAACTTTTTCAAGAAAAAACTTTGGTATTAGGTGCGGCAAGTTACATGGATTTACCGAAATGTTTACCGTTTTCACATATTACAAGTCAAATTAGTTACCCAATGCCTATTTTCAAATTTCGAAACACCCCATTTTTATAATAGAATGTTTATAAATAGGTTTGAACAATGCCTAAATTAATGTAGGTTTGTCCGGTTAAAATGCCATTTCTGTAGCATTTTAATTCAGTTGTTTATAGTAGTCATTAACGGTACTTACTCACTATTGTTAATGGGTTATTAAATTTTGCGAACAAATAATTATCGTATACATGAAATTTATTGTCTCTTCTTCTACATTATTGCGACACTTGCAACAAATAAGTGGTGTTATAAGCACAAATACTGTCTTACCCATCTTAGAAGATTTTTTATTTGAAGTACACAAAAATCACCTTACTGTTATGGCTACAGATTTAGAAACGGTGATGAAAATTCAATTAGAGATTGAAGCTAAAGAAACCGGTAAAGTGTGTATTCCTGCCAAAATTTTAACTGATTCTTTAAAAAATATTCCAGAACAACCTCTTACGTTTCATATTGATAAGAATTATAGTGTGGAAATAACCAGTGATAGTGGAAAATATAAAGTAATGGGTGAAAATCCAGACAACTATCCTAAAGAGCCTATGGCTAATGAAAGCAGCACTTTTTCCATTAAAAGCGGGGTTTTATTAAACGGCATTGATAAAACACTCTTCGCAGCAAGCACAGATACCTTAAGACCCGCTATGACGGGCGTTTTCTTTGAATTATTGAAAAATGAGATACAATTGGTTGCAACAGACGCACACCGCTTGGTATGTTATAAACGTAAGAACGTATCAATAAAACAAAATGGTTCTTTTATTGTTCCTAAAAAACCATTAAGCTTACTTAAGGCTGTTTTACCAAATAATGATGATACATTAAATATCTCTTATACGAATAATCATTTTTTTATACAACATAATACTACACAACTTATTTGTCGATTAATTGACGCTCGTTTTCCAGATTATAAAGTTGTTATTCCTGCTAATAATCCATACAAAATGATTGTTGGAAAAAATGATTTTCAACAAGCATTACGCCGCATTAATGTGTTTAGTAATAAAAGTACCAATCAAGTAGTACTAAATATATCTGGAAGTCAATTACAACTATCTGCACAGGATATCGACTTTAGCTTTGAGGGCAATGAACGAATGGCTTGTCAGTATGACGGAGAAGACATGCAGATATCTTTTAATGCTAAATTTTTGATAGAAATGTTGAATGCAATGGATGATGACGAAATAAAACTTGAATTATCAAGCCCTAATAAAGCTGGGCTCATTAAACCTCTGGAAGTAAATGCAGAAGAAGATTTATTGATGCTTATTATGCCCCTCAACTAAAAATGAAAACGATTGCTTTAATTCCCGCTCGATATGCAGCCACTCGTTTTCCGGGAAAATTAATGGCTACTCTGGGTAATAAATCGGTTATTCGATGTACGTATGATTCTGTTTACAAGACTAATTTGTTTGATGATGTAATTGTTGTTACAGATAGTACAATTATTGAGAATGAAATTATACAACATGGCGGCAAAGCGCTTTTAAGCACTAAGCAACATGAGAGTGGTACGGATCGTATTGCGGAAGCTGCCGAGAATTTAGAAGCAGACATTTTTGTAAATGTTCAAGGAGATACTCCTTTTGCTAAAAAAGGGCCTTTAGAGCGGTTGATCAATGTATTTGGGCAAGATAAAAATGTACAAGTAGCTTCTTTAATGCAACCCCTTTCCGATCCGCTTTGTATAGCAGACCCTAATTATGTAAAGGTAGCTGTAGATGGCAATTTTAACGCATTATTTTTCAGCCGATCTGTTATACCGTATCCTCGCAACAAAAATATTACCATCCCTTATTATGAACATATTGGTGTTTATGCTTTTCGCAGGCAAATGTTGATGCAGTTCACCAAATGGCCCGTAACCCCGCTAGAAGATGCTGAAAAAATTGAATGCCTTCGATATCTAGAAAATGGTATTTCTATAAAAATGATTCTTTCAGAATACATGGGTGTAGAAATTGATACTCCTGAAGACCTAAAGAAAGCAGAGGCGGAGACTCTAAAATAATTTGTGTAAATGGAAATGAGTAACTGTTATTTAGAGTTG
>CAZXBE010000107.1:0-7092 GCA_964638565.1 uncultured Chitinophagaceae bacterium
ATTGTCCAGACTAAGTTAGAGCATTAGTTAAATGTCCTTAACTTATCTTGACCCAAAATTTATTTACTCTTTTGAACATTTTCTTTTATTTTTCTTCTAGGCCTTTACACAAGCTCTCCGCTACAATTTGGACAAATATTCTGCATCTTTTTAGTACATTCTTCACAAAATGTACACTCATAACTACAAATAAATGCCAATGAGTCTAGTTTTAATTCCGCATTACATTTTTCACATGTACTTAGCATTTTCATAAAAAATTATCTATCCTTTTATTTTAGTTAATTATTTTATATAGCTTTACACGAAGCGTAAAGACCATAAAATAGCTTCTTGAAAAATTAGAAATTTCAACTATGAAATACTGCCCGTTCAACAAATGTACGTTTTACTCGTTATTTTGTTTAAAATCAACACCTAAAGAACCCTCCACAAGGTAAAGACCCATCAGGAAACAACCGTTTCTTTTATTATATTAAATTATATTCGCCAAGTGATTTTTAGAAAATTACATATTACACACCTATGGATATCCTATATAGTTATTGCAATTATATTACCACCATGTGCTATTGCGCAAAAAATAAATACGGAAGATAGTATTACCACAAAAAACAATTTGCGCTTTCCACTAAAAGATAGACGTAGTGACCCTTTTGCTGAAAACCGTATTAATAATCCATTTCAATTACTAGACACTACTTTTATTAAACGTGAAGTAGCCTATCATTCAAAAACAAAGCAATATTATATTACAGAAAAAATAGGCAATAGTTACTATCGTAAACCAACCGCTTTAAGTGATAAAGAGTTTATGCAATTAATAGGCAGTGAGCAAGAAAGAAATTATTTTAAGCAACGATCAGACGCTTTATTTAATCTAAACAGACGATATCAAAAACCTCAACTTAGAGTAACTGATAATTTATTTAATCGAATGTTTGGATCAAGTAAGGTAGATATTAAACCTAATGGATATGTAGACTTATTACTAGGTTATCAAGGGCAACGCATTGATAATCCTATTTTACCTGAAAGAGCAAGACGTAGCGGCGGTTTAGATTTTGACTTAAATGCACAATTAAATGTCAATGCTAGTATTGGAAACAAATTAAAATTTCCTATTAACTACAATACGTTAGCAAACTTTTCATTCGAAAATCAGCTTAAATTAGACTATGCTGGCAATGAAGATGAAGTTATTAAATCGTTTGAAGCAGGAAATGTTTCTTTTTCATCTAAAGGTACATTAATGCCTAGTGCACAATCTTTATTTGGATTAAAAGCACAAGTACAATTTGGAAAACTATTTTTAACAGGCGTACTAGCCAACCAACGAGCACAACGTCAAACAATAGTTCTACAAGGAAGAAATGCAAAAACCTCTTTCGCAAAAATGGCTAGCGACTATGATGAAAATAGACATTTTTTATTGGCACAGTATTTTAAAAAAAACTATAACATAACCATGCAAAATCTACCTGTTGTAAATAGCCAGGTGCAGATTTTACGAATGGAAGTTTGGGTAACCAATAGAAGTGGCTTAACAAATGATACTAGAAATATAGTGGGGTTAATGGATTTGGCAGAATATCAACCGTATAATACCAATATAAAAACGTTAACTACCAACCCACTCCCACAAAATAGTAGCAACGACATATATGAAAAAGTTGCAAACAACATAGCGGCTCGAAATCCATCAACCGTTACAAGTCAATTACAAATATTAAAACTGCAACCCACACAAGATTATGAAAAAACATTTGCTCGAAAATTAAACCCTTCAGAGTATTATTTTAGTCCACAAATTGGGTTTTTATCTATAAATCAACAACTACAACCTGATGATGTATTGGCTGTAGCTTATCAATACAGTTATAATGGAAGAATATACCAGGTTGGAGAGTTTTCACAAGATATTGCATTAGATACCAGTAAAGGAATTCAAAATGTATTGTTCTTAAAATTACTAAAAGCTACCTCTCAAAGACCCTCGTTACCCCTATGGGGATTAATGATGAAGAATATATATTCTTTAGATATAGCCGGTTTACAAAAAGAAAATTTTTCGCTCAATGTATCCTATCAAGAACCAAGTGCTGGAGAAAAAAGATATTTACCCGAAGGCGATGCTACAGGAAAACCTTTAATCTCGATACTAAAACTAGACCGCCTTAACAATCAAAATGACCCACAACCCGATGGTGTATTTGATTATATAGAAGGCTATACAGTACTTTCTCAACAAGGAAAAATAATTTTTCCTATTCTGGAGCCTTTTGGTAAAGATCTAGAAAACCTTGCTTTTACAAACACTCCTACAATAAAGCCAAAATATAGCTACCGCCCACTATATGATACCATAAAAGCAATTGCCCAAACATTTGCCAATCTAAATCGATATCAATTAAAAGGATATGCCACTTCAACAACCACGTCAGATATTTATTTAGGAGGCTTAAATATTCCTCAAGGTTCTGTAATGGTAACTGCAGGAGGCCAAATGCTTAAAGAGAATATTGATTATATTGTTGATTATAATTTAGGAACATTAAAAATATTAAATCAAGCTATTTTAAATTCAGGCATTCCTATTAATATACAATTTGAAAATAGTGCTGCTTTTGGTATACAACAACGAAGCTTTGTAGGCATACAAGCAGATTATAAGTTTAGTAAAGCGTTTTCTATTGGAGCATCCATGGCTCGAATAACAGAACGACCCTTTTATACTAAAGTAAATTATGGCGATGATCCAATAAAAAATACCATGTATGGTATAAACGTGGATTATCAATCTAATTCCCCTCGTTTAACAAAATGGCTTAATAAATTACCTTTTTTCAACACCACCACTCCCTCTCGTATTAATGTATATGGAGAAGCGGCTTTTTTACAACCCGGGCACCCTTCTCAAATCGGAAGTGGCAATAGTGGTACTATTTATATTGATGATTTTGAAGGGAGCAGAAGTTCGCAAGATATTCGCTTCCCATCTGTAGCATGGACATTAGCATCAACACCACAAGGCAATGGACTTTTTCCAGAAGGTTCATTAATCGATTCAATCGACTATGGATTTAATAGAGCCAAGCTAGCTTGGTATAATATTGAATCTGTACTACAGGATCAACGAAATAGCAACAACCCCATTAAGGACATTAATATATTATCCGATCCACGAACCAGAGCCATATCTATACAGGAAATTTTTCCACAACGTACACCCGATGTAGGGCAAAATCAATTAGTAACATTTGACCTATCCTATTATCCAACAGAAAAAGGGCCATATAACTATGATGCAAGAGCAGGAAGTGTGGATGCAAGCGGAAAGTTGTTAAACCCTAAAAAACGCTGGGGTGGCATTATGCGCAATATAGATCAAACTGATTTTGAAACAGCCAATATAGAGTTTGTTGAATTTTGGGCACAAGATCCTTTTATAAAAAATCCAACCAGCAAGGGTGGTTCATTATATCTTAACCTAGGCAACATATCAGAAGATATACTTAAAGATGGAAAACGCTTTTATGAGAATGGATTGAGTACACCTAATATGCCTGCGACAATAGACAGCTCTAAATGGGGAGCTGTTCCCCTAAATCCAATGCAAGTTACTCAAGCATTTAGTAACAATCCAGATGATAGACCTTTTCAAGATGTTGGATTAGATGGCTTAAATGATGATGCCGAACGCATCAAACGCCGCAACTATTTAACCAAATTAGCCACAACTTTTGGAGTAGGTTCTGTTGCTTATAATGATGCTTTAAATGACCCTTCTACAGATAATTATACGTGGTATAGAGACCCTTCGTTTGATGTAAGCAATAGCAATCTTCTTACTAGATATAAAAACTACAATAACCCACAAGGCAACTCTCCTATCGCTAGTAACAATACATTCTCTCCTGCAGCAACTGTCTATCCAGATAATGAAGATTTAAATAGAGACAATACCTTAAATGAAACGGAACAATACTTTCAATATAAGATAGATTTAAAACCTAACATGATGGCGGGTAGCGATTACATTACAGACAAGCGAATTGTTTCTGTAACGTATGCGAATGGAACAACAGGACAAGAAACTTGGTATCTATTTAGAGTGCCTATACAACAGTATGAAAGGAAAGTAGGCAATATTCAAGATTTTAAATCTATCCGTTTCATACGATTATTCTTAACCGATTTTGAAGATTCGATAACATTACGTTTAGCAAGTTTAGATCTTATTCGTAACCAATGGCGTCAATTTCAATATAAGTTAGATACAATGGGGAACTATATTCCATTAACTTCTGGCAATACAAAATTCAATGTATTAGCCGTTAATGTTGAAGAAAATAGTAGTCGATCACCTGTAGCCTATGTTATTCCACCTGGTATTGAACGCGTACAACAACTCAACAATAACAATACCAATATTTTATTAAACGAGCAAGCAATGAGTTTACAGATACGTAAACTAGCCATAAATGATGCTAGAGCCGTATTTAAAAATATGCATTTAGACCTGCGTCGATTTAAAAAGCTCTCCATGTTTGTTCATGCCGAAGCAGTTCAAGGACCTGCACGTCAAGTACAAGATAACGACCTCGTGGCTGTAATGCGTATTGGATCTGACTTTTTAAGCAATTATTATGAAGTGCGCATTCCACTTAAAATAACACAAGTAGGACAATCAACACCAGCACTTGTATGGCCAGAGGAGAATAATATAGATTTTTCATTAGATGAATTAACAAACGTAAAACTACTGCGCAACAACAAAAATGCTCCTCCCAATGCTATATTTCGTCAACAGATAGGCAACAAAACATTCTCTATATTAGGCAACCCAAATTTGGGTGAAACTCAAGTTGTTTTACTCGGTATAGAAAATAAAACACCTTCTCATGCAGACGCTGATGCAGAAGTGTGGGTAAATGAATTACGCCTTTCCTCCATTGATGATAGAGGTGGATGGGCTGCTCTAGGCCGTTTAGATATTGGCTTAGCAGATATGGGCAATATTGCCGTATCCGCAAATTATCATACTACAGGATTTGGAAATATTGATCAACGTATCAACGAACGATCCAAAGAAAATGTATTACAATTTGATGTGACAGCCAATATGGAATTAGGAAAATTATTGCCTTCTAAAATAGGAATAAGCATTCCTTTTTATGGCAGCATTGCTAGAACTACGGCCACTCCAGAGTTTGATCCATATGACTTAGATATCCGATTCAAAGATAAACTGGCTAATACATCTAATCAATCTAGAGACTCCATTCAAAAAAGTGCTATTGATCAAACTAATATCAAAGCGTTTAGTTTTAATAATGTACGAAAAATAAACACAACCGGTAAGCGTTTACGCTTATGGAGCATTGAAAATTTTGATATTAGTTATTCCTATATTAAAACAGAAATATCTAATCCCTTAGTACAAAATCAGACAATCATTAGGCACCATGGTACTTTTGGATATACTTTTAATGCCCAGCCCAGGTATATTGAACCATTTAAAAATATCATTAAAAGCAAGTCCCCGTGGTTCGCTTGGATAAAAAATTTCAATTTCAATATTAATCCTTCAATCATTAGTTTTAGAGCAGATATCGATAGGCAATTTAGCCAATTCATTCCTCGAACAATAAACGGCTATGATAGTAAAGTATCGAGCGTAGATACCACATACGATAAGTATTTTACTTACAATAGATATTACAATTTAAATTGGAACCTAAGTCGTAGTTTAACGATCGATTTTAATGCTATCAATAATGCTCGTATCGATGAGCCCTATGGGGCTATTGATAATGCTGAAAAAAGAAAAATAGTCAATCATAATTTTTTGAACTGGGGCCGCACTACCCTATATATGCAAAAATTTATTTCGAGCTACACGTTACCTACTAATAGATTTTCTTTTATTGACTGGACAACGATTCGTTTTACCTATAGTAACTCTTATAATTGGATAGGTGCTTCTCTTATAGCTGCTCAGTTAGGCAATGTTATTGAAAATAGCCAAGAGCGTTCTTTAACAGGCGAATTTAATTTTATGCAACTGTACAACAAAGCAGCTTTCTTGCGCAAGCTTAATAAAAATGATTCTACAACAACTCATTGGCAAAAATTTTCAGGAAAATTGCTAACAGCTATAAGTCATATGAACATTCAATATACGGAAACATATCATAGTAGAATTCCTGGTTTTATAAATGAAGTTGATCATATCGGAAATAATTGGAAACTAAATGCTCCAGGGCTTGATTATATATTTGGAGCTCAGCCCAATCCATCTTGGTTAGCCCGTGCAGCCTCAAAAGGATGGATTACGAAAAACCCTAATTTCAATTTTTTATTTCAACAAAATTTTGAGCAAAAACTAAGTGCAACAACACAATTAGAGCCAATTAAATCCTTAGTCTTTAATTTAAACATCGAAAAATCGTTTAGCAAATCATATAACGAATTATTTAAAGACACCTTGGGTAATGGAAATTTTACCCATTTAAACCCTTATGCATCTGGTGGCTTTAGTGTAAGTTATATTTCCTTTAGTACACTATTTGAAAAATTTGATCCTAATAAAATTTCCAAAACTTTCAGAACTTTCGAAAACAATAGAATTATTTTATCCGAACGCTTAGCCACACAAAATCCTTACTGGCTAAAAATTCCAGTAGCACAACAGCGAACAGCCGATGGATTTTACACCGGTTATGGACGTTATGCACAGGATGTACTTATACCTTCTTTTATTGCAGCATATACAGGTACAGATCCTTTAAAAGTTCCTTTAATTAAGCAAAATGGTAACAACATTCGATCTAATCCTTTTTCAGGATTAATACCTAAACCCAATTGGCGTATTACATATACAGGCTTATCTAACATAAATAAATCTGAAAGCATATTTAGCAATATCACCTTAACCCACGGTTACAATAGCACTTTAAGCATGAATAGCTTTGCATCTGCTTTATTGTATCAAGACCCGTTTAATGTGGGTTATGCAGGATTTATAGATACCATTTCTGGAAATTTTATTCCATTTTTTCTAGTACCCAATTTAACCATTAACGAACA
>CAZXBE010000108.1:0-7006 GCA_964638565.1 uncultured Chitinophagaceae bacterium
CTCTAAATAACAGTTACTCATTTCCATTTACACAAATTATTTTAGAGTCTCTTTTTTTCACCTATTTCATTATCCTAAAAAAGTAATTTTTTATTCTATTTTGATAAGCTCCATATAACATTTCCTTTTTACTTACTTAAATGCGTTTATACCTGTAACATCCATTCCAGTAATTAACAAATGAATATCATGTGTGCCCTCGTAAGTAATGACACTTTCCATATTCATCATATGTCGCATAATAGGATATTCGCCCGTAATACCCATTCCACCTAGCATTTGACGAGCTTCTCTTGCAATGGTTATAGCTATTTCACAACTGTTTCGTTTGGCCATAGATATTTGTGCAGGAGTTGCTTTCTCTTCATTCATCAATACACCTAAACGCCAATTGAGCAATTGCGCTTTAGTAATTTCAGTAACCATTTCTGCTAGTTTTTTTTGCTGTAATTGAAATGAAGCAACAGGTTTATTAAACTGAATGCGTTCTTTAGTATAACGCAAAGCAGTGTCATAGCAATCCATAGCAACGCCGATTGTTCCCCAAGCAATTCCGTAACGAGCTTTACTTAGACATCCTAATGGGCCTTTTAAGCCCTTTACATTAGGTAAAATATTTTCTTTTGGAACTTTTACATTATCAAAAACCAATTCTCCTGTAGCACTAGCTCGTAAACTCCATTTGCCATGGGTTGTTGGTGTAGTAAAGCCTTCCATACCTCTTTCTACAATCAATCCTACAATTTCATTTTGTTCATTTTTGGCCCACACCACTGCTATTTGGGAAAAAGGAGCATTGCTAATCCACATTTTACTTCCATTTAATATTACATGATCACCAGCATCTTTAATATTCGTAAGCATGCCCGATGGATCGCTACCATGATTAGGCTCTGTTAAACCAAAACAGCCTAACCATTCGCCAGAAGCTAGTTTAGGTAAATATTTTTTGCGCTGTGCTTCATTTCCATAAGCATATATAGGATACATAACTAATGAGCCTTGTACCGATGCAGTAGATCGAACTCCACTATCCCCACGTTCTAATTCTTGCATCATTAATCCATAACTTATATAATCTAATCCGCCACCACCATATTCTGCTGGTATGGTTGGACCAAAGCAACCCAGTTCTCCCAATTGTTTTACAATATGTTGAGGAAATTCAGCACGCTGTGCATAATCTTCAATAATAGGGGTGATTTCTTTTTTCACATAATTACGAACCGTTTCACGAATGAGCTTATGTTCTTCAGTTAATAAATCATCTACTCCGTAATAGTCTGGTGAGTGAAAATTGTCTGTACGCATAACTGATCGTTTAAGTATACGAATGTATGAAATAAAGCAACCTCAGCGAAGATCTTAAAAAAATCTTGAGGCGATAATGCTGTCATTAACAGTATTAACATAAGCATTGAAAAAATAGAACGAAAGAATATATGCTGCGCATATACGGGTTAGATTAAAAAATATACTGACATGGAATAATGTTATTGATTTCATTTGTAGAACAGATGAAGGATTTGTAAAACGGATCTATATAGAGTTGTTTAAAATACCAATGTTGATGGTTATTGATAATATTGTTTTCTATAACACTTATTGCAGCAAGCTCATGTGCAATACCTTTTGCGGCGGCTTTTAGATAGGCTTCCTTTTTGGCCCAAATAGTAAAAAAGGCATCTTGTTTATTTTTTGATGTGAGAATATATGCTTTTTCCTCAGTATGTAAATATGATGAAAGGGCTTCTATATCTACTTCGTGTGTTTTTTCAATATCTATACCAATTGGGCAATCACTAAAAGCCACTGCAACCATTTCGTCAGAATGCGTAATGTTAAATTCAGGACCATTTGTAATAAAAGGTTTTCCATTCTCTCCTTTTTGCCAGTTTGCTAAACGAGCAGCATATTTTTTTTTCTGTAAATATTCTTTTATCATTAATCGAGCTATTAACCTTGTTTTTCGATCATTTGCTATTTTATATCGATTAATTTCTTGAAGCATAAAATCAGGAAGCTCTTCTAAATATTTATCTATAAGCACTTCATCCAAATGTTTAATATTGCAATACTTTACTTCTATCATAACAATTTTTAATGATGGCTGCTAATTTTTTGGAATATTGATGTATAAAAAAATGATTGCCTGTTAATAACGTTGTTTGGCATAAGCCCGAAGTATAATTTTGCCAGTTATTGATTTGTAATGCACATTCTTCCGTATTACCCATTACTGCATAAATAGGTGCTTTAATTTTACAATTGGTGAAAACTAAAGCATCTTTTTCCAGCACTTCAAAATCAGCTCGTAAAATAGGTTCAAAAAAATGATATAGTTCATCATTTTCAAAAAATTCGTTTGGCATACCACCCAATGCTTTAAGCTCCTGAAGAAAAAGTTCTTTAGGTATATCATATCGGCGTTTGTCTTTTATGCCTGGTCCTGGATTACCGCTAACGATTATATGTAAAGGCGGCTGTATTTCTTGCTCTATTTTTTCAGTTAATGCAAGGGCGAGCGTAGCGCCCATACTATGTCCATATATTAAATAATCTGCTTCGGTACGTTTGGATATAAGTTGATTATATAAATCGCTAACTGCTAATGCGTAGTCTCTTATTAAGGGCTCATTTATACGTTTCCCTCTTCCGGGTAATTCTAACACATGTACATCAAAGTACGTAGTAAGATGAGGAGTTAAAAAATTATAGGAATAACCATTCCCTCCTGCAAAATGCAATAAAAATAGTTGTGGCTTGGGGTTCATCGTATGCATTATGATTCAATATCTATCAATTGATTAGATAACAAGTTTTTATTATAGGTATGTATGTCCTCTGCTATTAGTTTACCATAATCCATTTTATACAATTTATCTGCACAGTGATAGTACTTATCATCGTGGGTTACGGCAATAATGGTAAAACCTTCTTTTTTCAAAAAAGGAATAATTTCAGTATAAAACTTTTTTCTGAAATAGGGATCTTGATCCGCTGCCCATTCATCTAATACTAATACTGGCTTCTCTTCTAACAACATGGCTATAAGGGCTAAGCGCTTTTTTTGACCAGTGGAAAGATCGGTAGTGGAAAAACGATTATCTTCTAGTTTCACTTTTTTTTCTATTTCAAATAATTGTAAATAGTTATTGCATTTTTGAATATCAATGTTATCTATCCCTAACAATTCATCAAATAAATAAAAATCACTAAATACAACTGAAAAAATACTTCTATAATTTGAATAATTTTCTTTATTTATAAGCATTTCATTCAACCAAATTTCTCCTGAAGATGGCATGTGTAAGCCAAGCAAGGAATATACAAATGTAGTTTTGCCACTACCGTTGCCTCCATAAATAAAAATAGTTTCTCCTTTTTTGATATTTATGTTTATGGGACCTATGCTGAAGGATTGATTTTCTTTACCATAATGGAACGATACGTTTTTAACAGCTATCTGGCTAAATTCATTTTTCGAAAGATGTTTTTCGATAATAGTATTATTAGCATTTGCTTGTTCTAATTCAATTTTTAAGCACATTAACCGATTAACAGCTATTTTGGCTCTTATAAGGTTGGGTAGAAATACCAGTATAATTTCGATAGCATTTAATAAATATAGTAAGGTGAAAATAAAGCTAACAATATCACTTGTTTTGATATGGAGCGTTACACTGAAGATAAGTAATATAGATGTGATCAGTATGTAAAACAGTACTTGTCCAATAATTTGATTGTTTAAAAAACCGGTAAACGCATTGATATTACTATTGTAAGAACGCTCTGCAATGGAGTTAATTTTTTGTTGATAGAGGTATCTTCCTTTTTTAGGTTCCATAAAAATTTCTTTGAAACCATTTAAAATAGTGTTGACCTGTTCTAAAAAGTTATTTTCTAAACTGCGAGATTTTTCAAAGTTTTGATTACTATTTTTTGAGTTAAGAGTGTATGCTATAATACCTAGAGCTACAACACCTAGCGTAATAAAAAATAATATAAATGAAATAGAGGCTAAATAAATTAAGCAGGCAACAGCCATAATACAAGCGGTAAAAAAATCGATAATTGTTGTGGAGGCTTGGGTTAGAATGTTAATATCACTTACTATGGAGGAATGTATTTGATCTTTTTTATTTGTTAGTTTATCATAATCAGCGTTTAAGACTAAGACTATGATTTGTTTTCTGAGCTTCCAGAAAAGTTGTTGAGATAGTTTTATAATAGCTAAAGAAAGTGTTCTTCTTGTCCAAATAAAAAATAAAATGATACATGAAAAAATAAGAAGATACTCTTTGTTAATGGTTTTTAGATTACCTGCAATAAGTATATCTACTACTCGAGTTAATACATTAATAAATAGAAAGCCACATAAACCTGATAGAATACCTAGTAGTATGTATTTTAATAATTGGCCCCTGCCTGCTAAGCTAGATACTATTTTTAGTAATTGTTTCATTGTTTTTACTATATAAGTTGATGTATATACGCATTATGTAGATGCATTAAGTTGTTTGATAATTTTTTCAATAATAGCTATATTATCAAAAGAAAATGCTTGCTCGTGTTTGCCTGGAATGTAGTGTACTGTTACCTTACTATCTGTATATTGCTGCCAGCCATGCATGTTTGTTTTTACGTTATTATTTAGTGTTTCAAAAGCCTGTACATTGGCTTTTACTTTACCATTAAATGTATAATGATCTAATAATGAAAAATTATTGAGTAAAAATTTTCTTATTTTTTTGGTGTATAGGTTTTTGCGCAGTATAGTGTATCTACATTGCAGCACAAACCATTCTCTTTGCAAAGCTAACCCTATATTAGTAAGCCAATGTTGTTTATGTTTTTCAGGTTTCATATCCACTAAAATTAGTTGAATATTTTTTCCTTTAGCTTCTAGTATTTTAGTCATCTCAAAAGCAATAATAGCTCCAAAAGAATACCCTACTATTATACATTCGGCACTTGTTTGTTGAAGTAATATTTGTTCACTTAAATCTAATGCTATGGCCTGAATAGAAGAATACAGCTCATCGTGCTCGCCTAATCCACGGTATTGTAAACCATAACTATTATAATGAGTAGCTAATTTTTCAGCTAAAGGTTTGTACCCGATAGGCGTACCAACTATGGGTGGAACAAAATAGATATTCGTTTTTGCTGCTGCATTTTTAGCATGTAATAAAATAATTCGATCGCTATTAGATTGTAGCAAGGATAGCGTTTCAACAGTGGGTTTATTGTATATATCCTGAATAGTTATATTAAGCTCATATTTTTTGTGTAATAATGTTTGCAACTTCATAGCTCTTAAGCTGTTGCCTCCTAGTTCAAAAAAGTTATCGTATATACTTATTTTTTCTTTTCCCAATACTGCTTGCCATGCAAGTACTAACTTTTTTTGCAGTTCATTTTTCGGAGCCGCATAAGCTGCCATATCTGTCTGTGCTATAGCTGCTGTTTGTGGATCGGGGAGGTTTTTCTTGTCTATTTTTCCGCTATAGGTTAAGGGTAATTTTTCTAACTGTATAAAATAAGCAGGCGCCATATAAGATGGCAATATGGTTTTTAAATATGTTCGAATATCACTGGTTGAAAGCTTTTGCTGGCTTATGATATAAGCAGCTAATTCATTTTCGCCTGCTGTATTCTTTACAACAACCACTGCTTTATCTATTGCAGGATATTTTTGTAATGCTGTTTCTATTTCGCCTATTTCTACTCTATAGCCTCTTATTTTTATTTGATGATCTTTTCTACCTATATATTCTATGTTACCATTTGGAAGCCATCTTCCTATATCTCCTGTCTTGTACATGTTGGTATTTGACTTAAATGGATTAGCTATAAATTTTTCCTGCGTTAATGTAGGCTGATTTAAATAGCCGTTTGTTACACCATCTCCACTAACACTTATTTCTCCTGATATGCCTATGGGTAGTAAATTGTTGTATTGATCTAAGATATATATGCTTGTATTAGCAATAGGTTTTCCTATAATTATTTCAGTAGTTATTTTTTGAAGAGATGTATCATAAAACGTTACATCTGCCATAACTTCTGTTGATCCATATATATTTAATAATGTATGATTGGGGAATATTTGATAGAATTGTTTTATGAGTTCAACCTCTAATGCTTCTCCGCTACAACTCCATATTTTAAGCGTTTGTAATTTTTCTACACATAACTGTTTATTCAATAATATAGCCTTGAGTAACGAAGGCACCAGCACTATTCGAGTTACTTTTTGTTGAAATAATACTTCTATAAAGCTGTTGATATTCAACACTGCATTTTTAGGAAGCATTACTAATTTAATGCCCTGTAGCAAAGGACCAAATATTTCCCACAAATGATCCACAAAACTTAATGAGGTTTTAGCTACACATACTTCTTGTTTTTCAAATGGAAATGTAGACCACATCCATTGTAATCGATTATGAAGATTAAGATGTGTAATAGGCACTCCTTTAGGTTTTCCTGTAGAACCTGATGTATAGATTACGGCACAATAATGATTCGATTGAAGTGCATTCGCATCTATCTTGTTATCTGGCAACATTTGTTTTGTTTGCTGATAATTATTGAGAAAGGATTCATCTATTATCAGCTTACATTGGCTGTCATTTATAATATAATTTATACGTTCTTGCGGAAATTCAGGATCCATTGGAACATATGCTGCTCCTAGTTTTAACACCGCCAATATAGATATGATGGTCCATTCGTTACGCTCTAATTGCAAAGCTACAAAATCGCCAGTTTTTATATTGAAGCTATGCTGTAAATAAATAGCTAGAAAATCAGATTGTTCTTGTAATTGTTTGTAGGTAAGTGTTTTATTTTCAAATAGAATAGCAATAGTATTAGGTGTTTTTATTACTTGTTCTTCAAGTAAATCAATTATTGTTTTGTTTTTATCATATGCTACTTCGGTGTCATTAAAGGCTACTAATAATTGTTGTTTTTCTTTATCGCTTAAACAATCTATTTT
>CAZXBE010000109.1:0-7000 GCA_964638565.1 uncultured Chitinophagaceae bacterium
GATAAGCGCAACAATGAGTCCGCCAATGGCACCTACCCACATGAGTATTTGTGCAGTTGCAGGATCTTTATAAAATTTATACCAACTTACCACAGCTCCAGCAATAACCATTATCAATAAAAAGCCCAGTTTGTTTAAGGCGCCTTTTACCGTCATGGTGTTAGCAGTATCCGTAAATGTAATGTTTTGAAACGTTTTTTGCGAAAAACTAGGATTTCCTGATTTAAATATACCCATATAAAATATTTTTTTACAAAGTTACGAAGTAAAATTAAATATACTTATATACCTGCTATCTATAGCTTTTTTGGTACAGTGGTTTTGCGTTTATTGAAATATACTAGCATTGAAAGGCCTACTATCATAAGAAAAATAGCAATAATTTCTGCTTGTGTTGGATTAATACCCCAAAAATGATATTGTGTATTTACTCGAATTTTTTCTACAAAAAAGCGTTCTATACCGTTCATTAAAAAATAAATACCGGCAATAATACCTGGTTTGGTTATTTGTTTACGCAAAAACCATAGTATGCCAAATAGTATTAGGCAACTAATTGTTTCATATAACGGCGTGGGGTAAACAGGTATAGGTAATTGGTGGCAATAAGGTCCAACACATCCAGGGATGGATATACCAGCATCTATAACATTATGCGGATAGTTATATGACCACATCCAGTTGGGAAGCCAACTCAATGGATTAGGATGAAGATTTTCAATTCCCCAATCCCCGTCACCAGCTACTTGGCAACCAATTCGTCCGATAGCATAAGCCAACATCATGGCTGGAGCTATCGCATCTAAAAATGGAATAAATGAAATATTATTCTTTTTACAAAACCAATAAATAGCGATACCCGCAAATATTAAACCTCCATAAAATGTTAATCCGCTAAAAGATAAAAAAAGTTCAAGTGGTTTTTCTGCATGGATAAGCTCATCTAAATTTTCAAGATTATGAAAAATTTTAGCCCCTAAAAATCCAAAAATTAGTGCAACCACTAATAAATCGCCTACTTTATCATGTGGCCACATTCTTATAACACGTTGTTCTGGTTTAGACAGTTGACGTTTTTTCTTCTCTAGCCAACGCAGTGTTATTAACAAAGTGCCCAGCACAATACCGCCCCACCAACTTCCCTTGTTGGAGAGTAGGTAATCTTGTGGAGAAAGATTGGCAACTGCAATATCACTGCCCATAAATGCTCCAATAAACTTATAACCTAAAATAAACCCTAGTAAACCATTCCATCCCAAACTAAGGATAGATGCTGGTTTCCCTATCCATATTTTTATTTCTTTATAAGTTAATAATGCTTGCTTCTCCTTGCGTTTTAACTCTAGTGTTAATATCCATGCTGCTGCTATAAAAGCAAGGGCCACAAAAAAACCAAACGAGTTTACCCATCGTAATCCCTGTATTTCGATTCCAAATAAATCCTTAAATGCATAGTATAAATTGGGATACATTATCGTATATTTTTTTATGATACAATGAAAAGCGTATAAAAGTAAGACATTATTTTTTGGAACTGATTTTTGAATCAATATTTCATCGTTTAAATATAGTATTTTCACTTAAATGAAAATTGTTTTACTATCTGTTGGGAAATCTAATGATAAGCTGTATAGTGATGCCATAGAAGAGTTTAATAAAAGAATTCAAAAATATTATTCTACAGAATGGCATTTCTTACAAATAAAAAATACTACAAAAACAAAAGATGCAGCTATAAAAAAAGCGGAGGCGTTGTTAGTGTTATCATTTATCTCAAAAAATGATTATATCATACTATTAGATGAACGAGGTAAAATGCTGAATTCTATACAATTAGCGGAATATGTACAGCAACGTGCTAATGAAAGTGTGAAACGATTAGTATTTTTAATAGGGGGAGCATATGGTGTCGATCATATTTTACAACAACGTGCTAATTTTATCTGGTCTCTTTCGGCACTTGTGTTTCCTCATCAATTAGTTCGTCTCATATTAATAGAGCAGTTATACAGAGCCTGTACTATACAGCGTAACGAAAATTATCATCATGCCTAAATTAAACACCATTCATTTTTGTCATTACGCCTCATTTTATTTATTTATGCAAAGAAGTATACTATCAATTATTGTTATGTTTGTGTTTTTGATAACATCTTGTAAAAAAATCAGAACAAAATGGATTAATAGGTAAATTAAAATCAAAAGAAGAATATAAAATAGAGACCCGCTCAGTGTGCTTGGTTGAAACAACCAAAGGCCCTATCAGCAGGTAAACACTTGATAGAGATACACCTCTTTTTTTGCATAGCAAATTTAAGATCTCTGCAATAATTACTATAGTATTATTGGTAGTAGCGTATTTAAAAAACTATCTATTTATGCTGAGGGTTGTGTGAACGACCAACCATTAATGACAAAATCTTGTACGAGCTCATTTTGCTTTGCGCCCTCTAGTTCTGTAAGAATACCCTTTTTTGTTGCAATTTTATTTTTGATTAAAGTAGGCGCAAAAACACCAATAAATATGCATGATAGCACTCCTCCAAAAACCCAAAATCCTCCCATTAAAATAGTTAAAATGATAACGGCAATTCCAATGCCCCATGCGTAATATGTTGCTACTCTGGCAGCAGATTGGTGAATGTCTAAACACGTTTTACAACGAGGTATTCCAATTAAAATTTTACTAAATTTAACAGAGCGATAAACAATAATATTTGTTCTGTCTTTCTCTTTAAATAAAGGAACGAAATAATTATCGTCCATTTCATCAAAATTATTTATGCCGCAGTAACTACATTTTCTTTCTATAGGCTCAAGTCGTTTTTTGTGCTCATTAAGAACATGTGTTGATGTCATCTTGAATAGAATTTAAGGTTTAATGTTTTGGATAAATCAATTTAGATAGTAATAAGAAAATTAATAGTGCTGGAATGACAGCCATTACTAAAGGTATTAAGAGTTCGATTCTAATGTAACTATTTCTGCTTGCAAAGTAATAGTTATACATAATTGGAAATAATATGACCACCGTAATGCTTCCTATAATGCCAGCAATGGGCTTATCTTTAAATCCGTAATATGCTACTGCCGCTACAATAGCAACAGCAACCATGTACCATCCAATCGAACGCATATTGAATATTGGACCAATAAGCGAAACCATTGTTATAACCAAAATAGCAACCGACCTAGCTTCCTCTTTTTTCTTTTTAAGTAGACTTTGTTCAAACAGTTCTTCTCGAAGCGATTTCATTGCATCTGAAATTATCTTTTTTGCTACTTCTTCATCAAAGCCTGCTGAAACTAATTTCTTTATTTCTGTTTCTGTTGCAGTATAACCAGATAAAAGAGAAGTTTTGATGTTGTCTATTTGTTCTTGAGAGAGCTTACTGTTCATACTTAAAATTTATTATATCAGAAAGTATTAGTTAAATTTTGCTAGAGTTATTATTGACATAAGTGGTAAGAAGGTTACATTTACTCTCTCATCATCTGCATAATTCCTTCCACAATTTCTTCCGCATTGGGTTTACTGAAATAATCCCCATCACTACCATAAGCTGGACGGTGTGCTTTTGCAGTTATTGTACGAGGCGCAATATCTAACCAACGATAGCCGCCTTGTTCTTCCATTACTTTATTAAACATATAAGCTGCTGCTCCGCCGGGTACATCTTCATCTATAAAAATAATACGATTTGTTTTTTTAAGAGAATCTAAAATACTATGATGAATATCAAATGGCAATAACGTTTGTACATCTATAATCTCACAAGAAACGTTCAAGTCTTGCAATGTATGAGCTGCATCTTGCACAATGCGTAAGGTAGATCCATAGCTTACTATAGTAATATCGTTGCCTTCTTGTATAATTTCCGGAATGCCTAATGCAACAGTGTATTCTAAAAGATTGCTGGGTAATTTTTCTTTTAATCGGTAACCGTTTAAGCATTCAATAACTAAACCAGGATCGTTGCTTTGTAACAACGTATTGTACATGCCAACGGCTTGCGTCATGTTACGAGGCATACATACATACATTCCTCTTAATGCATGAATGAGTACCCCCATTGGAGATCCACTGTGCCAGATACCCTCTAATCGGTGGCCACGAGTTCGTACAATGATGGGACAGCTTTGTTTGCCTTTAGTACGATAATGTGTGGTTGCTACATCATCACTTAAAGGTTGTAATCCATATAATAAATAATCTAAATATTGTATCTCGGCAATGGGTCGTAATCCTCGCAAAGCCAGTCCTATTCCTTGCCCTATAATAGTATGTTCTCGAATGCCGGTATCAAATATGCGTTGTTCGCCATGTTTTTCTTGTAAGCCGGCAAAGCCTTGGTTTACATCGCCAATATGACCTACGTCTTCACCAAAAGCTACTACTTTAGGATTGTGTGTAAACAATTCATCAAAATATTTATTCAATACTTCAAAGCCGTTTACGGTTGGTGCATCATCTGCATATTCAGCCTTAATCGGTTGTACTTGTAATGCAGATTTTGGCCCTTCGTTATACAATGTGCTGTTGTATTGTGTTGTAGCTAATTGTTTTAATGTGGCATAATATTTTTCAATAGCTTCTTTTTGTGGAGAAGCTTCCGCATATTGCAATGTTGTACCTAACGCCTTCATTATATCTCTACGTAAAGGCTCTCTGTTATTAAGTAAATCATTTTTTATTTTTTGAATAGTTGCAGTATTTTTTGGGTTGGATTGTAAAATAGTATCTATCCGTTGAACGGTTTGTTGTACTTGTTCTTTAATAGGCGCTAAAGATGCATCCAGAGCCTGTTGGCGACTGATGCGTACTGTCTCTTTTGATTTTTTTTCTATCTCTTCTAATTCTTCTTCGCTAGCTAATGCATTTTCTATAATCCATTCTCTCATTTTGTACATACAATCCCAATTTTTTTCCCATTGCAAATGTTCTGCTGTTTTGTATCGCTCATGGCTTCCAGATGTAGAATGTCCTTGTGGTTGGGTGCATTCCTCTACATGAAATACAGCAGGGATATGTGTTTCACGGATTTTTTGAATGCCTTGTTCAAAAGTTTCACACAATCCTGCATAGTCCCATGCTTTTACACGATAGATATCGATACCGTTTGTATTATCTTTTTTCTGAAAGCCTCTCAATACTTCTGATATGGAGCCTTTGGTGGTTTGATATTTTTTGGGAACAGAAATACCATAACCATCATCCCATACAAATACGGCTAATGGAACTTGCATTACACCTGCAGCATTAATGGTTTCCCAAAATGGGCCTTCGCTGGTAGAAGCGTCTCCTATAGTGCAAAAGCAAACTTCGTTTCCGTTGGTAGATAAATTTGTGAAAGATTTTAATCCTTCAATATTTTTAAATGCTTTAGAAGCAAAGGCCAAACCTAAAGCCCTAGCCATTTGGCCTGCAGTAGGTGCTATATCTGCGGATATATTTTTGCGATTAGCTAGATCTAACCAATCTCCATTTGGTTGTATAAAAGGTGTAGCAAAGTGTGCATTCATTTGTCGGCCTGCACTAAAGGGATCATTGTCTTCTTGCGGATCGGCATAGAGTTGTGCAAAAAATTGTTGAACGTTAGCTAGTTCTGTAGCAAACATAAATGTCTGATCACGATAATAGCCGGATCTAAAATCACCAGGCTGAAAATATTTGGCCATTGCTACTTGAGCAACTTCTTTACCATCACCAAAAATGCCAAACTTTGCTTTTCCGGTGAGCACTTCTTTACGTCCTAATAAGCTGGTTTCACGGCTTTCACAAACAATTTTATAATCAGTTAATACTTCGTTTCTAAATTTATCAAATGATAATTGATCGATCGAAAGACCTTCGTTGTTTTGTTGATTTGCTTCCATTTTGCAAACCTAGCTAAATTTTGTAAAGGAATCTTTCTTTTAGATTTTCTAAAAAGGAGAAATGCTACTTTATCATATCATTATGTAGTATTATCTTTGTACTTAAAAATATATCGATTATGAAAAAAATGATGCTTATACTTGCTATTGCTATGATCAGTTGCAGTGCATTGATGGCCCAACAACAACCATCCACCATAACAAACAACATTGCGGAAAAGGAAGATTTTTCTTTTAATGAAACAACACATGATTTTGGCAAAATCCCACAAGGACGGCCCGTAACATTTACTTTTATGATGAAAAATATTAGTGCAACCCCTGTTCATTTAACCACGGTACAAGCGGGTTGTGGTTGTACTACTCCTAAATGGAAATCAGGAGTATATAATCCGAACGAAGAAACAGCCATCGAAGTAGGTTATAATGCTGCAAATGTTGGTGCTTTTAACAAAACAGTTACGATCATATATGATGATAATAAGATGAAAACTATTTACATTAAAGGAGAGGTTGTTAAGGACTAAAAAATCTCACGCTATTATTATAAATAGCACTATAAACGAAGCAGTGCCTAAGTCGTATGACTTAGGCATTTTTATGTATACTATTTCCCTTTAAATACAGGTTGCCTTTTTTCCAAGAAGGCTTTCATTCCTTCAAGATGATCATGTGTTTTAGCCGCTTTTTGTTGGAAAATGTCTTCTTGTTGTAATTGAACTTCTAATGAATGTGCAAAGGAGTTATTGAGCATTTGTTTTGTAAATGCCAACCCTTTTGTAGGCATACACGCCAATTTGATAGCTATTTGATAAGATTCATGAGAAAAGCTTTCATCTGAAAAAACTTTATATAACATGCCCATTTCTAATGCTTCTTTTGCCATTATTTTATCCCCTAACATAGCAAGCGCAGAGGCTTTTTGCCAACCTATTAATCGAGGTAAGAAGTAGGTTCCTCCACTATCAGGAATTAATCCTATTTTTGAAAATGCTTGTATAAAGGAGGCTGATGCTGTGGCCACCACAACATCACAACATAATGCAATATTTGCGCCTGCGCCAGCAGCTACTCCATTTACTGCTGCAACAACCGGTTTATTTAAATTTCTGATTTTTGTTAT
>CAZXBE010000110.1:0-6927 GCA_964638565.1 uncultured Chitinophagaceae bacterium
AAACCCATTTCATGTAAATTGGGCGCAAAAATATGTGCATCTTCATATATAGTTCTATCTTGTACAATCGTTTCAGATCCTCTTTGAATATCAAGTAATTGGGTTAGCCGGCTATTAAGAAAATAAATTTGAAGATTAAAACTCCAACGGGGCATATCTTCATAAAAATCAAACAAATAGGGGTTATGCTCCACATCTTCAAATTGAGGAATCCATTTATAGTGTTTGCTAAGCAGTTCTGTTAAGGTAGTTTTTCCAGCACCTATATTGCCTGCTATTGCAATGTGTTTAGGCTTTTTATTTTTTGCCATAATTTATTTATTGTCATTAGTGGGTGCTGCACGTTTTTCTATTTGATCTAAATATTGCAATATTATTTGCGTTTGTTGTATTTCTTGCATCATGGCCATTTGTTTGCTTTCTGAAAGATTTTTATAGTATCGCATTTGCTGCATTAAATCTTTAGTTAAAGAGGTACTAACTTTTTTAGCTAATAGAGAATCCTCTGCTTTATAGCAAGCATCTAAAAAGAATAAAGTAGTTCTATTATGTAGATTATATCTACTTGTCATTCCATAAGGCATATTGGTTTGCAACATCATTTTATCACATTTTTCAAGTACCTTTCTAGCATCTTCTTTTCTGCCTGTATTTACTAAACTCATTGCCAAATCTGTATGCGCTTCTCTAATTGTGTTTAGATGTCTTCTATTTTCTTCATCAAAATAGACTCCCGGAATTTGCGCATTTCCAAAAGAAAATTTATGCATTACATTATTGAACATGGTATCGGTATTGACTGGTTGGTTAAGCACAGGTACTAAACGATATGTCATTCCATCTCTTCTTAAGTAAGCACCTAACCCTATCGATTGCATATCATTGGGTAGTGTAAAATAGATTGGTCTTTTCCACTTATTTGCAGCAATAATGTTTAGTACAGCCGATTCATTTTTCATTAAAGCACTCTTGGGAATTTCAAAAGTAACTTTACTTACTATACTATCTTTTGCACTTACCGTTCCATTTTGTTTTACAAAATTGCCATCCACAGGAATAAACAGTTTTTTAACAGGGAAAGCATTTAAAAGCTCCCCACTGTTGTCTTGAACCATATTTGCAGGATCATCACTCCCTGCATAGTTTTTCATTACATCATATAAATCAAAAAATTGATCTTGAGGAACACCTTGCCGAGGAGCATAGTACACCACATTACGCTTATCACCCTCTATTTGTTCTGGAGTCCATATTACATCAATAGAATCGCTTTGGTTGATTTTGGATCTCAGTTGATTAATATACCAATCAGCACCTAGTAAGGCTGAATTAATAACCCGCACATCAGGTCGAATGCCTTCTACTTCTTGAGCATACCATAACGGGTAGGTATCGTTATCTCCATACGTAAATAGAATGGCGTTGGGGGCACAGCTCTCTAAATAGTTTTTACCTAAATCACGAGCCAATTGTTTATTGCTTCGATCATGATCGTCCCATTCCTGAAAAGCCATTAGTATAGGTACAGCTAGCAAACAAACTACAGCTGTAGTTTGTGTAGCTAGCGTAGCTGTCATTTTTTTGCTGAACCAATCTTTTAGTTGCAGTACGCCTAGCCCAATCCAAATGGCAAAAGCGTAAAATGACCCTACAAAAGCATAGTCACGCTCTCTAGGTTGGTTGCCTGGAGGATTGGTGTAGAGAATGATGGCGATGCCTGTAAAGAAGAAGAGTAATAAATTTACCCACCAATCTTTTTTATCTTTTTTGTATTGATATATACACCCTAAAATACCTAATATAAAAGGTAAAAAGAAAAGCGTATTATGTGCTTTGTTGTTTTTAATACTATCAGGCAAACTACTTTGATCTCCATATAATAAATTATCAATAAAACTAATACCTGAAATCCAATTACCATCTCTTGGATTTCCATCCCATACTCCTTGAATATCATTTTGTTTACCTACAAAATTCCACATAAAATACCGGATATACATCCAATTAATTTGATATTGGAAGAAGAAGCGTAAATTATCTCCAAAAGTTGGTTGACGATCATAAATTGGGCGACCATAATCATCCTTCCCTATTACATTAATACCAAAAAATTGTGCATAATAATCTGCATGCCCTTGTTCATTAGTAGCATCCCATACCCTAGGAAAAAACATCATATCCTCTGGAGCATATACATAGCTCATATCTTTACCTGCTTCGACATATTTATCTTTTGATTTTTCATATTTTGTTGCTCCTTTTTTTCTATCAACAGGATGTGCGGTAAATTTTTGACCATATACTAAAGGCATATCTCCATATTGTTCTCTACCTAAATATCCAACTAAGCTAATCGGGTTATCTACATTATACATATCCACAGCAGGGTCGGCATTGGAACGTATAAGTGTTGTTATATATGTAGAGTAGCCCATCATCATAAAAGTAAAACACCATAGACTCAAACGTAAAAAAGACCATTGTTTACGATGGGCAATGCGTAATCCAATAAATATTAAGATGGCTAGCAGTATAAAAAAGAAAGTAAATCCAGAAAAGAAGGGCAAATTAAATTTATTCACAAAAAGAATATCAAATTTACCCGCCCATTGCATTGTATATTGAATAACTAGTATTTGTACAATTCCAGTGAGTAAACAACCTACTAGAAATGCAAGAAGGAAGCCTTTTTTGCTTGGTTTATATTTTTTATAGTAGTAAACCATGGTAATAGCGGGTATAGTAAGTAGGCTTAATAAGTGTACACCAATGGAAAGGCCTATCATAAAAAAGGTGAATACAATCCATTTATCAGATCCCGGTTTATCAGCGTTGTCTTCCCATTTTAATATGGCCCAAAATACAACAGCCGTAAAAAAAGAGGATAAAGCATATACTTCTCCTTCTACAGCACTATACCAAAAAGAATCTGAAAAAGTGTACGCTAAAGCACCTACAGCACCAGCTCCTATAATAGTCCAAATTTGATCTATTTGAAGTAATTCTTTATTTTTTTGTATAATTCTGCGAGCAAAATGGGTGATAGTCCAAAATAAAAATAAAATAGTAAATGCACTTGCCAATGCGCTCATTATGTTAACAGCTTTAGCAGCTGTCATTGGGTTATCACGAAAAAGAATAATAAAGAAACGACCTATTAGTGCAAACAATGGCGCCCCTGGTGGATGTGGATTCTGTAGCTTATACGCAGCAGATACAAATTCTCCACAATCCCACAAACTTCCACCAGCCTCAGCAGTAAGTATATATGTTGTTGCAGCTATAGCAAAAACAACCCATCCCGTAATATCATTTATCTTTTTGAATTGCATGTTTAAACATATTTTGAAGTTCGCAAACCTAAGTAAAAGTTGTGCGGCAAACAAGTGAATTAGTAAAATTTATAAAAGTGTTTTTTAAATATTATGCCTAGCTTTGGCAGTATTTTTTAATATTAAAAGTTTTACGTGTACAATAAATTTTATGTGGTATGAGCTCTTACGAAAGAACAAATTATACAGCTGAAAATAATGTTACTTACCAAAGATGTCAATATGCGTACGAGTTTGCATTGCCCTATATAATGGGTAAAAAAGTGTTAGACATTGGCTGTGGTATGGGCTACGGAAGCGCCTTACTGGCAAATAGTGCAAAAACTGTAGTAGGAGTGGATTATAGCCGAGAGGCTATCCATCATAATAATATAACCTATAAAGAAACATCCAATCTTAGCTTTATAAAAGCGAAAGTGCCTCCTCTTCCATTTGAGGATAATACGTTTGAGGTAGTTACTACATTTCAATTTATAGAACATATTGCAGCGCAAGCGTTTTTTTTGCAAGAATGTTTGCGCGTACTGGTTCCGAATGGGAAGCTTTTATTAACTACCCCTAATGCTAAAAGAACATTTGTTAGAAATCCTTTTCATATTAAGGAGTACACATTTGAAGAAATGAGGAATGGTATAGCCCGTGTAACTGCTAACTTTCAACTTTTGGGGTTACAGGGTAACGATATTGTAAATAGTTATTATAAGGAAAATCAAAAAGCCGTACAACGTTTAATGCGGTGGGATGTATTTAATATACACAAAATTTTACCAGCGAAATGGATAGCTGTACCGTATAATATATTGAACAAGATAATGCGTAAAAATTTAAAGCAAAATATGGATATCACTACAGCCATATCTACTAAAGATTTTTTTTTACAGGATCATCATTTAGATGACGCATGGGACATCTACCTAATTACTGAAAAAAAATAACTGCATAAAGTAGTTATCAATGCCCCTAGATAAAATGATTTGTTATACAACCTGCCCCAGCTGTGATGCTGATGATATAAAACCAGTATTGGAAGTAAAAGATTTTGTAGTATCTAAAGAGGTATTTTCAATATGGCATTGCAATAATTGTAGTTTACGATTCACTCAAAATATTCCAGATGAAGAAGCAATAGCCAACTATTATCAATCTGATAATTATATTTCTCATAGCAATACACGAAAGGGGCTCATTTACACCCTGTACCATATAGTACGTAAGCATACCCTACGAAAAAAAAGAAAATTAATTACTAAGATAATAGGTAAACCTTCTGGAAGGCTACTAGATATTGGCAGTGGTGTAGGCATTTTTCCTGCATATATGCAAGATAAAGGTTGGGAAGTTACTGCTATAGAACCTGCAGAAGATGTTCGTACAGTAGCTTTAAAACAATATGGGCTACAAGCTTTACCCAAAGAGGCTTTGTCTGATATGAAAGAAAAATTTGATATCATAACCCTTTGGCATGTATTAGAACATATTCATGATTTACATGATACCACATGAATAGCCTTCAATTAGTAACCTCTAATGGCAGAATATTAATTGCTGTGCCCAATTATACTTGTTTAGATGCAGCTATTTATAAAAATTATTGGGATGGGTATGATGTACCAAGACATCTATACCACTTTTCACCACAAGCTATGCGACAACTTGCCCATAAACATAACTTGGTTATAGAAAAAATAAAACCCATGTGGTACGATAGTTTTTATGGCTGCTTGTTAAGTGAAAAACATAAGCGAAAAGGAAAAAAAACGCATTTTATTAAAGGTATGTGGAATGGGCTTGTATCTAATATAGAGGCATTTTTTGATCATTCTAAATGCAGTACTATAACATACATCTTAAGAAAAGAAACGAATTAAATTTTATATCAACTAAAAACTATTGTACATGCATTTTTTACATACTACAACAGCAAACCTTGCAGAACTAGCTCAACAAAAGCACAAAGCATACACACAAGCAAACCCTTTTCCCAGTATATATTTTGATAATTTTTTTAATGAAGATATGTTGCGCAAAGTGCTAGATGAGTTTCCTGAAATTGGCAAAGAGAAAACAGATGTACACTATAGCAACCCCAACGAACAAAAGTTTGCTACAAAAGGAGCGTATCGATTTGGACCTAACACAAAAGCGCTTGTTCATTTTTTAAATGCACAACCTTTTTTAGAGTTTTTACAAGCCCTTACGGGCATTAAAGAAACCCTCATCCCCGATCCTTATTTAGAAGGTGGTGGTTTTCATGAAATAAAACCTGGCGGCTATCTTAAAATACATGCCGATTTTCATAAACATAAACTAACCAATCTTGATCGTAGGTTGAATGTACTTGTTTATTTAAATGAAGATTGGAAGGAAGAATACGGTGGTCATTTTGAATTATGGAATAAGGATATGAGCGCTTGCGCAACACGCATTCTCCCCATATTTAATCGATTAGCGATGTTTTCTACTACTGATTCTTCTTGGCACGGACACCCGGATCCATTAACCTGTCCGCCAGATAGAAGTAGAAAATCATTAGCACTATATTATTATACTAATGGCCGGCCAGCAAGTGAAGTAAATGCAGGCGCTGCAAAAAGAATAACCACCACGTTTTCGGCTAGACAAGGAAAAGACTCCGGCAAAATGAAAGTATTTAATAGTATAGTGAATTTAGCTAATGATTTTTGTCCACCCATAATAATGAAAGCTTTAAAGAGGAAACGCAATAAATAATTATTCAGATATTTCTGTCTAGCATAAACATATTCTTTGTTTATCCGGCGGCCTCTTGCGGTAAATGGCAGCCAAATCGAAGCGCACAAAAAAGGCAAAGAAGAAGCAAAGCAAATTCAACCATCACCAGTATATTACATACTTGACTTATGCAAAAGGTTATATTATTATTTATCAAAAATATTTACAAGATGGTGCCGTCCTTTTAACATAAATTTTTTACTCTGCTCAATGGCATCCATTATTTGTTCTAAAATAGCTTCTGTAGGTAAGGTGTAGTCTATAATCATTGGCTCTTTAAAGCGTATGGATAAAATAGATCCTTTTTTCTTAAAAACAAGTCCTTTTTTGTTAAAAGCTCTCCAAAAACCATTAATAACAACAGGCACTACTATAGGTTTATTTTGTTTTATGATATATGCAGTACCCTTGCGGCCTGGCGCAAATGGTTTGGTAGTACCTTGTGGAAAAGTAATCACCCAATTACGTTGCAAAGCACGCTCAATTTTTCTAGTATCTGATGGATCAAGACCTCTACGTATTTCTTGCCCACCATCACGCCAGGTACGTTTTACCAATATGGCCCCTGCTAAGGTAAAAATACGACTCAAAATGCTCCCTTTCATAGTTTCCTCCGCTGCTACGTAGCGTATTCTAGTAAAAGGGTTTAACAAATAAAAAGGAATGCCCAATCGATTTTTTCTTCTCCATTTTACGGCGCAAAAGATATGTATAAACGCCATTACATCAGCAAAATAGGTTTGATGATTACTCACAAACAAAACATTCTTTCGAGGTAAGTTCGTTAAATGCTCTGTTCCTTGAATACGGATTCGATTTATTATTGCCAATCCTGGGTAAGTTG
>CAZXBE010000111.1:0-6897 GCA_964638565.1 uncultured Chitinophagaceae bacterium
ATAGCCTCTGGCCTTGGAGGACAACCTGGAACATATACATCTACCGGAATAATTTGATCAATTCCCTGAAGCACACTATAAGTATCAAAAATGCCACCTGAGGAAGCACAAGCACCTACAGCAATAACCCATCTAGGTTCTGCCATTTGTAGATACACTTGGCGTAATACAGGCCCCATTTTTTTAGCAATAGTACCCATTACCATCAATAAATCACATTGACGAGGAGAAAAGCCCACTCGTTCTGAACCAAAACGTGCTAAATCATAATGAGAACCCATGGTAGCCATAAACTCAATGCCACAACAAGATGTAGCAAAAGGAAGCGGCCATATAGACTTTTTTCTGGCCAACCCAACTACCTTATCGAGGTTGGTGGCAAAAAAACCTTCGCCTTCATACCCTTCTGGCTTTTCAATCGTTTTTATTTTTGTATTAAATCGAACCGGACGAGGCACAGCTATAAATTTAGAATTATGATTTATAAATTATCCATTCAACATTTCTTGCCAATTACTTTTTTAATCTTCCCACTTCAAAGCACCTTTTTTTATGATGTATACAAATCCCACCAAAAAGCAAGTTACAAACAACAATACTGCCATAAATCCCTCCCAGCCAAGCGCTTTAAAATTAACAGCATAGGGATAAAAGAAGATTACCTCAACATCAAATAATACAAACAAGATGGCTACTAAAAAATATTGAATAGCCAATGGTCTACGTGCATTGCCTTGAGCTTCAATACCACTTTCAAAATTTTGTAGTTTGTCGTCCGTTTTTCTTTTGGGGCCTAACTTATGTGTTAACCACATCATTAAACCCACAAAACTTATAGCAAATAGAAGTTGTATAGCAATAGGAAAATAGTCAACTGCTGTGCTGGTATTTAAAAGTATAAAATTGAGAAAACAATCTTTCATACGAGCAAAGATAAAACAGCCAGTTATATAAACTCAACCTAAATAAAAAATATTTTAGATGAAAGCATTGAAATGATGCCCATATTTGCTCAATCTACATTTCGATACAATAAAAACATCATTTTATGAATTACGGGGCTTGGGGGTTGCAGAAGGTTTACCTGATTTATTCAATAAATCGATATACTTCTTAGCATCCGCATTTTGTGGGTCGTATTCTAATATTTTTTGAAGATTATAAATAGCTTTTACTTTATCTTTAACCACATTGGCATAATATGCTGCCAGTAGGCCATATTGTTGTACCAAAGCAGATCCATTTGTGGCTTTATCTTTCTCTAAAAATTGAATATACTCCTCCACTGGTTTCACTATTAATCCTTTGTCCATAGCAGTATCTGAAGCCTGAGCAACTTTAACTCTCCAATAATACCCAAATTTTTGGTCAGGATATTTTGTTTTATATATAGTGAACATACTATCAGCCAATGTATAATCAGCAGCAAAGTAAGCAGCTTCGCCCAAATTATAGATGTCTCTATTTGTAGGTTTTAAATTTATGCTATAAGATATTTTTGCATATTTCAAAGCATCTACATAATTCTTACTCTTTTTAGATATTTTAATTGCACTATCTAAGTATGCCAACTTCATACCTAAAGCCATTTCTTTATTAGAAGCTTTAACAAAAAAATTTGCTGCATTATTTTCATTCCCAGCAAAACGATTAAGAATACTACCTAAAAACGCATAATCACTAGACATTACTTTATTACTATCTTCCACATTTATGAACTGTTCCATCTGTGTTTTTGCACTTACAGAATCACCTAATTGGTTGTAATTGTATGCAAATAATACATGGATACGTGAATTTTTACCACAATCACTGCTTTGCAACTCTTTTGCTTTATCTAAAGACTCTTGGTATTTGGCTGCACGAAACAAATAGTCTGCATAAAAAAAAGATGTTTTGCAATCCTTGTCAGAATGAGCAATATATTGCTCAAGATATGTTTTAGCTTTGTTTACATCTTCTCTTTTATAATAGTCATACAAATCAAAATATGCAGGTGCATAAGCAGGATCTATACTTATGCTTTTTTCAAGAAGAGGTAAAAATATAGCAGTGTTCAATTGCGTAATGTAAACACGTGCCTCTCTATAAATAGCTTTTGCATATTTGGCATTGGCGGATTGGGCTTGCCTGAAGTTAGAAACCGCTTGCCCGCCATCCCCTCTTTTAAGGTAGAGTATCCCCATATTAACATATACATCTGGATCTGTTGGAATAACCTCTGCCGCTTGAGTAAGTTTTTCAATACCATAAGTAGGGTCTCCTATTTTAGAATCACCATCAGCATTCGCACGGCCAATAGCCTTTAGCACATCTGGCGATCCATATTTATTCTGCTTTTTTCCTTTGGTAAGATTAAGAGCCGTTTCAAAACGTTGACGAGCATCATTAGCTTTACCCTCTAACAATTCCACATGTCCCATACCTACTAATATTAATGGGCTATTGGCTGTAGCTGTTAATGCTTTCTGGTATATGTCTCGAGCAGCCGGTATATTATCTTCGCTTAAAAATACTTGACCCAGCCAATATTGAGCATTGGCGTCATTTGAATTGCTTGCCACTATTTGCTGTAGGATCTGCTTGGCACTAGTGTAGCGTTCATAGTAGATATAATTGATAGCATCTTCTAGTTTTTGAGACTGTGCTCGTTTACTAAAAATAAATGAACTTATTAAAATGGATACAACAAACAACTTTTTCATTTTCTGAAGTTTTATAGTAAAAAATTAGTTTATCTGTACTTTACGTACGTCAAAAGACATCTTTGCGGGCACAAGATAAGCTCTTCTAAATATTAACTGCCCTCTTTCTAAACTCATAAAGTTTACAAATCCAGTTCCCAAACCCGTGTAATTTTCTTTTATGATATAAAATAAGCCTCTTACCATAGGGTATGTATGATTTCGAATATTTGCAGGATTAGGCTGTATATATACATCTGACTTACAACGAGTGCAAAGTATGCTTGCTACTTTAATGTTTGATACCATTTTTTGTTGCGACGCATCTGTCATATCTCCTATCCAACTTAAACCCAATAACCCTATTACGTTGTTATGTACTGCAACATAACTCATCAACTCTTGTGTATTTTTTGCTGCTTGTACATTTTTGCTTAGTTTATTATTTTTTACTAGTGAATCTAAAACATATCGAACTGTACTTGTAGCACTTAATCCATCAAGTATAACCTTGAAACTGCTATCTTTCCCTGTTACAAGTTTTGCTAATTGATTTACAGAAAAATGACTGTTCGAGGCATTTTTAGAAGCAATAACCACTACCGCATCCAAAGCTAGTAAACCATATTCAGGCGTATATTGTAACTTATCTGTATAAAATATTTCTTCATCTTTTGTAAGGCCTCTTGTTGCTATAACCATTCTAATACTATCATATACCAAGTCTTTTAAACACTCTGCTTCAGGTTTATATTTTGCTATAATATGTGTACTAGGATTTAATGATTCGTACACTTTGATTTGTTCTTCTATTACGGGTTTAAAAGACTCATCTACGCTTATATAAATTTTACCATTTTTAGGAGTTGTATTACCCTCTACATTTCTTTTTTTTACTTGGTTGCATGACGCCGCACATAAAGTTATAAAATATAAAAATGTATATAATGCTTTCATTATTAAGCAACAGCTATTTTAATCTTTAATTAATATTGTTTTTTAATACCTCTATAAAAACGCCATACTCCATAAATAATAAACAATGTAGCAAATGCAATACGAAATCCATTGAGTGGTAAGTTATACATATCTTCTAAGTCATAGCCAATTTTTTCAGCTAACAATAGAAAAGCACCCATGCTTATATAAATAAGCCCCATGGTATAATCTACTAAAGAACGGATTTTGCTATATTGTTCCTTTCTACTTTCTTTTCTATTGTTTAACATCTTACCAATATATAATATCAAAGGGGCAAATTAATACAATTTATTTTGTAGATGAAGAAGCGCTCCATTTTTCACATTTAAAGTATTTGTAGTAAGTATTTATTTGATCAATAACTTATACTATTTTGCAACATATAATATTACGTATTAGATGAAAATTTTAATGGTTTGCCTAGGGAATATTTGTAGAAGCCCACTTGCAGAAGGCATTTTACAACATAAAGCGGAACAGCATCATCTAAACTGGATTATCGATAGTGCTGGCACAGAAGATGCTCATGTTGGAGAAGCACCCCATCCCCTATCACAAAAAGTAGGTTTACTACATAGTATAAATATTGGTGGTCAAAGAGCTCGAAAATTTCTTGCAACTGATTTCAATCAATTTGATAAAATTTATGCCATGGCTACAGATGTATTAGAAAATATACGAGGCATAGCGGGCAAATATTATGATGCAAAGAAGATTGGTTTATTAATGGATGAACTATATCCAAATCAACATATAAATATTCCTGACCCTTGGTATGGATCTGAAGATGGCTACCATAGGGTATTTGACATGCTAAATAAAGCTTGTGATGTAATTATTAAAAAATATTGCACTAATGAGTGATAAAATTCTACCTCCTCAAGGCACTAGAGATTTTGATGCCATAACGATGTACAAACGCAACTATATTTTAAATACTATTCGTTCCGTATTTGAACTATATGGTTTTCAACCATTAGAAACTCCTGCCATGGAATATTTGAACACACTAATGGGCAAGTACGGGGATGAAGGAGATAAGTTAATGTTTAAAGTACTTAATAATGGCTTAGATAACTTAAACAAACAAGCTCAAGCAAAAGTAGATTTCGAAAAAATACTAGAAGGTAAAAATACTACCGGAATTACAGAAAAGGCTTTACGCTACGATTTAACCATTCCATTTGCACGATATATTGCCACACATTATAGAGCATTGACCATGCCTTTTAAGCGTTATCAAATGCAGCCAGTATGGCGAGCCGATCGTCCTCAAAAGGGCCGCTACAGGGAATTTTATCAATGTGATGCAGATATAGTTGGAAGTAACAGCTTGTTGAATGAGGTAGAATTAGCCAATATTTATATGGATGTATTGAATAAATTAAGCATCCATAATTATGCATTACGCATTAATTCTAAAAAAATATTAGCCGCTTTGGCCGAATTGTGTGGTGTATCAGAAAAGTTAATAGATATAACAATTGCTATTGATAAATTGGAAAAAATAGGATTAGAGAAGGTAAAAACAGAATTAGCTCAACGTGGATTAAACCAACAACAGATCAATATTATTGAAACATATCTTTCAATCAGCGGCAATAACATTGAAAAGTTGAATAGCCTAACTCAATTAATTGATAATAATGAAACAGGCATAAAAGGGATTGAAGAAATAAACTATATTTTATCCTTTACAAACTCGAAATCCCCCATTGTTATTGACTTTACTTTAGCTCGTGGCCTCAACTACTATACTGGAATTATTTTTGAAGTAAAAGTAAAAGATGTACAAATAGGAAGTATTGGTGGCGGTGGACGTTATGATAATTTGACTGAATTATTTAACGTACCTAACATTCCTGGTGTGGGCATAAGTTTTGGTTTAGATAGGATATATGATGTAATGGAAGATTCAAAATTATTTCCAGATAACATATATAAAAGTACTCAAGTTTTATTTTTTAATTTGGGTGAAGAGGAGAGCAGGGTTGCTTTTGAATTAATGCAACAATTACGCACCAACGATATTTGCTGCGAAATGTACACAGAAGCGGTTAAGTTTGATAAACAATTTAAATATGCAGAAAAGAAAAGTATTCCTTATATAGTTATTATTGGTAACAAAGAAATACATGAGGGAACTTGTGTAGTTAAAAAACTAGCAACTGGGAAGCAAGAAACTATTTTGCAGGAAGCCTTATTTAAAAGATTGTTTGAGAATGAGATTGTATAATAATTGATGGTAGTACCTAATATAACATTTCTGCCTTAATGAAATCGATAGATAGGTATGCTATATTTTAGAAGTAAAAGCAAATATTTTTCCAGATGTTAAAAAAGTATTTTTATGTAATACAAAGGAGATGTCTGTTGAAGCCTTATTAAAAAAAGTAGTAGATAAAACTCGCCATTTGATGGCTTCTCTGGATATACCAAAATGCCTACATGTTTTAGATATATTTCCTGTTTCTTTTGCATGGTTAAGCACTTTTAATTTTCTACGGATATCTGATTGTTCTTTTATACTCATATTTTAGAATTTTGATTAACAAGTTAGAAATTGTCAATCAAAGTCCTAATTTCCATATGTTGAGAATGTTAAAATAACTGTGTAAAGGTTTCTTTTAAATTTTTACAATTGTTTCTCCTTTTATTATTAATTTACCTTCTTGTTGCAATAGCCGAAAGGCTTCCCAGAATTGCTCTTCAGGGTATTGACTTAATTTTTTTATTAGTGTTTGTATATTCAGTCCATTTAAAGGAATGTTTTGTACTATAATTGTATGCAACTTTGTATCTTGTTGTTGATGTACTCTTATTGCCTGTTTACAATTATCACATACTCCACACTTTTTAATGCTTTCATCACCAAAATATTGACCAATATACTGACTGCGGCATAGTTGTTTATCTGTAACAAAACATTTTATAGAAGCTACTCTCTCAACGTATTGCTTTTTTCTTTCAAAATAATCGTTATAGTTTATTTCTAATGTGTCTGCATTTGCTCTATTATGTAACCAAGTGAGCAATGTTGTTTCGTTACGAGGCATATAGTTTATAATACCAGCTTGACTTAACTGTTTTAGTTGTTGCTGCACCTCTCCTATTGAAACATATAGAATATGAGCAAGGTAAATTTCTCTTATAGGTACTGCATTATCAACTATTCCTCCATATGTTCTTAACAACGTTTTAGTAATATTTTCCAACGTAGGATTTATTTTTA
>CAZXBE010000112.1:0-6882 GCA_964638565.1 uncultured Chitinophagaceae bacterium
TTTTTACACTAATACAGTTACTATCCTATTTACACAAAGTTTTAGATACTACCTTTTAGTAAAAACCGTATCCTATTCTTGTCCAGAAAACTTTTCTATCTGGCTTCAACATAAGCCTATTTATACATTACCTATAAAGCACTTCTCTGATTATAAAGTACAAAGAATTACAACACTCGCTCTTGATATTGCAACTCCTCCACCAAAGGTGTAGTTTTTTTTGACCTCTTTTTTTATAGTAACTATAGCTATTTACTGTAATTATTTTAAAGTATCTGTTCTTTCAGATACTCTGTCAAAGCATATAGTGTATTGTGTCTGTTTTTATTTATTTTCTTTTAATTATAAGATTACCATGAAGTATAAAATTATAAAGCCTATTGGCTTATTTCTTCTATTAGTATTATATTTTACCTTAAATGCTCAAGCACAGGACACGTTGCATGCCACTTTGCCTGAAATGGAAAAGCAATTTATAGAAAGAAACCTAGGCTTACTTTCAGAAAAGTATAATATAGATATTGCTAAGGCCCAAGCTATACAAGCTAAGCTATATAATAATCCTAACTTATCTTTTACAGGGGCTATTTACAATACACAAGAAAAAAAGCTTTTTGATATAAGCGATAAAGCAGGTGAATATATTGTAGGCCTACAACAGCTTGTTCGCTTAGCGGGTAAACGAAATAAAGAAATTCAGCTAGCAGAGACTACTATACGCCTTAGCGAAAACCGCTTTTTTGATTTGCTTAGAACATTGCGTTTCTCTTTGCGTAGCAATTTTTATCAACTTTATTTTTTACAGAACTCTATTAATGCCTATGCTGTACAAATAACAAATCTTGAAAAGCTGAATACTATTTATCAAGATTTGTTAGGTAAGGGTACAGTAACATTGAAAGATGCGGCCCGAATTAAATCGTTTTTATATACACTAAAGGCAGAGCAAGCCGCTCTTCAAAATCAAGCAAATGATGTGAATGCTGAGCTTCAATTATTAATTCAAAATAATAGTGTTTACATTGCTCCTATTGCAGATAGTTTAATCTTTTCTTTTAATGTAGGCCATTATTCCTTACCATCTTTAGTAGATTCTGCTTTAACTAATCGTTTTGATTTAAAAATATCAGAAGCCAATATATTATCTAGCCAACAAAATTATGCATTGCAAAAAGCGTTAGCTGTTCCCGATATTAGTATAGGTGCCCAATTTGACAAACGTGGAAGCTTTGTAGAAAATGCCAGCTTCTTTACTGTTGCCATAGATCTTCCTTTTTTTAATCAAAATCAAGGCAATATTAAAGCAGCAAAATTAGGCATCGATCAAGCAAAAACTCTTCTTCTTCGCCAGCAAACTATAGTAGAAAATGAAGTACAAAAAGCTTATACAAAAGCACTTAATACAGATAAAATGATTCGATCTTTTGATGCTGGCTTCAAAAACGAGCTTCTAAAATTATTGTTTGGTATAACAGAAAATTTTCAGAAGAGAAATATTAGCCTTTTAGAGCTTACAGATTTTTACGCTAGCTATAAAGCAAATATTATTCAACTCAATCAATTACAAAATGAACGAGTACAAGCAATAGAAACATTGCAGTTTGTAGTTGGCAAGCCTATTTTTTAAATTATTAAATTAAATGCAATATGAAAATAATATTACTATATTTTTTAACGCTTACTGCTGCTATCTTTTTTACTTCTTGTGCTAATCACCAATCGAAAAATATAAAAGAAGCCAATATTATTTCTGATAGTATTATCAAAAATGTTCAAACAGCATTTGTAGTATCAGAAAATGAGGAAAGCTTTATAAAATTAAATGGCAAAGTACAAACTAATGAAACCAAACAAGCAAAAGTATTTTCCTTAGTAAGTGGAAAGGTACAATTAGCCAGCATATCACTAGGAGATTATGTAAAAAAAGGACAAACTTTAGCTATGATAAAAAGCACTGAAGTAGCAGGGGTGTCAAATGATTTGTCCTTAGCCCAATCTAATGTATTAATGGCTAAAAAAAATTTGCAAACAGTTAAGGACTTGTATGGCGGAGCCTTAGCTACTGAGCAAGATTATTTAAGTGCAAAAATTGCCTATACTAAAGCAGTATCTGAATTAAATCGATCAAGGCAAGTAGCTTCTATAACCGGTGGTATACATTCAAAATATACAATCAAAGCTCCTATCAGTGGGTTTATTGTAGAAAAAACCATTACCAACAATTCTGAAATACGGCAAGATAATAATACAGCCTTATTTACTATTGCCGATTTGTCAACAGTATGGGTTATGGCTGATGTATATGAAGCAGATATAAATAGTGTTCATGTTAGCGATCCTGTAAACGTAAACACATTAGCTAATCCTAAAAAAGACTATTTGGGAAAAATCGATAAAATATACAATGTGCTTGATGCAGCTACACGTACTATGAAGGTTCGCATCAGCTTAAATAATTCAGAAAATGAATTAAAGCCTGAAATGTTTGTTACAGTTAAAGTCAATACAAAGCCCTCTGATAAAACGCTTGCCATACCTTCTCAAGCTATTGTTATGGATGATGGTAAAAATTATGTTATTGTACGAAGCAATAATAAACTAGAAGTACGTGAAATTAGTTTGATTAAAAGAGTAGATACCAAGGCCTATATTTCTGGCCTTTCTATAGGCGATGAAATAGTCACTAATTATCAAGTATTTCTTTATCAAGCATTAAATACCCATTAAGTAATTACTATGTCTAAATTCATCAAAAAAATAATTGCCCTTTCATTAAAAAATAAGTTATTTACTTTTTTAGCAACACTTATTTTAATTATATGGGGCGCTATCGCATATAGAAATATCCCTATTGAAGCATTTCCAGATGTAACAAATACACAAATAACCATTATCACACAATGGGCAGGAAGAAGCGCAGAAGAAGTGGAAAAATTTGTATCTATTCCTATTGAGGTAGCAATGAATCCTGTACAGAAAAAAACTTCTGTACGCTCTACAGCTGTCTTTGGGCTTTCAGTAGTAAAAGTAATTTTTGAAGATGGCGTGGATGATGCCTTTGCTCGCCAGCAAGTAAGCAACATATTACGAGGAGTGGAGCTACCCGAAAGCGCAGAACCTGATATACAACCCCCTACCGGCCCCACAGGTGAAATTTTTAGATATACTTTAAGCAGCAATACCAAAACCGTTAGCACATTAAAAACACTTCAGGATTGGGTTATTCAACGACAGTTGTTAAGTGTACCTGGCGTTGGCGATGTGGTTAGTTTTGGTGGAGAAGTAAAAACATATGAAATTAAAGTTAACCCTCAAAAACTAGCTTCTTATGATATTAGCCCTCTAGAAGTTTACAATGCTGCTTCCAAAAGTAATATTAACGTAGGAGGAGATGTAATTGTAGATAATTCGCAAGCCTATGTGGTAAGAGGCATAGGCATATTAAATAATGAGGAAGAAATTAGAAATATTATTGTTACCAATATTAATGGTATACCTATTTTAGTAAAAGATGTTGCACAGGTAAGCATCTCTAACCTTCCTAGACTAGGGCAGGTAGGTAGAGACTTGCAAAATGATGTTGTAGAAGGAATTATCGTTATGCGAAAAGGAGAAAACCCTAGTGAAGTAATCAAAAGTGTACAGGCTAAAATTAATTATCTCAATGAAAAAGTACTACCATCCGATGTAAAAATAAATACTTTTTACAACAGAAATGATTTGATTGATTTTGCCACATCCACTGTTTTACACAATATGCTAGAAGGTATCATTTTTGTAACGGTTATTGTTTTTATATTCATGGCTGATTGGCGAACAACCATTACCGTAGCCATTGTTATTCCGCTAGCTTTACTCTTTGCTTTTATTTGTTTAACAATGAAAGGCATGAGTGCAAACCTATTATCTATGGGAGCCATTGATTTTGGTATCATTATAGATGGCGCTGTAGTAATGGTAGAAGGTATATTTGTAGTGCTTGATCAAAAGGCCCGCTCTATAGGGATGGAGCGCTTCAACAAACTTGCTAAACTAGGTATTATCAAAAACACAGGAGGTGAGTTAGGTAAATCTATTTTCTTTTCTAAATTAATCATTATCGCTGCGCTACTACCTATCTTTTCTTTTCAAAAAGTAGAAGGTAAAATGTTCTCTCCCCTTGCTTGGACGCTGGGCTTTGCTTTATTAGGCGCGCTAATTTTAACACTTACACTAGTTCCTTTACTTAGCAGCTTACTGCTTCGCAAAAATGTTAAAGAAAAACATAATCGTTTTGTAGAGCTTATAACAAATGGAGTAATAAAAATGTTTTCTTGGATTTACCATCATAAAAAAATAATGCTTTTAACCGCAACGATAATTGTAGCAATAGGATTGTTTTTGTTTAAGTTTTTAGGAACAGAGTTTTTACCTGAATTAGATGAAGGCGCTATTTATATAAGAGCCACTTGCCCCCTGAGTGTATCATTAGAAGAATCTCGAAAAATAGCCAACAAAATGAGGGTAATTATTAGAAATTTTCCAGAAGTAAAACAAGTAATGTCGCAAACTGGCCGCCCTAATGACGGAACGGATGCTACCGGTTTCTATAATATAGAATTTCATGTAGATATCTACCCAAAAAAGCAATGGAAAAGTGGCCTCTCCAAAGAGCAGCTTATAGAGCAGATACAAAACAAGCTAAATGTATTTCCCGGAATTAATTTAAACTTTTCGCAACCTATTATGGATAATGTAGAAGAGGCTGTGTCAGGTGTAAAAGGATCATTAGTAGTAAAAATTTATGGAGATAGTTTAAGATATACAGAAAAAAAGGCTAGTGAAATATATGCAGTTATGAAAAATATTTCAGGAATAGAAGATTTAGGTATTATTCGAAATATCGGACAGCCTGAGTTACGAATAGATTTTGATGATGCAAAAATGGCTTTGTATGGAGTAACTAAAGCCGATGCAAATGCTATTATTGAAATGGCAATTGGAGGTAAAGCCATTTCTCAAATTTATGAAGGAGAGAAAAAGTTTCAACTGCGTTTACGCTATGAAGAAGCATACCGCAATAACGCAGAGGCCATCAGTAATTTAATGGTTCCCACTTTAAGAGGTTCTAAAGTACCGATTAAAAATATCGCTACTATACAAAGACTTACAGGGCCCAGTATTATTTTTAGAGATGATAATCGTCGCTATAGTGCAGTGAAGTTTTCTGTAAGAGATCGTGATATGGGTAGTACTATTGCAGAAGCGCAAGAAAAAGTAAATAAAGCCGTTTCTTTAAATAAAGGATATGAAATGCAATGGGCAGGCGATTTTGAAAACCAACAAAGAGCTACTAATCGATTACAACAAGTAGTACCCCTAAGTCTATTATTAATCTTCTTAATCCTTTTTATTATGTTTGGTAATATAAAAGATGCCAGTATAGTATTGTTAAATGTTCCATTTGCTATTATTGGAGGCATAGCTGCATTACTAATTACTGGTACAAATTTTAGTATTTCTGCAGGCATAGGATTTATTGCTTTATTTGGTATTTGTATTCAAAATGGTGTAATTCTAATAGCTGTTTTTAAGAACAACCTTCGACAAATTAAGAAAACTGAGTTTAATCACTATTCTTTAGAAAAAGCACTAACAGATGGAGTGAGAATGAGAGTAAGACCTGTAGTGATGACAGCCTTAATGGCTGCCATCGGTTTAATGCCTGCAGCCATCTCTACTGGGATTGGTTCTGAAACGTCTAAACCCTTAGCCATTGTGGTAATTGGAGGATTAGTGACAGCTACTATATTAACTTTACTTATTTTTCCACTGTTTTTTTATTTTTCTTATAGAAAACTTGGTAAAAAAATGGATTAAAATATTCTTAGTTATATCACTATATACTTTAAATACCTTTTAGCGGCAATTTCAGTAATCTTACCATCAATGGTGATGCGTAAATAAATAGGAGCTGTGCCATCAGCAATAGTTTTGGCTTTCTTAACGAAGAATAGTAAACTGAAAGTTTTATTCATAATAGGTCACTTAAAAAAGGTTACAAAACTATTGTTATCAATCACCTTAAACAAGATGTTCAAAAGCTGAACTCCTTGCTGTACATGTATTTCATCAATTTCCAGTGACCTGTTTAGTTAAAATCAAACAGGTCACTGAATATGTCACTGAAGAAATGAGAATTGTTGCTTTATTTGGTAAGACCACAAAGCAAAAAACGCCGTAAATCCTTTATTTACAGCGTTTTGTATCTCTTTATACTATCCGTTTGCGGAGGAGAAGGGATTCGAACCCTTGTGACGCCTTGGCGCCAACACGCTTTCCAGGCGTGCCAGTTCAACCACTCCTGCACTCCTCCAGAAAAAACAAAGTTAAAAATTAAAAATTAGATTTTATTATTTACTGAATATTGCGTATTTATAATAGCTACCCAAATACTTTTTTAGCATTAGCTGTAGTAATTTCTGCTACATCCTCTACACGTATATTTTTTATTTGTGCAATTTTATCAGCAATATATGTTAGGTAGCTGCTTTCATTACGCTTTCCTCTAAAAGGCATAGGAGTTAGATATGGAGCGTCTGTTTCTAAAACTATATTCTCTATAGGTATATATTGAACAGTTTCTGTTAAACCTGCATTTTTGTAAGTTACTACTCCACCAATACCTAGCATAAACCCACATTCCATAATTTTTTCTGCTTCTTGTATAGCTCCTCCAAAACAATGAAATATACCCCTTATGTCTTTTGATGTGTATTGTTTAAGTACATCAATGGTTTCTATTGTTGCATTTCTACTATGAATAACAATAGGCATATCATATGTTAACGCCCATTCAATTTGTATATGAAATGCTTCATATTGTTGATTTGTAAATGTTTT
>CAZXBE010000113.1:0-6868 GCA_964638565.1 uncultured Chitinophagaceae bacterium
AGTTAATACTAAAAGATCTACTATCAAATTATTGGGCTGTTTATTTATTCACTTTGGTATAAAAATTTAAACCTTTACACAGTTATTTTAACATTCCCTTCGATGACGGTTTGTTATAACTTATCAAATATACTTCCTTGATTGATCTATTTTTGTTTCCCTATCATCACACAAAACTGACCGTTTTTAAGGAGAATAACTGGACGCCTTATGCAGTGTGGACAATGTGTATATGCATTTAAACCATTGATTCGCATATTATGTAAACATTGCTATTTCATATATGCCATTACTGCTACGTTTAGCACGATACATTCCCAACGTGTTAAAGGCCCAAGCAGTATTTCCTTTTGCGTCAACACCGATCATGCCCCCATCACCACTTAAATTAGTTAGTTTATGTTTTACAGTCTCATCCATAGCTTGTTGCAAGGTGTATCCTTTATATTCCATTAAGCAACTAACGTCATACGCTGCTACCGCACGAATAAATATCTCCCCATGGCCAGTACAAGAGATAGCACATGTTTGGTTATTAGCATATGTACCACAACCTATTATAGGGCTATCTCCTATGCGACCATATTTTTTATTAGTCATTCCTCCTGTAGATGTTGCAGCAGCTATATTTCCATGCATATCGCAAGCCACAGCACCTACAGTTCCTAATTTTTTATCCCTTCCCACCAATGTATCGGCTTTATGATCGAGTTGGTAAAATTCACTATCTCGTATAGCTATCCATTGATCATATCTATATTGAGAAAAAAAATAATCATCATGTGCCAAGGCAATACCCTGCTTCATAGCAAAGTCTATTGCCCCTTGCCCACTTAGAAAAACATGACCACTATATAACATTATTTGTTCTGCTAATTCAACAGGATTGCGCACATTACGAACACCAGCAACAGCACCGGCTTGCAATGTAGCTCCATTCATTATAGCGGCATCTAACTCATGTATTCCTTTTTTAGTAAAAACGGCCCCACGACCTGCGTTGAAAAGTACATTATCTTCCAGAGCCATTACTGCTGTTTTAACAGCCTGTATAGCTGCGCCATTATTGGCTAGAATAGCGTATGCTGCATTTAAAGCTTGTTGTAGACCTTGCGTATACGCTTGTTGTAAATCAGCAGACGTATTTTTTTGTGTAATGGCTCCTGCGCCACCATGTATAACAATAGAAAATGATTGTTGCATTAGGGTTGCAAAGTATAAAAAAAGAGATTAATCTTCATTAACCTCTTTTTTTATTTAATCTTTATTATTTAGTTGTTTTTGTTTTTGGTGATTCTTCTTTTTTTTGTAGCGTGAAGGTTATTTTAGTCTTATCTGTATCAACCGTTGCAAGCAATACATCACCTTCTTTAATATGCATATTTAAAATTTCTTCTGCTAATGGATCTTCTAAATATTTCTGAATAGCTCGATGTAACGGACGAGCACCAAACTGAACATCATACCCTTTTTCAGAAATAAACGCTTTGGCATCTTCTGCCAATTCTAGGGTGAACCCTAAATTGCTTAACCGTTTCATAACACCCTTCATCAAAATATCAATGATAGAAAATATGTTCTCTTTACTCAACTGATTAAAGATGATAACATCATCAATACGGTTTAAAAATTCAGGAGAGAATGTACGTTTTAAAGCTTTTTCAATAACAGCTTTATTATTTTCTTCCGCATTTTGTGTTCTAGTTTGTGTAGCAAATCCTACACCTTCACCGAAATCTTTTAATTGCCGAACACCAATATTAGATGTCATTATAATAAGCGTATTTTTGAAATCAACTTTTCTACCTAACCCATCTGTTAGTTGCCCATCATCCAATACTTGTAGTAAAATATTGTAAATATCTGGATGTGCTTTTTCAATTTCATCCAATAGTATTACACTGTAAGGTTTACGACGTACTCTTTCTGTTAATTGGCCGCCTTCTTCGTATCCTACGTAGCCTGGGGGAGCTCCAATCAATCGGCTAACAGTGAATTTTTCCATATATTCACTCATATCAATTCGTATTAAAGAATCTTCTGAGTCAAATAGTTGACGAGCCAATGCTCGGGCCAGTTCAGTTTTCCCTACACCTGTTGGACCAAGAAAAATAAACGTACCAATGGGTTTTTTTGGATCTTTCAAACCTACCCTATTGCGTTGAATGGCTTTTACTACTTTTAGTACTGCTTCATCTTGTCCCACTACCATTGTCTTTAAATCGTCGCCCATACGACGTAATTTCTCACTTTCAGCCTGCACCATTCGTTTTACAGGAATACCAGTCATCATACTGATTACTTCAGCAATATTCTCCTCATCTATTGGGTAGCGTTTATGTTTACTTTCTTCTTCCCAAATGGCTTTCGCTTTTTCCAACTCCTCGCCCAAGCGCTTTTCTGTATCTCTTAAAGAAGCCGCTTCTTCAAAACGTTGGCTTTTTACAACTTTATTTTTTTCGAGTTTAATGTCTTCAATTTTCTTTTCTAGATCCAAAATATTTTGAGGAACATTAATATTTTTAAGATGCACCCTTGCACCCACCTCATCCATTACATCAATGGCTTTATCAGGTAATAACCGATCTGTCATATATCGATCACTCAATTTTACACAAGCATCAATAGCATCATTAGAATAATTTACATTATGATAGTCTTCGTATTTAGACTTGATATTATTTAAAATTTGAATGGTTTCTTCTATGCTAGGAGGTTCTACCAAGACTTTCTGAAAACGACGATCCAACGCTCCATCTTTTTCAATGTGCATGCGATATTCATCTAGAGTAGACGCACCAATACATTGCAGGTCGCCACGGGCCAAAGCAGGCTTAAAAATATTGGAGGCGTCGAGTGAGCCACTTGCACCACCAGCACCTACAATAGTGTGAATTTCATCAATAAAAAGGATAACATCTCTATTTTTTTCCAATTCATTCATAATAGCTTTCATGCGCTCTTCAAATTGGCCACGGTATTTGGTTCCTGCTACAAGAGCGGCCAAGTCTAAAGAAATCACTCTTTTATCAAATAGCACCCTGGAAACCTTTCGTTGAATGATGCGCAAAGCCAACCCTTCTACAATAGCTGTTTTACCAACTCCTGGCTCTCCAATTAAAATAGGGTTATTTTTTTTACGGCGAGATAAAATTTGAGATACTCGCTCAATTTCCTTTTCACGACCCACGATAGGATCCAAAGCATTCATTTCCGCTAATCTAGTAATATCTCGTCCAAAATTATCCAATACAGGTGTTTTACTTTTAGTACTACCTGCTGTTTTACTTTTTTGTTGTGAAAAGCTTTTGCGCTCTTCATCAAATTCTTCTTCTCCCTCTTCAGCATATTCAGAACGAACATCGTTACTTTTAACAACATCTACTTCATTTTTAAACATTTCATAGTCCACCTGAAGTTGTTCCAAAATTTGTGTGGCTGCATTTTCCTTATTTTTTAAAATGGATAGCATAAGGTGTTCTGTTTCTATGGTTGAGCTTTTTAAGAGTTTGGCTTCCAAAACGGTTACACGTATTACCTTTTCGGCCTGTTTAGTTAATGGCAGGCTATTGATATTTATTGCATTTTTACTAGGCTTTTCTTTTATTGCGCTTTCTATTTCTTTGTGTAGTTCTTGTAGGTTGATATTAAAGTTTTGAAGAATTCTTAACGCTTTATTATCTCCTTCTCTTATTAGACCTAGCAACAAATGTTCTGTTCCAATAAAATCATTTCCTAATCGTAATGCTTCTTCACGACTGTAAGAAATAATTTCTTTTACTTGGTTGGAAAAATTATTATCCATTTTTTTAAAATTACTTGTAATACAATAATAATGAATATTTTTAACTTATAGTTTGCATGCACTTTATTTAATTGTTTTATATTTAACTTCGACCATCATATGCAACTCAACATCGATACCAAAGAAAAATTTCATCTTATAACACTTGTAAATGAAACATCTTCTGCTACTTTGACAGATGAAACCCTGGCTACGTTGCAATCATATTTACACAATAATGTCAAAAATGTAGTATTCAATATAGCTCTTTTAGAAGAGATGGATGTTTCTACTGCAGAACAACTGGTTTTTATACAGCAGCAATTTTATGAACAAGGTGCATCCTTTGTAATATGTTCCCTATCAAAGAAAATAGAAGCGTATTTAGATAGTATTGGTCTCTTGGAAGTAATGAACATAACTCCTACAGAGAGTGAAGCCTATGATATTGTGCAAATGGAAGAAATAGAAAGGGAATTGTTGGGAGACTAACAAAGAAAGAAGGAATAATCATAAAAATGAATACTTTTTAATTTCACATTTCCTTAATTCATAACATTGATATGCTTGGTCTAACTATTTTAGGCAGCAATTCTGCAATACCAGCGTTTAATCGACACCCTACAGCACAAATTCTTACACTCCAAGATCAGTTGTTTTTAATTGATTGTGGAGAGGGCACACAAATGCAAATGAACAAGTACAGAATACGAAAATCTCGCATCAGTAAAATATTTATTTCTCATTTACATGGAGATCATTATTTTGGGCTAATTGGACTGTTAACTAGTATGAACCTTTTGGGGAGGAAAAATCCATTACATATCTACGGCCCGCCAGATTTGGAAATAATTATTAAAACACAAATGGAAAAAGAACATACTTTGTTTGATATTCATTTTTGTGCGCTTCAAAACTCATCAATAGAAAAAATTGTCGATGACACTTCAATTGAAGTGTGTGCCTTTTCCACTAAACACAGCGTTCCATGTTGGGGTTTTTTATTCAAAGAAAAAAAAATTAACCGTCGTATAGATAACACTCAGAGTAGTTTGCAGGATATTCCACTCCGATTTTATAAGCGTTTGCAAGAAGGAGAAGACTACATAAAAGAAGATGGCACACGTATTCTCAATGATTCTGTTACTATTGCAGGGCCAAAGCCTTTAAGTTATGCTTTCTGTGCAGATACTTTATACGATGAAACACTACTAAATCATATAACAAATATTGATTTACTATATCATGAAACAACCTACTTAGACAGTCTTAAACAAAAGGCTACGGAACGATTTCATAGTACCACAAAACAAGCAGCAACTCTTGCACAAAAAGCAAATGTAAAACGGTTATTGATTGGGCATTTTAGTAGCCAATATGAGGCTTTACTTCCATTCTTAGAAGAAGCAACAAGTGTTTTTTCCTGTACAGACTTGGCTTTAGAAGGATTGACTTATAGACTACATCAATAAAAAAACGCTACCTTTTATGCAAATTTTCATATACTTTTGCTATACAAAAAAAGCTTATGGAGAACAATACAATACAATGTTCCTTTTGTGGTAGAAAGCGGGACGAAGTTAAAATACTTGTTGGAGGAGAAAACGCCTATATATGTGAAAGTTGTGCAGATCATACACAAGAAATTATTGAACAAGAACTTGGTGTTGAAGCAGAAAAAAATACAGCCCATTCTAAAAAACCATTTAAACTAAGCAATAAAAAACCTGTTGAAATAAAAAATTTTTTGGATGAATACATCATCGGTCAAGATGATGCTAAAAAAGTATTGGCAGTAGCTGTTTATAACCACTATAAGCGTCTACAACAGAAAGCCTCCATTGCTAAAAAGGACGATGTAGAGATAGAAAAAAGCAATGTTATTATGGTAGGTGAAACCGGAACAGGAAAAACGCTTTTAGCTAAAACCATTGCCAAGTTACTACATGTTCCTTTTGCTATAGTAGATGCTACCGTATTTACAGAAGCTGGATATGTAGGAGAAGATGTAGAAAGTATCCTCTCTAGGTTGTTACAAGTTTGTGATTATGATATAGCAGCAGCAGAGCATGGTATTGTATACATCGATGAAATTGATAAAATAGCCCGTAAAGGCGATAATCCATCTATAACTAGAGATGTGAGTGGAGAAGGCGTACAACAGGGCCTATTAAAGTTGTTAGAGGGCACAGAAGTATTGGTTCCACCGCAAGGAGGAAGAAAGCACCCCGAACAAAAATTAATTAAATTGAATACGCAAAATATCTTATTCATCTGTGGAGGAGCATTTGATGGCGTGGACAAAGTAATTTCTAGACGTGTTAATACTAACGCTATTGGTTTTATCACCAATAAACATACACAAGAGGAGCAAAGAAAAAACATGTTGCAGTTTGTAAATGCACAAGATTTAAAATCGTTCGGACTGATTCCCGAATTGTTGGGTCGTTTGCCTGTGGTAACGTATCTAAACCCCTTGGATGAGCAAACATTGCGAGCCATACTTACAGAGCCAAAAAATGCACTAATAAAACAGTATAAAATGTTGTTTGAATTAGAGGGTATTAATTTAAAAATAGATAATGAAGCTTTAGATTTTATGGTTAAGAAAGCCATGGAATATAAATTAGGTGCTCGTGGGTTACGCTCAATATGTGAAAGTATTTTAACTGATGCCATGTTTGAAATGCCCTCCTCCAATAAAAAAACATTACACGTAACTAAATATTATGCAGAGCATCAGTTTAGTAAAAGCAAAATCGAATTATTGAAGGTGGCATAAAATTTTCTATATGTTAATTTTCAAAAGCGGCAAGCCTAATAAGTGGTAGTATCTAAACCTTTGTGTAAATAAAAAATGTAGTAACTGTATTAAAGATGTTAAATTACTGATGCAGGTAGAGCGAAGAGAGGCGAAGCTAAGCGTAGCGTAGCCGAACGAAGCGAAACCTGCATCGACTGGGAAGTCAATCCGCCCCCCATTTTTTAACTTTAAATACAGTTTTATGAACAAACACAACTTCCCAAAGATTTTTTCAAACAATTTAAAAACAAAGAAGAATTTCATTCATTTTTTAATACCCT
>CAZXBE010000114.1:0-6859 GCA_964638565.1 uncultured Chitinophagaceae bacterium
ACAATATTCAGTAAAGATTGGGGCCTTATCAGTGAAAATGATGGATATGCTTTGCAAAATAAAGACGGATATTATACCAATGGAATTTTTGTGCATTTTAGCCATGTAGCAGGACAATCTTCTACAAAGAACAATCTTTCAAAATCAATATGGATGTATGAATTTGGCCAACAAATGTATACACCATACAATGGATCTTATTATACCCCCAAAAGAATTGATCGTCCTTTTGCAGGCTATTTGTACACAAAGTTGAGTAGGTCTAATTTTTATGCCAATCAAAGCATGTTTGAATGGTCTTTCAATCTAGGTATATTAGGTAAGCCATCTTTGGCTGATGCCACACAAATTGGCTTTCATAGATTAATGAAAGGATATATACCTACAGGCTGGGACAATCAAGTAGCTTCAGAACCCACCCTTAATATAGGCATGCGCTATGTAAAATCTATGTTACCTAACACTTCTAAAAAGTTTTTAGATGTGCAAGCCGTTGGACAGCTCAATGTGGGAACTATTTTTACGAACGTTTCTGTAGGAAGCACTTTATTACTAGGACTTATGGAACCGATGTATCAAAGTAGTTTTTGGCGTGCCCGTTTAGATAATCATATTAATACATCTTATCACAATAAACAAACAGAGCTTTTTTTATCTATACAGCCTACTATTGAATATCAATTATATAATGCAACAATTCAAGGTCCATTATTGCAAAAATACAAAGGGCCTATTGTGAAAAATATTGTGCCTCTTGTATATCAATGTAATATGGGGTTGCATTTTGCTCGTCCACAGTGGGGTGCGGCGATCGTTTGGACGCACCGCTCTCGTGATGCGGCAGGAATGAAGGCTGAACAAAACTATGCTTCTTTACAATTGATGTTTAGATCTCGAAAAAAATAATTTATTTAGTTGTATTTTGTGCTATGTCAACACTACTACATGTTACGCTTATACAAAGCAATATTTATTGGGAGGATAAAAAAAGAAATGTAGATATGTGGCAAAATAAGCTACAGTCTCTACCCAATGCTACAGAATTAGTGATACTGCCTGAAATGTTTACTACGGGGTTTAGTATGCAAACAAATGGTTTAGCTGAAACAATGGAGGGGCCTACCGTTCAGTGGATGAAAGTTATGGCAAAAAACCAGCGTATCATTCTAACAGGAAGTATTATAATAGAAGAAAAAAATTATTATTACAACAGATTGATTTGGATGTTGCCTAATGGAGAATATGCTTATTATGATAAGCGGCATTTATTTTTTGCAAATGAAAATAAATATTATACGCCTGGCCAAAAGCGATTGGTTACATCTGTAAAAGGATGGAAAATACTGTTACTCATTTGTTACGATCTGCGTTTTCCCGTTTGGAGTAGTCAGCAAATTCAAAATAATGCAACAGGCAAACACCCTGAATATGATGCTATTATTTATGTGGCTAATTGGCCTGAAGCACGAATGCTAGCATGGAGAGCATTGTTACAAGCACGAGCTATAGAAAATCAATGCTATGTAATAGGTGTAAATAGAATAGGAGAAGACGGAAACCGCCTATATCATAGCGGAGAGAGTATGGTTATAGACCCATTAGGTGCAATTTTATATTGCAAAAAGCATGAAGAGGATATCTTCTCTATGCAGCTCGATAAAGAACATTTAAATACAGTTCGACAATCCTTCCCTTTTTGGAAAGATGCAGATATGTTTATTAGGTGCAATAGTGGAGATGTAACCTGAAAATTTCAACCTTAAATCCATTACGCATTAATATGAGGTAAGTAGATTCCCTATTTTATTCAACTTCTATCAAAAGAATTCAAATTTGCACTGCGATATAGAATATAATACAGATCGTTACTTGTATTCAACTATAGCAATAAAGGAATATGAAATAAAGTTAGACATCGAAAAAAAGCTTATTGAGAATGTTCAAATAGATTTTAATTTTTAGATATTTTATGCAAAAACAAAAAATAACATTCATATTACTATTGATTGTAATCTCCTTTAATCTAAATGCTCAAAACAATATCTTAGGGGTCATAAAAGACACTAACAATCACCGCATTGCATTTGCAGAAATAGAATTACTGAAAGAGTATGATTCTGCCATTCTAAAACACATTATTGCTGATAGTGCAGGATACTTTCTTTTTAAAGATATTAAAAAGGGTAACTATACATTAACGATTACAGCACTACCGTTTAATAAGAAAATAGTACAAGTAAAAAAAGATAGTATAGACTTAAATATAGGAGAGATAATTGTTGCTGATATTAAAAGCAATCAATTGCAAAGTGTAACTATTACATCTAAAAAACAGCAGATAGAACAAAAAATAGATCGGCTAGTAGTTAATGTTAGTGGAACGCCCATTGGTATATCCGGTACGGCTTTAGAAGTATTGTAAAGATTACCTGGTGTAGATGTTAACACAGATGGTAATACCATAACATTAAACGGCAAATCACAAGTAGGAGTATTGATGAATGGAAGAATAGTACGAATACCTATTTCTTCCTTGCTGCAAATACTGGAAATCACAAGTGCTAAAGATATAGAAAAAATAGAGCTTACTTCTAACCTTCCTTCAAAATATGATGCATAATTTACGGGAGGGTTAATTAATATTATACAAGTTAAAAAAGAAACCGACGGATCAAATGGTATTATTTTATTAGGGTTAGGTTATGGAAAAATCATTAACTTCACCATTTTAGTATAAACTGAATAATAAATTTTTTTATGAAAAAGATTACAATAATTTCCCTATTAGTACTTGCTACAGCCAGTTGCAAAAAAACAACTTCTGTTTTGCCTTCCCCTTCTCCTAAAGACCTTATTTTAGGTAATTGGACGTCGAAAAATACTGAGATAAAGCAGTTTAAGGGAGAAGCTCTTATAAAGGATACTGTAATGAGTCTAGAACCCGCAAGTTCATTAGCATTTGAGTCTAACGATACTGTTACAATAACATTAAACTTAGGAATACCTACAATTAACAATTATGGCTTCATAGACAACAAAATTTTGTTAGTAGATTATACCCCATTTTACATCATCACGTTAAACAATAAGCAACTGAGTTATTTAATTAGTGCAAAAGTATCAAAGGATACGGTGACTCAAACTATAGTCACTTATGAAAAGAACTAATCGGCTTTTTGTATGAAAAAAAGTATAATAATTCAAGTAATAAACAAAATAGTTGTCCAACCTTCGCTTATCAAGTAAAACAAAAATAGGCTCTACTGTAGAGCAGCCTGCCACATATAGCTTTTAAGCTACAAAAGAACAAATTAAAAAAGCCTCAAGAAAAGAGGCTTTTTTAATTTGTTCTTTTTATCTGTGAAATGATTATCTAATACGAAAGTGATTTACAAATTAGTCTATTTATTCTGATATATACATAGCAAATTTAAATTTTTCATTTGGTTTAAATTCAATATCATTTTCTTATGATATTTCAAAAACGTAAAACCCCTTTTTAAGCGACAACTAGTTATTAGAACTTGTAAAATAGTTACAAACGTATCATCATACCAAAGCTGTGATATTTAACAAAACAAGCCAATCTAAAAACCTATTTTATAGTTCTAGATTGGCTGTTTTTTTACACAATTAAATCATATGATAATTGCCCTTGTTAGTTATTATTTAGGTTGCTTTTTTAAATTAAAATCAGACATCGAACTTAATCCTGCGCCCAATTTCAAATCTTTTATAGTTAAGGTTTCGTGGTCTTCAGAAAAAACACCCATAAAACTAGTTGTAGATGTACTACCATCTAGAGCAGTAATTTTAAAGCTACAGTTTTTTAAAGTATCTACTGCACCAAATACACCTGGCGCATAGGTATACGTTGTTTTATTATTATCATATGATGTAGAACCACCTATCACAATATCTACAATAGTATTTGCTGTATCAGGAGTTATATTAAACCTAAAAGTATTCTTTGAATCACCTGAATAATACCCTCTAAAATCACCTATTATATTTGGTTCTGCATTAGAAGTAGTTATAGAGGCTGTTGCGGTGCCTACATTTCCACTTGCATCTTTTAAGATCACTTTAAAAGTGTACGTACCTGCTACAGTATTATTTATACCTGTTACAGTAGTGGAGGCATTATTAGGATTTGTAATAGTTGGCGCAGCAGTACCTGTTGGCCTACTTTCATTACTCCAGCTATAAGAAACAATATTTGCACCACTACTGCTATTCCCGCTAGCTTCCAAAATTGGAGGAGCTTCCATCCCAATTGGAATTTTTTTCATTTGAGAAGCTGGTGATAATGTTATAGTTATTGGCGACTTTGGATTCACAGTTATTGTAACAATAGCTTCAGCAGATTCTTTAGACCTAGGATTAGTTACAGTAAGCTTAAAACTATAAGTACCTGCTTGTGTTAAATTGGCTACAATTGTTTTAGCTGCAGTATCCGTTCTAATCACAGGGGCTACTGTTGAAGTATTATTTTTTATGTAACTCCATTTGTATGTTATAGGCTCGCCATCCAAATCTTTTGATTTAGATCCGTCCAACTCAACACTATCCTGAGGTAAAGTAATAGTTACACTACTCGTAACTATAGCAGAAAGTTTAGAAGGTACACTGTCTTTTACACATTGTGTAAAAAATAACACGATAGCTGCCCAACAAAGGGCGATGTTCATATTAGAGATTTTCATAATTAAAACGGTTTAGTTGTAAAAGTTTAGTTGTTTGTTAATTTGTACTCTTATAAATATTTACAATTGATTGGCACACAAAGGTACAAATTCGTTGCATGGCATAATCAATATTTTTAGTTAGCTATAATGCCAATAACCTAAAAACTTGGATTAAAAGGAAAATTTGTTGGATTACCTATTAAATAGTAGTAAAGCAGAGGTATTGGAAAGGTATTAGCAATAAACAATACCACTGGAATAGATTTATTAAAAAAACGGCATTGTTAACGAAGTATAGATTTTAAAATAAATAGTATGATTTGTGATTTTGACTGTAGGGAGAAACCCCTCATTATTAGAGATCTTCCTTAAATCTATCTATTACTTTAACACGCTTTTTTTGATCACCAACTATCTGCCCCCACATCTCCTTTAATAGTTAACACAATAGGTTCTTTATAACCCACCACATACACATTTACTTGTTTATTGAAGCTACCCTTATTTACAGCATTGTATTGCACTTGTATAATGTCTGTTTTACCAGGCTGAATAGGTTTTTCTGGCTTTTTTGGGGTAGTACATCCACAAGATGCAGTTGTTTTTTCAATAATTATTTTTTCTTTCCCTTTATTAGTGAATGAAAAGGCATAAGAAACTGGAACATTTTGTTTTATTCTTCCAAAATCATGGTTAGTAGTAGCAAAATGAACTACATCGTTTACGTTTTGTGCATTTGTAGTAGTTGTAAAAAAACCCAAAGCGATACTAAATAAAAGCCATTTCATAGTGTAATTTTTGATTTGGGTAAAGGTATATAATTATGTTTTAAATGTTATACTCCTTATGAAAACATTTCTCTTACTTTATCAAAAAAATTTTTATCTGCTTTTTCTGGATGAGGTTTAAGATTACTAGAATCTTTCATTTTTTCGATCATATTTTTTTCTTCAGCAGATAAATGCTGAGGTGTCCATACATTTACATAAACCAATTGATCTCCTTTTTGATGAGTATTGACGGCAGGAAATCCTTTGCCTTTTAACCGAAATATTTTTCCACTTTGTGTACCTGATGGGATTTTTACTTTTGCTTTTCCATCAATCGTAGGAACTTCTATTTGTGTGCCAAAAACCGCATCAGGAAAAGAAATATATAGTTCATAAATAACATTTAAGCCATCTCTTTGTAACTCTTTGTGTGGTTCTTCTTCTATCAAAATGATAAGATCTCCTGACATACCTCCTCGATCGCCTGCATTGCCTTTGCCACTCATGGAAAGTTGCATACCTTCTTGAACACCGGCAGGTATGTCAATAGACACTGTTTCTTCTCCATACATTTTTCCCTCTCCTTTACAAGAGGTACATTTTGCCGTAACAGTATTTCCTTCTCCATGACATGTTGGGCAAGTAGTTACCGTTTGCATTTGTCCTAAAAAAGTATTGGATACACGACGCACCTGACCACTACCACCACATGTTCCACAAGTTTGAATACTGTTTTTATCTTTTGCGCCACTCCCTTTGCAAATATCACAAGCAACATACTTTTTTACTTTAATGTTTTTGGCAACTCCCTTTGCAATTTCCTCATACGTAAGTTTAATTTTTATGCGTAAATTACCACCTCTTGCGCCTTTTTGTCGACTGTTTTTACCACCACCTCCAAAAAAATTACTAAACATACTTTCACCAAAAATATCTCCAAATTGGCTGAAGATATCCTCCATACTCATACCTCCACCACTAAATCCTCCATGCCCATTGCCGGATACTCCTGCGTGTCCAAAACGATCGTATTGTGCTTTCTTTTCGGAATCACTTAAAACCTCATATGCTTCTGCTGCTTCTTTAAATTTTTCTTCGGCTTCTTTGTTTCCTGGATTACGATCGGGATGGTATTGCAATGCTACTTTTCGGTATGCTTTTTTAATTTCATCTGTAGAAGCATTTTTAGATACTCCTAATATTTCATAATAATCTCTTTTCATAAATGGTTCAATATGCTAATTATATTCCTTATTTTCCTATAACTACTTTAGAAAAACGAATTAATTTATCATTTAAGTAATATCCTTTTTGAAGCTCCTCTATTACTTTGCCTTTTAATTCATCGGTTGGTACAGGTATTTCCGTTATGGCCTCATGTTTTTCAACATCAAAATCATG
>CAZXBE010000115.1:0-6840 GCA_964638565.1 uncultured Chitinophagaceae bacterium
GCACACACAGGCCACGAATGTGGGCAACTGGCGGGGTTGAAGCGTAAAGCCCGTACACAAGCTGGGTAGAGCGGTTTGGCTGATAACCCCAATATTAAAAAAAGTGCTCTAGTGCCTTGTTGTGAATGAGTTTGCTGCATTTTTGTATAGTAGTTAAATTATTTTTACCATCCCAGTATGAAATATACTGGAATTACAAAGCATTAGATCCTCTGTATTTAAGCGCTTAACAGGAGTAAAGCGGGCTAGTATTGGAGAAAATGATAAAAGTAGAAGAAGATAAAACACTCCATCGTAAACACACAAGGCGAGGTCGTCATCCATCCTTGTCTATAGCTGATCAATTACTGATGTACTGTCTATTGTTTTGTTATTCTTCACTTTGTTGCATCATTTTGTCTGATTTAGTTTCATTCGTTTTAGATTTATCTAAAAACAATATTTTCAATGAAACCAATAATAAAACTATAGCAAATACTTTTTTTAATTTATTTTCTGACACGTTTAAAGAAATGTTGCTTCCGAAATATCCACCTATAACAAAGGCAACAAATAAAATTAAAACCACTTTAATATCTATATATCCTTGTTTATAAAAGTTAAGCACGGCAAGTATTCCCCCAGGTAGCAATAACAAACCCAACGAATTTCCTTGTGCCATTTTTTGTGAAAAACTCAAAAAGAAAACCAAGGCCGGCACAATAATAATACCACCCCCAATACCCACTAGCCCGCTTAACATTCCAGCAGTAAAGCCTATAATTAAAATAATGAACACCGTTTGCATAGTCATATAAATATGTTTGATTTGTTTCTAATGGGTTATGCAGATAGATTTGCAGTCAAGGTAAATTATAAAATGTATATATGCAAAATTTTAAGAACAATTTGGTTATCACAAAAAAAATATTTTTTGTTCTTTGTTTACTATTTTGTGCTACCCCTTTTGCAAACAATCCAATAGCACTTATTATTGGATTTTTATTTGCTTGTATATTAGGTAACCCTTTTGCACATATAAGCCATAAGGCAACTAAATGGTTATTGAAAATATGTGTAGTGGGCTTAGGATTTGGCATGAGTTTACAAACTGCTATTCATACAAGTAAACAAGGGTTAATACTTACTGTATGTAGTATTGTTATAACTCTTGGTTTAGGAATAATTATAGGAAAGTTGCTAAAAATATCAACTAAAATAGCTCATTTATTAGCATCAGGAACGGCCATTTGTGGAGGCAGTGCCATTGCTGCAGTTGCACCTATTGTAAATGCTTCCGAAAAAGAAATATCTGTTTCATTAGGCACTGTATTTTTATTGAATTCTATTGCACTAATTATTTTTCCAGCCATTGGACATTTTTTTAATTTAACGCAACACCAATTTGGATTATGGAGCGCCATAGCCATTCATGATACCAGCTCTGTTGTAGGTGCAGCATCTTCTTATGGACAAGAAGCACTTCAATTGGCTACTACCGTAAAACTAGCCAGAGCATTATGGATCATACCATTGTCTTTAGTATCTGCTTTTGTTTTTAAAAGTGAAAACAAAAAAATAAATATCCCCTGGTTTATTGGTTTATTTATTTTGGCTATGATAATGAATAGCTATATTCCTTATATCTCCAATTTTAATACGTACATCGTTTCCATTTCAAAAACAGGACTTACTATAACGTTGTTTTTGATCGGAGTAGGATTATCTATCAATAAAATTAAGTCTGTTGGATGGAAGCCTCTACTGTTAGGTGTTTTACTTTGGATCGTTATTTCTGTTAGTTCGTTGTTTGCTATTATGTGGTTGTAGCAAATTTTTGCTGGTATAACTGTATAGCTTCTTCTATAATGAGCATCGCCTTTTCTCTGTTTTGAAATTCTTCCACTTTAACCATTTTATTTTCTAATTTTTTATACTCTTCAAAAAATTGCTGCAGTTCATCAAAAAAATGTTGTGGCATTTCTTCTATGTTGTTGATATGACTTACACTTTTATCATGCGCAGCAACAGCAATAATTTTATCGTCTGCATCTCCACTATCAATCATCTGCATTACCCCGATAACTTTTGCCTGTACAATACATAGGGGTTGTATATGTATAGACGACAAAACTATTATATCTAAAGGATCTTTGTCTCCTCCATACGTTTGTGGTATAAATCCATAATTATATGGATAATAAAAAGATGAATAAATAACTCGATCTAATTTCAACAAACCGCTGGCTTTGTCGATTTCATATTTAGCCCTCGATCCTTGAGAAATTTCAATAATAGCATTTACAATGCTCGGGGCCTCTTCTCCTGAAGAAATACCATGCCAAGGGTGCAAAACAGTATTCATTCTACGAATGTATTGATAATTATGGGTGAAATGCGGAAAAGCTTTAACCAACGGAGATAAAAAGTTTAAAAAAGATTAAATAGAAAAATAAATATTTTTTCTTCCTCAATCTTTGTATAATTTTAGGAAAATTTAATTATGAATCCTACTTACATTGTTATTGGCGTTGTACTTTTTTTTGTATTCCTATTTATATTTTTGTACAACAGAATTGTTAAACTACGCAATAATCGCAAAAATGCATTTGCAGATATTGATGTGCAATTAAAACAAAGACACGATCTTATTCCGCAACTGGTAGAAACGGTTAAAGGATATGCAGGGCATGAAAAAGAACTACTTACAAAAGTTACAGAAGCTCGCAGTGGCGCTATGAAGGCTACGAGCATTAACGACAAAATAGCTTCAGAAAATCAATTAACAGCTTCGTTACGTAGTTTTAATATTGCTGTGGAAGCGTACCCAGATTTAAAGGCAAATCAGAATTTTTTACAATTACAAGAAGAACTGGCTGATATCGAAAATAAGCTAGCCGCTGTTCGTAGATATTTTAATGCTGCTACTACTGAATATAACAATTCAGTTGAAACTTTTCCTGCTAACATTATTGCAGGTATGTTTTCTTTCAAAAAAGAACCATTTTTTGACTTAGGTGAAGATCAGCGTAAGCAATTAGATCAAGCTCCTAAAATTCAATTCTAATTGTTATCTAGGGTTTGTGGGTACAGCTATCCACAAACTTTTTCTTTAGTTAATGGTATATTTATAACTACACATTATTTCTGAACAATATAAATCGTTTAGCATCTTCTTTGATGCAATTCGGTGCAATGGTAATGTTTGCTTTCGTGTTCATCAAAAATTAAAATAACTACTTATATATGAAGTATGTTGGTATTCAAACACAGATAAGTAGAAATAATACTCGCTCATGTATACTGCTATTAGCATTTCCTACTATTATTTTTGGAATGATGTATGCTATACTTTGGGCCATTAATGCTATTGTAATGGCAGGAAAAAAGTTAACCATTCCTTTGTACAATCCAAACGAAAAATTTTTACAATACCTGCCATACGCCATTATTATAGTAGGCGCATGGTTTCTTATTGCCTACTTTATCCATAGTACATTAATATGTGCAGTTACTGGCTCTAAACCACTTGATAGAAAAGAAAATAAAAGAGTATATAATTTGGTAGAAAACTTATGTATTCAAGAAGGCATGAGAACACCTCGTATGTATATTATTAATGATGATTCTTTAAATGCCTTTGCTAGTGGTATTAATAAATCTACATACGCAATTAGTTTATCAAAGGGAATAATAGAAAAATTAGATGATGATGAATTACAAAGTGTGATAGCGCATGAACTTAGCCATATCAAGAATAGAGATGTACGATTACTTATCATTTCTATAATCTTTGTGGGCATTCTCGCCTTTTTAACAGAAATGCTTTTTAGACAAGTACTATATGGTAACTTGGGTGGTAGAAAAAAAGATAAGGATAATATTCTCATTACTTTAGCTATTTTGGGCATTGTATCTATTTGTTATCTATTTTCGATTATTATACGTTTTGGTATCTCTCGTTCAAGGGAATATATGGCCGATGCAGGTGCTGCAGAAATGACCAAGAAACCATATGCATTAGCCAATGCACTAAGTAAAATTAAAGGAGATCCTCAAATTGAAGCTGTTAAGAACAGAGATGTAGCCCAACTTTTTATTGAAAACCCACAAGTAGCAAAAAAATCGTTTTGGGATAATTTATTTTCGACACACCCACCTATTGATAAAAGAATTCAGTTACTGAATCAATATGCATAATTCAACAATCATTTTGGATGGTGTAAATAGTTTACAATAAATTTATTTTAACTTCGATACAATTAATCATCAAGAAATATAAATACATTATGGCAAAAGAATTTACAGATTCAAATTTTGAAACAGAAGTGCTTAAATCAGACAAGCTTACTATGGTAGATTTTTGGGCAGAGTGGTGTGGACCCTGTCGTGCTATTGGTCCTGTAGTGGAAGAATTAGCCACTACATACACAGGAAAAGTGAATATAGGAAAAGTAAATGTAGACCAAAACCCTAACGTCAGTACACAGTTTGGTATAACCAGTATTCCTGCTATCTTATTTATTAAAAATGGACAAGTAGTAGACAAGCAAATTGGTGCTGTACCCAAATCAGTGCTAGAAAAAAAGATTCAAGCACACCTTTAACACACTGAACATTTTGCACAAATAAGCCCCAATAAAATATCGGGGCTTATTGATTTTATATACTCACGGAATAGGTTGAGTAAAAATTACCCCATCAATATCCCCGCTAATGTAGCAGATAAATAAGATGCTAGTGTACCACAAAGTAAGGCCTTCATACCTAAACGAGCAAGGTCTCCTCTACGTTCCGGCGCCAATGCGCCAATACCTCCAATCTGCATACCCACACTACTAAAATTAGCAAATCCACAAATGGCAAAACTTACAATCATTAACCCTTTGGGTGTTAAATGTTCTTTAATACCATGAGTAAGATCATAAAAAGCAACAAATTCATTAATACTTAGTTTTTTTCCCATTAATGTGGCTACACTACTTACATCGCTAGAAGGAACGCCCATTACCCAAGCCATGGGATAAAATAATTTACCAAAAAGCCAATCTAACGTTAATGGAAAATCAAGATGTAAGAGTATTCCAAATTTTTCCAATAAAAAATCAATCAATGCAATAAGTGCAACAAAACCGATAATCATTGCAATTACATTCATGGCTATTTTAAAGCCGTCGCCAGCACCGTGCGAAATAGCATCAACTACATTTCGATAGGGTGTTTTAACTTCTAATTTCACCTTACCCATGGTTTGACTCTCTTGTGTTTCTGGCCAAACAATTTTGGAAATAACCAATGCACCTGGAGCTGCCATTAAACTTGCGGTTAACAAATATTCTGCACTGGCGCCAAAATTCACATACACAATTAATATTCCACCTGCTATACAAGCCAAACTTCCACTCATGCTAGCCAATAACTCACTCATAGTCATTCCGGCTAAATAAGGTCTTATCATTACCTGTGCTTCAACTTGTCCCACAAAAGCGCTAGCAACATTACTCAAAGCTTCGGCACCACTCACTCGCATTATCCAGTTCATGGCTTTTGCAATAATGGAAACAATCCACTGCATAATACCAAAATGATAAAAAATAGCTACCAATGCACATACTAAAATTATAGTAGCTGTAACACTGAACCCAAAAATAAACATTCCTTTTGCACCATAAGGCAACTGTGATCCATTATGTGCGTCCAACATAATATCACCATAAACAAATGAAGCTCCTTGCTTAGCAAACTGTTCTATATGACCAATTTGGCAACCTATCCATTTAAAAAAATCTGTTATGAAGGATACCTTCAACACTAATAACGCAATTATAATCTGTAAAAGCAAGCCGCTAAACACTAATCTATAATTAATCTGTTTTTTATTATTAGAGCAGGCGTAAGCAATGCCCAATATAACAACAATACCAATCAAGCCTTGAAAGCGTTCCATAGCAATTAGTTTGGTTTTAAGGGCGAAAGGTAAAGAATTTTCAAAGACATTGAAGTATTAACCATACTCATTTTTTATTTCTACTTTTGTGCTTATTCGTTTTAGTCATTTATTTTATAAACAATTTCTATTATGAAGCAACTATTCTATAATTATTTTACCGTATCAAAAAATAATCTGTACGTTCAATAACTAAACTTATAATCGTGCTACATAAATTAATCACACTCGTTCTTATAGGTAGTATTGCTACTGTAGCTTCTTACGCACAACTACATCGTTGCAACACAGATGAAATGTATGAGCAACTCTTTAAAAATACCCCAGCTATTAAAATAGACTTTGATAAAAATCAACGCCGTATAACTGAAGCATCTTTAGAATCAATGGGTGCAAGAAACCAGGCGTTAGAAGGCACCATTCCTGTTGTGGTGCATGTAGTGCTGGATGATGAAAATCAACTAAAAATTACAGATGCCATTATTAAAGAGCAAATTGATTCTTTAACGCTAAGCTTTCAAGGCTTAAATGCCGATTCCAATCGCATTCCAGCAGCATTTAAGCCTTCATTTGCAAAAACAAAGCTGGTATTTAAACTTGCGGCAACAAATCCAAATTTAGAACCCACCAATGGTATTGTTCGGGTGCTTAGTAGTAAAACGTATAATTTTAACACATTTGATGATGTTAAAAATAGCCTACTAGGAGGAAGTGATACCTGGGATCCTACAAAATACTACAATATATGGGTGGTATCGTTTACAGATAATTCTCTAGGATTTGGCATTTTCCCTTTTGACCCTAGACCAGCATACTTACATGGAGTAGTACTCAACTATCAAGTGTTTGGCATAAATAAACCATACGAGATTCCCGAATACAATAGAGGCAGAACACTTGTACACGAAATTGGA
>CAZXBE010000116.1:0-6813 GCA_964638565.1 uncultured Chitinophagaceae bacterium
CGTTTGGAATGCGAATAGAGTTGTTGGAATTTTGACCGCTTACTGTTTTGTATGCTTCGCCTTCATAGTCAGATGGGTAGCCTGCAGTTATTAATGCAGCAACTTTTTTTTCTTCTTCTACTTTCCAATTAATAAATTCCATTATTTCTGGGTGGTCGGCATCTAAACATACCATTTTGGCTGCACGGCGTGTAGTGCCTCCGCTTTTAATAGCACCTGCTGCTCGATCTCCAATTTTTAAAAAGCTCATCAATCCGCTTGAGGTACCTCCCCCACTAAGTTTTTCTCCTTCCCCTCGAATATCAGAAAAATTACTGCCTACACCAGAGCCATATTTAAAAATACGCGCTTCTCGAATCCATAAATCCATAATACCACCCTCATTTACTAAATCGTCACCAATACTTAAAATGAAGCATGCATGGGGCTGTGGGCGTTCGTATGCAGATGTGGATTTTTTGAGTTGCCCATCTGTTGAATCAACATAGTAATGCCCTTGGGGTTTACCTTTTATACCATAACTCTCGTATAAACCCGTATTAAACCATTGTGGTGAATTGGGTACACAGCCTTGGTTTAAAATGCTATATACCAACTCTTCATAAAAAATTTGAGCATCTTTTTGAGATGCAAAGTAGTTATGCCTTTCTCCCCACACCTTCCAGCAGTTAGCCATACGGTGTGCTACTTGTTTGGCACTGATTTCACGGCCAAGAGAGCCATCTGGCTGAGGAACACCAGCTTTACGAAAATACTTTTGGGCTAAAATATCAGTAGCAATTTGACTCCATTGAGCGGGTACTTCTACGTTGGTCATCTCAAATATAACCTCACCACTAGGGTTACGTATAACAGATGTGCGATAATCATATTTAAATTGATCAAAAACATGTACATCCTCTTTGGTAAAGCGACGACTGAACTGTAAGCCCTTTAAGGCTTGTTTCTTATATTGCATAATATTTTATATGTTTAATGAATCTAGGTTGTTAGAAACGTGGAAGGCGAAAATATTTTTTCTTTGTTAGAAAATGAATGTGTAAATATTAACAGGTTGTGGAAAACGATGCGAATGCTTTAGCCGCCTAGGTATTTTTTTATACAGTACAATGTTGATTAATGCATAAACTTAATACTAGCTTAGACATATAAAAAAATATTAAACTTTTTAATACAAAAAGTTGAACGTATTTGTTATAAAAGATTATGAAACATACTATACAGCAGCAAATTAAAATTTGTAAACTAAATGGTCAGAAGTCTTTTGCAGTATTAATTGATCCGGATAAAATTAATACTCAAAAACTAGATCAATTGGTACGTTTGGCAACGGATGCAAAAGTGGATTATTTTTTTATAGGTGGAAGCTTGGTCATTTCGAATCATCTTGATCAATGCATTCAGCAATTAAAAAAACATTGTACTATTCCGGTATTGCTATTTCCTGGTAATGTTAATCAAATAAGTCCTTATGCAGATGCGCTACTGTATTTATCGCTTTTATCTGGGCGTAATCCAGAGTTATTAATTGGTCAGCATGTAATATCCGCACCTCTTATAAAAAAAAGTGGTTTAGAGGTTATTCCCACCGGGTATTTAGTTGTTGATGGTGGAGCTCCTACAACGGTTTCATATATGTCCAATACATTTCCCATACCAACAGACAAGGCAGATATTGCTATGTGTACGGCTATGGCTGGAGAAATGTTAGGGAAGCAAGTAATTTATATGGATGCCGGAAGTGGTGCCAAGCTTTGTATTAGTGAGTATATGATTGAACAAGTGGCACAAAATATTCAATGTCCACTCGTTATTGGTGGAGGCATTAAAAATCCAGAAAAAGCGCAGTCTAATTGCAAGGCAGGGGCAGATATTATTGTTATAGGAAATGCTATCGAAAAAGATCCATTATTGATTACAGAAATTGCTGCCGCAGTACATGCTACCACAGTTAAAAAATACTGATCAAATAGGTAGAAAATTTACAATACATAAACATTAGCTTTATTAACTATATACAAAGAAGCCTTCTCAAAAATAAAAGAGGCGGTTTTTTATACCTGTTATTTTTTGATGTTGAAGATTTATTTTTTGTAATGGATGTACAATACAAAAGTGATTTATGAATTAGGCCATTTATTTATTCTTAAGGTATATTTCTATCATAAATTTAAAGTTTTATTTTGGTCTAAAATAAATGCCATTTTGTATTATAGGTTTCTTTTTTTAAGGCCTCTTCTATTTTGCGACTGTTGTAAATGTTGTTGATGTATTATGCATATACCAACACGTTTAATACGATGCTAGGGTGATAGCTGCTGCTGCCTCCTGTTTTGTACTGGCGTATTAGAGGTTGAATGTTTATTTTTCCGAGCACTTCATCTACTACTCTAACGGGATGATTTACGGTTATGAGTTCTTCTAAACTCGTCGGCAGTAGCATAGCTTGTCACTGATGGTATGCTTTAAATACGGGTTGGAATACTTGTCCTTTCGCCATAAGGCCAAGGCACTGATTCTATCTATTGTATCGATTCAACAACATACTTTTTTTGAAATGAAAAAGGCTGCCTACTTTTGAGACAACCTCTTTTTTATTTCGTAGAACAACGGCCTTTACGTCTACACTTCTCTACTTTTTTTATAAAAATCTTTTGCAAACTCTTTAATAGCATATACCAATTCTTTTTGTTGTGTGGCTCTCTCATACGTATCAGCCATGCTCATTAATGTTTGAAAAAAGAAATCGGCCATTTCATTTACCATCATATCCTTTGTCCATAAATCAATACGCAAAGCGCTTTGTTCTGTAGTATCCCAAAACCCCAATAACATAGCTTTTGCTTGTTGTGGTTTATCTCTACTACTCCCTAACGCTTTCCATACTATATTGGAAGGAAGCTTTTGTTCATCTAATTGTACTTCAATATTAATAGTGGAAGAATGTGTCATATGCATATATATGTAGGGTGTAAATTAATGAATTACATTTCATAAATAACAATGTACACTTAATTTTACTTACTTTTGGGGCATAAATAAACCTTACATTCAATAAAAATATTTTATAGATACGGTTTTTCATCATTCATATATGGAATACAATACTACCCGCAATCATTTAATTATGCGTGAATATGGCAGACATATTCAAAAAATGATAGAATATTTGTTAACAATAGAAGACCCAGCCGTTCGACAATACCATGCTCAAACAGCCATTGAGCTAATGGGCGTTTTAAACCCGCATCTAAAAAACATAGAAGATTTTAGACATAAACTATGGGATCATTTGTTTCTTATTTCCGATTTTAAATTAGAGGTGGAAAGTCCTTATCCTATTCCTACTAGAGAAAGCTTAAAAGGGAAGACTGTTAAATTGCAGTATCCTAAACGACACCCTCGTTATGCTCACTTAGGAAAAAATTTAGAATTAATTATTAGCAAAGCATTAGAAGAAAAAGAAACGGCAAAAAAAGAAGGTTTTGCCCAAGCCATTGCTTATTATATGAAGCTAACATATAACAACTGGCACAAAGAAAATGTTAGTGATGATGCTATAAGAAATGAACTAACATCCATAACCAACAACCAACTCGATCTTGCTAATATGCCTTTAACATACCGTACAAAAAACATCAATGATTATAAGGGCAACCGACACAATCAACATCCCAAACAAAACCCCAACAATAAAAATCGAAACAAGAATAATAATAACAATGGGAATAACAAAAACAAGTGGAGAAAATAAATTTTTTATAGCTCATCAATAAAAAAAGTTAAGTGGCCTCATTTGAAGTTAACGGAGGGAAAAAATTATTCGGAGAAATTAAACCACAAGGTGCTAAAAACGAAGCGCTACAAGTGCAGCTGTATTACTTATCGACGAAAAGGTTACAATATCAAACATCCCTACTATTGTAGATGTAAACCTAAGCATAGAATTACTAGCAGAAATGGGTGTTCAAATAGAACGCATTCATACAAACACCTACACCTTTCAAGCCAATTCTATACAGCTAGATTATTTAACCTCAACCAAATTTAAACAAAAAAGCAGTCGCTTACGTGGTTCCATAATGTTTGCAGGACCCATGTTGGCAAGATTTAAAAAAGTATATATTCCTAAGCCTGGTGGAGATAAAATTGGCCGACGACGTATAGATACACATATTATAGGATTGGAGAAACTAGGTGCTCAGTTTAATTACGATACCAATACCCATTCTTTTTACTTAGAAGCCAAAGAGCTCAAAGGTAATTACATAATGTTAGATGAACCCTCTGTAACGGGAACAGCAAACATTATAATGGCTGCTGTCTTAGCAAAAGGAATGACAACCATTTACAATGCTGCTTGTGAACCCTATATTCAACAGCTTTGCCATATGCTTACTAAAATGGGAGCTCATATAAAAGGCATTGGTTCCAACCTACTAACCATTCAGGGAGTAGAAACCTTACATGGAACCAACCATCAAATATTACCAGATATTATTGAAATAGGATCCTTTATTGGTTTAGCTGCCATGACGCAAAGCCATATTACCATAAAAAACGCAGCCATTGAGCATCTTGGAATAATCCCAAGCAAATTTCAACAATTAGGCATACAAATACAATACAAAGAAGATGATATTATTATTCCAGAACAAGACATATATGAAATACAAACTTCTTTAGACGGCTCCATACCCACCATTTATGATCACCCATGGCCAGGATTTACGCCTGATTTATTAAGCATTATACTAGTAGTAGCTATCCAAGCCAAGGGAAGCGTTCTTATACATCAAAAAATGTTTGAAAGCAGGTTATTTTTTGTAGACAAACTTATTGACATGGGCGCTCAAATTATTTTGTGCGATCCACACCGAGCTGCTGTTATAGGCTTAGCAAGAGAACAGCAACTACATGGTATTACCATGAGCAGCCCAGACATTAGAGCGGGTGTAGCTTTACTTATTGCCGCATTAAGTGCAGCAGGCAAAAGCACTATTCAAAATATTGAACAAATAGACAGAGGCTACCAATATATTGATGAACGATTACAACAACTAGGTGCCGACATCAAAAGAATAGCATAAAAAATAGTTATACGTTAGTGCGCTCGCTAACCAATGTGTAGCACTTAAAAAAATTAACCAAACAAACCGGGGTTGTCTTCCATAAATGCTTGCAATAGATCTGGGTCATTTTTAAGGCGTTTTGCAAAATCAGGATCTTTTATATACCGCAATAATCTGCGAGAATGTTTTTTAAATCCTCAACATCCTTTTTAACGTGGCTTTTACGATCAACTTGAAATATATCCGCTTGTGCTAAGTATAAATTTTACTTTAGTTTTTTCAAACATTCATTCGTTCATTCTTAAAATAATATCTTTACAAATTCCTCTTTGAAGATAGATTCACTATAAAACAAACATATTAAATGACAGCAGAAAATAATAGCATTAAAAATAAATTTTCATCGTATCAAGTTTTTGTAATCGTTTTACTAGCACTTACCCAATTTACAGTAGTGCTCGATTTTATGGTTATGTCACCTTTAGGAGATATGCTGATGAAAAACATGCATCTTAACACCAAACAATTTGGTTTTGCGGTATCTGGCTATGCGTTTAGTGCCGGTATTGCCGGGTTACTTACCGCTGGTTTTGCAGATAAATTTGACAGAAAAAAATTATTACTCTTTTTTTATATCGGTTTTATTGTAGGTACTTTATTCTGCGGTTTATCTCATTCGTACAACATGTTGTTAGCTGCTCGTATTGTTACAGGATTATTTGGCGGTGTTATTGGTTCTATATCTATGGCTATTGTTGCCGATTTATTCCCTATAGAAAAACGAGGTCGTGTAATGGGATTTATGCAAATGGGTTTTGGGGCAAGCCAAGTATTAGGTATCCCCATTAGTTTATACTTAGCTAATGTATGGGGTTGGCAATCACCATTTTTAATGATTGTAGGGTTAGCTGCTATTGTGTGGATAATGGTTATGATTAAAATGCAACCCATCACAAAACATCTGGAAATAAAAACAGATCGCAATGTGTTTGCACATTTATTACATACCATTTCAAACCGGCACTACAGAATTGGATTTTTAGCTACTGCTTTTCTTTCGCTCGGTGGATTTATGATGATGCCTTGGGGAAGCGCTTTCTCTATCAATAATTTAAAAGTTACTCAAGAGCAATTACCTACATTATTTATGGTGTCTGGAGTTAGCGCTCTTATCGTGATGCCGCTTATTGGTAGGTTTAGTGATAGAATAGATAAGTTTAAACTTTTTGTAATTGCTTCAGTTTGGATGATGGTTATAGTAATAATCTACACCAATCTTACCCCTGTTCCGTTTTGGATAATATTAACCATGAATATATTTTTTATGATGGGTATTATGAGTAGAATGATTCCTGCTATGGCTTTAACTTCTTCTCTACCTCAAATGCAAGATCGAGGCGCTTTTATGAGTATAAACGCATCCTTACAACAAATTGCAGGAGGCTTAGCTGCAGCTGTTGGTGGTATGATTGTAGTACAAAAAGATAAATTTAGTCCACTACAACATTATGATACGTTGGGTTATGTAATAGTGGGGTTAACAATTATATGTGTGTATATGGTGTATCGGGTAAATACATTAATAAAACAAAGGCAACAAAATACAATAATGACTGATTATAAATCGGCTTAAATTAATCAACTTCATCAGGTTATTTTTCTACATCTACATATTGCTATTAAATAATTAGCTTTGATTTTTATTCATTCACTACTACACTTTTATAATTATCATTCATGG
>CAZXBE010000117.1:0-6801 GCA_964638565.1 uncultured Chitinophagaceae bacterium
GAGATATAGAAGGTATGGATTATAATGAATTTTATACGCTCATTAATGATACGGCTAGTTGGGCAGATCAAATGGATAATTTACTTGTTGAAAAGTTTGGAGCTACTACTACTAACTCAAATTAGTACTAACATATGTCGATTTGTATGATGGGTCTTTTTTTTAAGACCCCATCATTTTTTCTCTTACTTCTTTGATTGTTTTTTCTGCGTTTATTCTGGCTTTTTCTGCGCCCTGTTTCCGGATACCAGAAATATAAATGTCATCTTTCTGTATTGCTTCTGCTTTCGTTCTAATGGGAGCAATGAATTGTACCATATCTTCTGCCAGTTGCTTTTTCATATCGCCATAACGGATAACGCAGTTATTGTAGCTATTTTCAAAATGACTTACAACATCATCCTTACTAACTAATTTCATTAGTGTAAATAAATTTTCAATATAATCAGCCTTGGGTGTATTGGGTATAGTAGGTCCAGCATCTGTTTTTGCTTTCATAATTTTTTTTCGAATTATTTCATCGCTATCCGATAAGTAGAGCGTTGCTAGCTCATGCTCACTTTTACTCATTTTCCCATTTCCATCGAGTGATAAAATTTTTATCAACTTATTCCCAAAATTAAAAGCTTGTGGTTCCGGGAAACATTCTCCATACCTATGATTAAAACGTTGTGCAAAATTTCGTGCCATTTCTAAATGTTGCTCCTGGTCTTTACCTACAGGAACCTTTTGGGCTTTATGTATTAAAACATCTGAAGCCATTAAAACAGGATAGGTTAATAATCCCGCATTAATATTTTGCGGCTGTTGCCGTGCTTTATCTTTAAAAGATGTTGTTTTTTCCAGTTCGCCTTTGTAAGCGAGCATGTTTAAGAACAAGTATAGCTCTGCAATTTCTGGTATATCACTTTGTACGTATAGCGTTACTTTTTGCGGATCAAGCCCGCAAGCAATATTTTCAGCTATTACTTTTTGTACACTTTCGTTTATAATTTTTCCATTGGTATGTGTTGTTAGAGCGTGCCAATCAGCTATAAAGAAAAAGCAATGATATGTTTCTTGCATGCGCACATAATTTTGCAGCGCACCAAAATAATTTCCAAGATGTAAAAATCCGGTAGGACGTAAACCACTAACTACAACATCTTTTTGCATAAGTGGCAAAGATAAATACTGTTTATATTATTTATGTAAATAAGCATTTTTCTATTATGAATAGTACGTTTGTCAAAAAAAAAGGGCAAAATTGCTATGTTTTATGGCAAATTTTCGCTTTTTTACCATAGCTAGTTGTTCTTTTTTAACAGCACTTAAATCTCTACATAGAAATTATGCAATCCATTTCTCATAATAGGTTTTGAAACTAGACATTTAAAGGCTTCTTTTTTTATAGTGTTTGATTTTTTTCCTAGAATACGTTTGATGTTTTTTATTGAGCCAAAATCCTGCTTTGTATGCTCCTAATCTGCTACAAAACTTATCCTATGTGGCTTTTAGCTTTTATCTACCTTTGTTCTGACCTACATTATAGGTGTGTTATAGAAAACATTATTTTAGAGGTTGTTTAAAAATGTAAAGATATAAAAGAATCGGTTAGTAGATTAGGGTATAAAAACAATAATCAATATGTACCTTACCAACATCACCGATTCAGAATGTGAAGTTATTAAAAAAAGATTGGGCGCCAAAATAGTTAATCGCAAACGCAAATATGGCTTGCGTAGTATTATTAACGCCATATTATATGTTACTAAAACAGGCATTCAGTGGCGGATGTTGCCCAACGATTTTCCTGATTGGGAATTAGTGTACTATTACTTTAGAACCTGGAGTAAAGCAGGCATAGATAAAACGATACACGACAGCTTAGTTAGGCAAGTACGTGTAGATCAATGCAGAAATAGCTCCCCCAGTTTGGGACTCATAGATTCACAAAGTGTAAAAAGCAGCTCTATGACAAAAGATAAAGGTATAGACGGCAACAAGAAAGTACAGGGTCGAAAACGATTTATCCTTACCGATACCTTGGGTCTAATTTTGGGGCTTTACATTACAACAGCCAATGAAGGAGAGCGTAGAGGAGCTATAGCCTTACTTCAAAAAATAAAAGGTATTTTTCCCCGATTGGTAAAAATATTGGCTGATCAGGGTTTTGATGGAAGTAGAAAATACTCCACCTTATTTATTACATTTTTTTGAAACGAATTTGTTGTCAGGGATTTCTTTTCTCATGCATCATTAAATTCTTATCGGTTATAGTACCAATAACTGCAATAAATATGAATTCTTAGTAAAAATAAAATTAACAGAGCTGACAGTAATTTGAATGAATATAATTCAATACTTAAAAGATCTAAAGTGGAGAACTCAAGGATCGACAATCTGTTCCCGTTTAGCATTTAAACTTAGGTTTATCATCTAAACAGCAAAAACAGTAAGTAAATAAAGCTCTTAAAAAAAATATAGCTATCATGTCAAGGTATTTGGTATTTTACAATAACAGTGTGTTATAGATTCCTTTGTATCTCAGAATGACAAACTTTGAATTTTTGAAGAGTTACTAGTTATAAGGTTTTATAAAGGTAAATGCCATTACGTTGCATAGCCAAATTATTTATGATCATAAATAATAACATGTGTTGAGTGGCTAACCCATTACTACACTTATCGCTTTCTCCACAATCATTGCTGGTGTAATCGCATACATACAAGCCCAATTTCCCCGGTAGCAAGGCTTGTTGCCAAATACGGAACAAGGTCTACAATAAATATCTGCTTGTATAGCATTATGTATATTTTGTCCATAACCATAAAACCCAGCATAGGGATGTGTTGCACCCCAAATAGAAATTACGGGTACGCCGTATAAGGAAGCCAGATGCATGTTTGCAGAATCCATACTAATCATTACATCTACATTACTTATTAATGCTAACTCATCTTCTAAAGTAAATTTTCCTGCTACACAGGTAGTATAGTTGTATTCTTTTTCCCATGCTTGTAATATTTGTATTTCTTCTCTCCCACCAAATAATAAAATATGATACCCTTTTGATGTTACTATTTTTAGCAGTTCTTTCATTTTTTCGATAGGGTATGTTTTTTCTTTGTATTGTGCAAAGGGGGCAATGGCAATTATAAGCTCTTTCTTATCTTCCTTTTGAGGAGGAAAAGGAAATGCAACATGTTGTACAATATTTTTTAAAGGTAACTTTGTTCGCTGTATATTTTTTGTTAATTGTACTGCAAACCCTAATGATCTAAATATATCAGCATAGCGCTCAAAGGTGCTTTGGAGTGGAATAAGTTGCTTATTTTCTTTTTGTGTTAAGGCTTTTTTAGCAGCTCTTCCTTTATCAATATAGCGAACGGTGTAGCCTGATAATTTGAAGAAATTTCGTATAATTTTTGATCGCAATACATGATGTAAATCTGCGATATAATCAAAGTTATGCAACCTTCTTAATGTTTTACATAAGCGATATAATCCAAAAAAGCCTTTATGTTTTCCGTATATATCTGCGCTATAAAATTGCAGGCGTTCGATATGGGCAAAAATTGGTTCGAATTTTTGTTGAGATAGAAAAGTTATGTGTACGTCCGGATGTTGTGCTAGTAATTGTTTTAATACAGGTACTGCCATAGCCACATCGCCCATGGCAGAAAATCGAATGACCAGTATGTGTTTTTTATTTTGACTGCTAATCACGTTACTTATGCTTAGCGTACAGAATAGGATTGAGTGTTGGGTCGTTATACATCTTCATTTGTTTATACATTTTCATGTATTTTTTTCCTCCTTCTATCTCTTTTAATAATACATCTATAGCTATTGAAAGATCTTTTTTTTGCTCTAGTAAAACGTCCAATTTTTTTTTGCAAGCATCCAAGTGGCTTTGTGTAGCATCTTTTCTATTGGTTTCTTCTTGCATATGATAAATTTTTAATGCTAAAATGGATAATCGGTCAATGGCCCAAGCAGGGCTTTCTGTATTCATGGTAGCATTTAAATCAAAGGATATATTTTTATATTTTTCAAGAAAATAAACATCAATATACTCTACAATATCTGTTCGTTCTTGATTAGAGGTATCGATTCTTCTTTTAATTTTTAATGCCAAATCAACGTTAATATTTGGATCTCTTATAAGATCTTCCAAATGCCATTGAATCGTATCAATCCAGTTTTTTTTATAGAGGAGATACTCTAATGTGTTTATTGCATAAGGGTTTTGTAAAAGCGCATCAACATGATTAGTAATATGGTATTGACAAATACTTTCATTAAAAATACTGTTACATAATGCACTGATCATAATGTGATAGTTGGGATAATCAATTAGTATTTATTTTTTTTCTTTGGGTGTGTACTGAGCATTAAGCCCATTTATCAAATCTTGAGTAATATTATATGATGGGTTCCTGTAGTAAATGAATCCTGGTTGATGTGTAATAATATAGCTATAACCTTTCGTCTTATTATACTCTTTCAAGAAATCTTCTATTTGTTTATTGATGTTTTGCATTTTTTGATATGAATCTTGTTGAAAAATTTGATTCAGGTTTTGCTCTTTTTCTGCTAAATTTTGTTGCATTTGATATGCCTCTCTTTGTGCAGCTTCTCCCTCAGCCTGCGACATAGTGCTAGCTTTTTCTTGTAATTGAGCCATTCGAGCTTGGTAGTTTTTACGAAGTTTACCTAATTCAGCATTCATATCTATTTGTTTATTTTTTAGCTCATTACGTATTTCTTTGATATAGCCATACTGCGATTCTAATGAATCCATTTCAAAGTAGGCTATTTTAAAATTATTGCTACCATTTTCAATATGTTTAATAGGAACCTCTGTTGATTTAGTCTTATTCGGAAAAAAATGTACGTAGTACAAAATGCCTATCAAAATAAACAGAATAACATTTAATACTAAAGAAACTTGTTTCATTTGTGCAATTTTATATTTTAATAATCTAATGTGAATAAAGAGCCGCTAATGAACTATACCGTTAGCATAGTTCATTTTAATTTGTGCAAATTAAAGAATAATTATAGGGAAGTAAAAATGTATCCCAAAATTGTGACTGTATTAACGCTTTGATTTTATTTTATATATACATAAGGGTTGCTAATTAATCACCCCCTCAAAAACTGGTTTTACGTTTTTTGGGATATAAAACTGCCAATAAATATTTACTAAAATTAGATGTAAGTTGTCAAGGATAATTTGCCTCTTTCTTCCAGCGGTTCATGACTCGTTTAAAATTAAAAGCTGCTGCTGCCAGTATTAGATTTCTAGCGCAAGTCAATTTCGTTCAAGGGTATAGATTCTAGAGATCAATTTCACTCTAAGGACATGTTTTTTTTCTATTTCTATAGCGTTCTGCTATTAGTTTAAAGATTTTAATTTTACCGATTAAATGTTCTACTTTAACCCTTATTTTGGATAATTTCAGGGCGCTCTTTTTTTCTTTGTAGTTTAAAGGATTTAGTTTACTGCTCTTTATAGGCACTTGACTGTTAGTATGTATTCTCTGTAATACATTAAGTTCATTCATATTTGATCTTCTACGCTTAGTTTAAAAGGATGGCTGCGATTATTGCCTTTGTGTTGAACAATCTTTTGTTCATGATTGTGTACTGTTTTTGCCATAAGTTTGAAGGTTTCTTTTTTTATGATTTCTACTTCAATTCCCATCGGCTTTAGCCTATCCATCAACATAAAAAATGTAATAGTAGTTTAGTATAACTATTCACACCCTTACATAAATCTTAACTATGCAACGAAAGCGTACTTATATTTGTCCATAGATTTGTAATTATTTTTTTTACATAAAAAACCAACCACTTTGTTATGCCACAAAAACATTTTTTTTCTTAAGCCTTATAGCAGCAGCCACTCTTATGATTTTTTGCAGTTGCAAAAAGAACAGCACGGGACCAACGCTACCAAGCAATACCCTCCTCTACGATGGCTTTACATACCATACCATTACTATACCTGGCGCTGGCACATGGACTGTAGAAAATGCACGAAACACTCATTTTCGTAATGGAGATCCTATAAGAAAAGCCCAAATAAGTGCAGAATGGAAAGATTCAACAAATAAAAAAATAGCTGCTAAAACTTCCGATACAGGGGCTTGGTGTTCCAATACCAATATTACAGATGACCAAATCCCCTATGGTAATTTGTATAATTGGTGTGCTATAAAAGATGCTCGGGGTTTCGCCCCTGCTGGTTGGCGTGTAGCTACTGAGGATGATTTTACTAAACTAAAAAACGCTTTGGGCAATTCTGCTGGGCATAAACTAAAATCAAAACGCTACTGGGAAGGTGATGCAGACAGTACTAAGCCCAATAGAGATCAATATGGCTTTTCAGCTTTGCCCACTGGTTACTGTGAAACAGGTGGTTCTTTCAACTTTCCTGGTATCTACGCCAACTTTTGGTCTGTTGTGAATGGCTCTAATAATGCTATCATATTCCAGCGGTTGGATAAGGCTAGTGCGTTGATTAATGAGGTAAACAATGTTGATAAGTTGTTCGGTTGTTCGGTTGCTCGGTTCGGTTTGTTAAGGATGATAATTGATTAATTGCACGAGCGTGTTCAATAATAGATAGATATAACAAATTATAAATGTTTTTGTCATCTCGACTTTAGGTAGAGAACACTTTGAGATAAAGCTTTTGCTGATTTCAGGATAAGTATTTCAGACTTTTTAAGAGATGACTATTTAAGACAATGTAGTAGAAAATAGTTGGTAAAAAAGTGTATACCTCTTTACAGATAAGGTTTTTATGA
>CAZXBE010000118.1:0-6683 GCA_964638565.1 uncultured Chitinophagaceae bacterium
CATCTGTATTTTCTAATACTTGTTTAATAGCTTTTATCAATACTTTTTCAGATAGCTCTCCTTGTATAAAAGCGTATCCGCCTACATTGTATAGGGATGACTCGGAATGGAGTTGTTGTGTTAACCAAATGGGTTCCTGTATTGCTGATATTTGTTTCATATTGCTTAAAGCGCGTATATTATATTATCATGAAGCATTACGCTTTAGCGCATGTAATGCTAGATGTATGAATAGTTTTTTGAGTATACTGAAAAGAAAATAACTGCTTCAATGTACCTTTCGGCGTCGGATTCTACTCCACTCATCCTTATAAAGAAAATACTCAGCATAAACTTGAAACGAAGATGAGTAAAGCGTTTTAGCTGGACTCATACAAAATTACTACACATGTTTTTTGTTGATATGTTTAGGCCAATTCGAGCTGCTTATCGTATTCATAAAACAATTCTTTTTCTCCAAATAAACGTTCCGCCACAATATTGTTTAAACGACATTCTTCTACTAATTGAGTAGAATGTATAATGGGCCTAGATTCACTGGTGTATTTAATAGAACTTATAAATTCTAGCCAAGGTTCCATGCCCATAGCATATACATATAGCTCTTTAGGATTAAAGGCTTGCACTAAGGCTTTTGCTCGTTCGTAGTTAGAACCGGCGAGCCTTCTGGAATTGTCCATATCTCTAGGTAAAGGCTCTGTTAATAAAGGGCCATATAGCCAAGTTAATGGCGCACCATCACATTCCATTCCTAAAAAAACACTATCTATAGACCCAGTTATTTTAGATACATGTTCATATAGTTTAGGTTCAATATTGCAAGAGTCGGCAGCAAATAGCAGTGAGTACTGTCCAATTTTTACATGATGGCAAAGTTTTGTTCGTACATCTAAATCAGAATGTTCGCCCATAAATGGCAAACCAGTGATTTGACAGTTTGCAGATGTTATCGTATCAAATTCTTCAATTTCTATTACATTGTTAAATCCTATTTTGTTAAACATCAATTTTAAACTAGGATCTTGAAATGTACCATTTCCATTACGTGGTACAACAATATGGCCTATCTTATGTCGTAGTGCTAATAAGGTTTCAAATAAAATATGATCTTGATGATTATGCGTAATCAATATATAATCAATTTTTTCAGGCAGATGTAATTCAGAATACCTTGATACTTCTGTAGGGTAGCCATGGTAGCTGATTACAGGATCAACCAAAATACTCGTTTCTTTTGTTTCTACTAAAATGCAAGCATGGCCAAAATAGCGCATCCGTATTTTATCTCCTTTATAAGCAGGATAAGGTTTGGGAGGTTCTTGTGTAAAGAATGTATCGAATAGTTTTCTATCTGAGGCTTTAATATTCAAAGCTTCCGCAACGGCATCTATGCTTCCAGGAATTCTTCTCATTCTGCTCAGCATATCAATGGCAGTGTCTCTAAAAGGAATATCGATATGTAACACATTAGGTTCGCTTAGCCGAGGCGTGCTTAGCACAAAAGGGCGCTCATCATTATTGGTAATCCAAAGGGCTATACTTTGTGATGATTCGTCGTAGTATTTGCTTTTGTATAATAATGACTCGAAGAAACGGAAGGAAGGGTTGTTATTAAGATCATATACTAATTCTACATATCCCTTTAATACTTCAGGAACCTGACTGTACAATGTATCCATAGAGTATCCTTTAGCATTGGTTTTTAGCATTGTATTTAGCTGTACTACTGCATCTGCAAAAGCCAGCATGTGTGCCTGTTTTTTAGCCGTTTCATCTCGCAATGTTTTTGCTTCTTCTACTCGTATTCCGTTAAAATCAATAAACGGACCTCCTCGCATTTGCGGATTTTTAACCGCTGCCGCATGTATTTGCGGGCTTTGTATGTAAGAGTTTAAAATTTTTAAATGCCTGTTTACAATATTCATGGCAGAAGTAGCCGGCGATATTAGGTGCGACCAAGCATACCATTTATCGAACAGCGGCTCTAACACTAAGTTGGGTTTTAAGTAGTAGTTGTTATTCATAATACAATTAATTTATTACCAAGCTCTAGCACTGCTAACAATAGAACATATGCTAGAACAATACTTTCTAAAATAAATACAGAAAATATATTGTATATATTTTCATACATTTTTAATACACTAATTTTTATTCTATTAATATCTAAATAGATTAAAAAATAGTTTAACTGTCTTAGTTTAGGGTTGAATAGTTGTTGAAATGACAATTGTACATAACAAAAATGTTTATCTCAATAAAAACTTATATACAATTACACTCAAACTTTATATCATACTTTTTTAACATCAATCAATAGCTCAATACTAGGTACGTATAAATTGAGCGCCAATATACAGTTATACAATTGAATAAAAAAATTATGGCTAAATTATCTCAATATATCTAACACAACTGTACTTACACTGTACAATTAACTATGGCAATAGCAGTGCATGTATCAAATGATGCTAATCAATTAAATATATAGAAGCCTCTCTAAAGAAATTCTATTCTATCTTATATGGGGTAAAACAAGATGCCAATGGAGCATATTATCTAAAAATTTTGTACACTTAACGTCATGTATACCATTATAACTTCTCACACACTACTTTAGGGCATCTTACACTTTTCTACTACTATCTACCATTTATATGCCCCAGCTATAGTTAAAAGGTACTTATTAAGTACTTTTTATTGGTTTATGTCATTTTTTTTTCAAAATTTTAAAATAAGTGTTTTAATAACAAATATTTTATGTAAATTTGTATTATAATTATTTTTTATATAAAGTATATAATAGAAGGGGTTAAAAATTACTTATAACTTTACATTGGTCATTTTAATTCATTTATAATTATTGTTTTGGTTTATGATCAAAGCGGCCGGGTGATCTCACCTGGCCTTGTTTTTTTTAGTGCCTCCCATACTTCAACTCCATTAAATTATTTTTAGCCTCGTATATTTGCTCATATGTTATCCATAAGCCATCGAGGCCAAACAATGCCCCCGTCTCCTATTAGGAAATTGGTACCTTATGCAGAAATTGCAAAAAGAAGAGGTATTAAAATTTATCACTTAAATATTGGCCAACCAGATATTGAAACGCCTTCTGTTATTTTAGATGCAGTTCGAAACACAAATTTTAAAGTATTAGAATATAGTCATAGTGCGGGTAATGAGCGGTATAGAAAAAAATTGGTTCATTATTATGAACAACAAAATATTCATATCAATCATAATCAAATTATTATTACGGTAGGCGGTTCCGAAGCTATTTTATTTGCTTTTATGGCTTGTTTAGATGTAGGAGATGAAATTATCATTCCAGAGCCTTTTTACGCTAACTATAATGGGTTTGCTATAGAAGCTGGCGTAACCATTGTTCCTATAACAGCTCATATTGAAAATGGGTTTGCTTTACCACCTATCAGTGCTTTTGAAGAAAAAATAACAGCTAAAACAAAAGCTATTGTTATTTGCAATCCAAATAATCCTACAGGTTATTTATACAGTAGAGCCGAAATGGAGGTTTTAAGGGACATCTGTTTAAAGTATAACTTATTTTTATTTTCGGATGAAGCGTATAGGGAGTTTTGTTATAGTGGCAAGCATTTTAGTGCTATGGAATTGTCAGGGGCTGATGATTTTGTAATATTGATGGATACAATTTCGAAACGCTATAGTGCCTGTGGTGCAAGATTAGGAGCCTTTATTACTAAAAATGCAATAGTATTGGATGCGGCTATTAAATTTGCACAAGCTCGTTTAAGTCCGCCAAGCTTTGCTCAAATAGCTGGAGAAGCCGCCATTGATTTGCCTTCAAATTACTTTGAGAGTGTTAAAGCAGAATATATTCAAAGACGAAATGTTTTAGTAAAGCGATTAAACTCCATATCTGGGGTGTTTTGCCCAGAGCCAGGCGGAGCCTTTTATGTAATGGCTAAATTACCTGTTGATGATGCAGATCATTTTTGTCAATGGTTGTTAGAGTTTTTTTCCTGGAATAACCAAACAGTTATGATAGCTCCTGCTAGTGGCTTTTATAGTACAATAGGGTTAGGTAAAAATGAAGTTCGTTTAGCTTACGTGTTAAATATGAATGAAATAAATGCAGCCATGGATTGTTTGGAGAAAGCCTTGGAAGAATACAAAAAAAGTCAATATTTGTTAGCATCAAAAAATAGCCTCTGAGTACTCCATGCATACAGGCTTCGGCATAAAAACGAACCGTAATTGCAAAAGTAAAACAGCCACTCAATTCCCTAAATTGATGGGGATGGGTGACTGTTAATAATTTCAGGATTATTAAAATTCTACTAATTCCTCACACCTAAAAAAGAGTATTTTTTACCATATTCCATCATTTGTTCAAAGAAGGAAGTAGGATATTCTACTTTTACATCTATAATTTTTTCACCATTCATTACCGGCACCAACCGAGGCTGAATAAATCCTTTATATGGCTTTAGGTTCAACGCGTTGTAACGCTCTAATACTTCTTTTAATAACGTTTGATCCACTTTTACGCCATACGTTTCTACCAAATTTTTGCCGGCTTCATAATCTCCTTCTGATTTTATACGTTGAATCTCTCTCAACAACTGCCCAAATAAATCACGCAATTTATTATAGTCATTCACTCGTACATATGTTTTACCATTCCGTTTTACAAATTCAATAACATTATCTTTTTTACCTTGCTCATAAACCCACATAGCATTTAGTTGCCTATTGCGCATATGCGCCTCTTCCAAATTATTCCCGAGCTTTAAACGAGTTAACTGAGTAATCAATCCATTCATAATATAGCTATCATATTCTGTTTTAGCAACATCTATATTAGGCATTACACCAATATCTATCAATTTTTGATCCATAATATAATATAAGCCTACTAAATCAGCACGAGCTTCTTCTAAGCAACTAGCATAATTTTTTAGGGTTTTGTCCGTAGTTTCAACACCGGGATTAATTTGACCTGAAGCATGTCCAATGCATTCATGCATATCCGTATGTAAATCGCTACTCAATGCCCCATATTTTTTCATTCTACTAATTACTACTGTATCATACTGAAATTCATTAACTGCTCCTTTTTGCGCACTAGATATATTATAAGACTCAATGATATTACTCAATGAAACAGATTTACTGCCATGCTCTTTACGAATCCAATCAGCGTTGGGTAAATTAATTCCCACTGGTGTAGACGGCGCAGCACTACCAGATTCTACAACCACTGTAATGGCTTTGGCCGTAATACCTTTAACTGTTTTCTTTTTATGTTCAGGCATTAAAGGTGAATTATCCTCAAACCATTGCGCATTTTTAGCAATAGCCGCAATGCGTTTAGTAGCCTCCATATCTCTAATACTCACCACGCTTTCGTAACTCGCTTTTTTGCCGATAGCATCGTCATATACCTCAATAAATCCATTTACGCAATCGATACGACTATCCACATCCTTAACCCAAGCAATACAATACTCATCAAAATCTTTTAAATTTCCTGTCTTATAAAATTTCACCAATTTAACTAAAGCCTCTTTTTGCTTTTCATTCTCTGCAACAGTAATGGCTTTTTCTAACCAGTATACTATTTTCTCAATAGCAGCACTATACATACCTCCTACTTTCCAGGTTTTTTCTACAATTTGTCTATTTTGTTTAACCACCTTACTGTTTAAACCCCAACTTGGAGCATTGTCAGCAGTAAGCATCTTAGCATAAAAATCCTCTACTTCTTTTTGCGTAACTCCTTCATAAAAATTATTCGATGAAGCAACTATATTATCAATACCTGAACGCAAATCCACCGCCTTGGGTTCAAAATTTGAATCAAAAATCATAGGTTGAATGCGTTTCAAAAAATCATCCATACTTTCCGCTTTATTCAACGGAAAACCTTTTATATCACTAGCTTTAGCAATCGTAGTAAAATATTCAAATGAGCATGCAGGAATAAATTTTTCATTACCGTAATGATGATGATTTCCATTACTGAACCAAAATTGGCCGCAATACTCCACAAACTTTTTCCAGTTTTTTGATTTTTTATCACCACGATAAGTGCTATAAATATTTTCTAACGTTTTACGTAATAAAATTCCATTTTTATTTTTTTGATCATAAATAATATCCCGGCCACTTAAAGCAGCTTCATATAAGTAATAAGCAAGTGTTTTTTGTTGTAAACGGAGTTCCTTAAATCCCGGAATTTTATAGCGCAATAGTTGTAGATCTGCAAATTTATCAGCTGCAACTTCAAATTTTGCTTCTTGCTTTTTTTGTGCTTTTGATTGTAAAGCAAATACGAGAATAACTAGAGCAAAAACTAGGATTATTTTTTTGACCATTTAAAAATACATTTTAGAGTAGCAAATGTATGATGTATGGCAATATTTTTTTGCAAATAATCATACTTTTTTGTTTTTGTTGAAACTTGTACAGATTAATTTTGGAAGCTCAACAATTCAAGCATTGAAAGTACTTTCAAACAAATAATATAAATAAAATGTAGTCTGTGTACAATCATTCACCTTCACCATTACATAATCTCCTTTTTGTTAGGTATATTATTTGTTTGTCTAAGAACCTGTTCAAGATCTTTTTAGAATTAGGTCAATAAAAGCAAGTACGACAAAATGCATACTGGTATTGAGTTTTCGTTCGCAATT
>CAZXBE010000119.1:0-6591 GCA_964638565.1 uncultured Chitinophagaceae bacterium
ATGTATAGGTTGCACCGGCCGATTTAATTAGAAATAACGGGCAATTAAAAATATTTAAGATTGCTGATAATAAACATCATTATGCTGCTAAAGGTGAAAATGAAACCAAGGTTGTTAGAGAAGGAAATAAAGTTCACGTTTATATGACATCTATTCGTTCTCATTTTTCTCCAGATAATATTGAAGGGATAAAAATGGGCGATGAAGTTTATTTTCACGTAACCAACCTAGAGCAAGATTGGGACGTGCCACACGGGTTTGGAATTAAAGGTGCTGCTAATGCAGAACTATTAATAATGCCTGGCGAAACACAAACATTAAAATGGACACCTGATAGAGTTGGAATGTTCCCTATGTATTGTACAGATTTTTGTAGTGCATTACACCAAGAAATGCAAGGATATGTTCGTGTATCACCTGCAGGAAGTAATGTGCCACTAACATTTAGTTTGGGCAAAGTTGTTCCTGAAACAAAATAGTTATACCCCACAAAAAAGGAGCGTATAAATATGCTCCTTTTTAAAAAGTTTTACAATGAAAAGTAGCAAACTTTCTTTACTATCAAAAGTGCTCATAATTTTATCAGTACTATGTTTAATTATTTCGTTGTTTGTACCACTTTGGAGAATAGAACTCAATGCACCACAATATCCTGAAGGATTAGCATTGTTAATTTATACAAATAATTTGGGGGGTAATGTTGATATAATCAATGGCTTGAATCATTATATTGGAATGGAAACCCTACACGCTAAAAATTTTATTGAATTTACTATACTTCCATACATCATAGGGGCTTTTGCCTTACTGGCTGTTCTAGTTTTATTCATCAATAAAAAAGTAATATTATACACTTGGTTCACAGCATTTGTTTTATTTGGTATTATTTCAATGGCTGATTTTTGGAGATGGGAATATAATTATGGACACAATCTAAATCCTAATGCTGCAATTATAGTTCCTGGAATGGCATATCAACCACCATTAATTGGGTTTAAACAATTATTAAATTTTGGAGCATATTCAATTCCAGATATAGGGGGATGGTTAATTGTACTAACAGGTTTATTTGTATTAACAGCAGTTTTAAAAGAACTTAATATTTTAAAAAGAAAAAAGATAAATGCAACAATGCCATTAATCATTACTGCTTTATTGATTACATCTTGCAATTCTCAACAACCATCACCAATAAATATTAATAAAGACAATTGTGATAATTGTAAAATGAGTATTACTGATGCAAAATTTGGCTGTGAAATTATTTCATCAAAAGGTCGTGTATATAAATTTGATGATATAGAGTGTATGCAAAATTTTATAAAAGAAAATAGCACTAATACATACAGTTCTATTCTTGTATCAGACTTTAATAATAATTTACAGTTGTTTAAGGCGGACAAGGGCTACTTCTTAAAATCTGAATCTATAAAAAGCCCTATGGGTGGCAATATTGCTGCATTTGCTAGTAAAGATTCGGCTGTTGAATATTCCAAAAAAATCAACACATCTGTAATAAATTGGAAACAAATTAATCGAAATTAATTTTGAAAATTTTATTGTTTTTTGTTAGTATTTTCCTTTTTGCATATAATGCAAATGCAAGAATAATTACTGTTGGGAAACAGCAAGCTTACACCAAAATAAAATCTGCTTTGGGAGTTTGCAATAATGGCGATACTGTTATTGTTGAAAAAGCAACCTACAAGGAAGGTAATATTACTATTTCAAAATCAATTTTTTTCAAAGGCATTGGTTATCCCATTTTAGATGGAGAAAAAAAGTTTGAAGTATTATCAATAAAAGCAAATAATGTAACTGTAACAGGCTTTTATGTTCAACATTCTGGATTTGCTACATTAGACGACCCAGGGGGAATTAAAATATATAATAGCAGCAATGTTTCTATTCTTAATAACCAACTCTACGATAATTTTTTTGGAATTTATTTGCAATACTGCACAAATTGTATAGTAAAAGGGAATAAGATTATTGCCTTTGGTAAAGAAGAACAACAAATTGGAAATGGAATACATTGTTGGAAAAGTGACAGCTTACAAATTATTGCCAATAACATAAAAGGGCATCGAGACGGTATTTATTTTGAGTTTGTAACACACTCTATTATCTGGCGAAATATTTCTACCAATAATATTCGCTACGGGTTGCACTTTATGTTTTCAAATAGCGACTCATATATTACCAATGTATTTAAAAACAATGGTGCTGGTGTTGCAGTAATGTTTACAAAAAATGTAATAATGATAGATAACACTTTTACTCAAAACTGGGGCGATGCAGCTTATGGTTTATTGTTAAAAGAAATATCTGACAGCTACATATTAGGTAATCATTTTTTTAAAAATACATCTGGTATTTTTATGGAAGGCACAAATAGAATTGAGGTTAAAAATAATGTGTTTAAAGACAATGGTTGGGCAATGAAAATACAGGCAAGCTGTATGGATAATCTTATAGAAAATAACAATTTTTTGGGAAATACATTTGATGTAGGAACCAATGGCAGTTTGGTTTTAAATATATTTAATAAAAACTATTGGGACAAATATGAAGGGTATGATTTAGATAAAAATAATATTGGAGATGTTCCATATCACCCATTGAGTTTGTTCTCTGTTATTGTTGAAAAAAATCCACCTGCTATGCTATTGTATCGAAGTTTTATTATTTCACTACTAGATAAATCCGAAAAAATAATACCAAGTTTAACCCCTGATTTTTTTATTGATAAAAAACCGTTGATGCATCCTATTAAACTATGATAGAACTAAAAAATATATCAAAAAAATTTGGCAGGCTTCAAGTACTAAATAATATTAACCTTACTTGCAGAAAAGGAGAATGTATTGCATTGATTGGCCCAAATGGATGTGGCAAAACAAGTTTAATTAAAAGCGTTTTAGGGATGGTAGTTCCAAATGAAGGGGACATTCTTTTCAATATAAAAAACATTAAAAATCAGTTTGATTATCGCAGCCAAATTGGCTATATGCCGCAAATAGGAAGATACCCTGAGAATATGACTATTGGTCAGGTTATAGAAACAATTAAAAGTATTAGAAACCACCCAACAGATATTGACGATTATTTGCTGAAGGAGTTCAAGCTTGAAGCTTTGTTTAGCAAACGAATGAGGACTTTAAGTGGTGGCACTATGCAAAAAGTAAGTGCAACCATTGCTTTTTTATTTAACCCTGATGTATTAATACTTGATGAACCAACTGCAGGGCTTGATCCATTGGCTTCTGAAATATTAAAAGAGAAAATAATATTAGAGAAAGAAAAGGGCAAATTAATTTTAATTACATCACACATATTAAGTGAGCTGGACGATTTGGTTACACAAATTATTTTTATGCAAGAAGGAAACATCGTTTTTCATAAAGACATTGATGTACTAAAAAAAGAAACAAAAGAAAATAGAATATCGAAAGCGGTTGCAGTAATATTAAAAAATATCAACAATGAATAGAATCATAAAATTTATTGTGTTAGATATTCTTAAAAATAAAATAGTCATATTTTATACATTGCTACTCGCTGCATTTTCGTGGAGTGTATTTAGCTTGGAAGATAATAGTGCAAAGGGCTTGCTAACTTTGTTAAATATTATTTTACTTACTGTTCCTTTGGTATCTATTCTTTTTTCGACTATTTATATTTACAATAGTGCAGAATTTATTGAACTGCTTTTAAGTCAACCCATTCAACGAAAAAAAATATGGTTGGGACTTTTTATTGGCTTGTCAACAAGTTTACTTTTAGCATTTATTATTGGGGTTGGAATTCCACTGTTATTATATAATGCAAGTATTGTTGGTATTATGATGTTAGTAGTTGGCTGCATTATTACTTTAGTTTTTACAGCCATTGCTTTTTTGTGTGCAGTATCTACAAGAGATAAAGCCAAAGGAATCGGTATTAGCATAATGATTTGGTTATATTTTGCTTTGTTATTTGATGGATTAATTCTTTTTATTACGTTTCAATTTTCAGATTATCCAATAGAAAAAGCGTTAATAGGAATTAGTGCTTTAAGCCCCATTGATATAGCACGTATTTTAATTTTATTAAATACTGATTCATCAGCAATGATGGGCTATACAGGAGCTATATTTAAAGAGTTTCTGGGAACATCTTTAGGAGTGGTAATTGCTTTTGTGGTTTTACTTTTATGGATAATAATACCGTTTGCTATTTCATTAAAAATATTTAAGAAAAAAGACTTGTAAGAATTTCAATATTTTATAAAACTAAATAAATTATGAAAAGTGATATATCAAATAGAGATGATATTAAATTACTAATTGATACCTTCTATGAAAAAGTAAAGATTGATGATACTATCGGCTATTTTTTTACTGATGTAGTGAAAGTGCAGTGGGAAAAACATTTACCAGTGATGTATGATTTTTGGGAGAATAATATTTTTTACACCAACACCTACGAAGGCAATCCAATGCAAAAACACCAGGATATCCATAAAAAAAGTCCTATGAAAATGCAACATTTTCAACGCTGGAATCAATTGTTTAGCCATACAGTTGATGAGTTATTTGAGGGGGAAAAGGCAGAATTAATTAAACAAAGAGCAAGCAGTATTAGCACTGTTATGCAAATAAAAATATTCAGTTAACATTAAAAAAAACAAAATGGAAATATTAGCATATCCAACAGTAGGATCATTTGTAGCCAATGATTATCGTACAGCAACCGTGTTTCAAAAGTATGGTATCGACTTTTGCTGTAAGGGTGGTAGAACAATTGATGAAGTGTGTGAGCATAAAAAAATATCAAGCGACACACTTTTAAATGAGTTGAATGAAGCAAGTAAAGATACCAATAAACAGTTAGCCGATTTTGCATCTTGGCCGCTTGATTTGCTTGTTGATTATATAGAAAAAAGACATCACAGATTTATTTTGGAAACAACACCATCATTAAGACAGTTTCTTGAAAAACTATGTAAGGTTCACGGTAGTAGGCATCCTGAATTGTCTGAGATTAGAGATGAGTTTAATGCTTCTGCTGATGAACTTGCTTTGCATATGGAAAAAGAAGAGGGAATTTTGTTTCCATTTATTAAAACAATGGTTGCATCTAAAAATGCCAAACAAAATATGGCGAAACCCGGATTTGGAACTGTACAAAATCCGATACAAATGATGATGTATGAACATAATGTAGAAGGAGATAGGTTTAGAAAAATTGCGACATTGAGTAATCATTACACAACTCCAGATGATGGGTGTACAACTTATAGAGTTGCTTTTGCATTGCTAAAAGAATTTGAAGCAGATTTGCATTTGCACATACACCTAGAGAATAATATCTTATTTCCAAAGGCGATAGCTATGGAAGCATCGCTTTTGGCATAATTAAATCAATATGAAATGTAGTGCTTTTAATGAGGAATCAATAATGCTAAAACTATTATTGGACATTATTTAGTTTGGATATTTTCTGACACTAAGACTTTAAAGCACTATAAATGAAGGGCATTTTCTTTAATTTATAGTACCACATTTTTTTTACTTTTTTATAGTCGATGCAGTTGAAGTCTCTATATATTTTTTTTGCACTTGTTATTATTTTTATACTATACTCCCTAAATATTTACTTGCAGCCTTCAACATTATCAAATGCAAATAACTCAACAGACTTTTCAAATAGCAAACTTGTATGGCAAAAATATAATTGTCAAAGTTGTCATCAATTGTATGGATTGGGTGGTTATTTAGGACCTGATTTGACTAATGAAATGTCAAAGCCGAATGCTGAAAAAATAGTTAAAGCTATGTTGAAAAATGGGATTGGCATTATGCCTGCATTTAACCTGTCTGTTGACGAAGAAGCAATACTGATAAGCTTTTTGCAAGAAGTTAATAAAACAGGAAATGCCGATCCTAGAAGTTTTAAAAGCAATAAAAATGGAACAATTGAACACTAAAAATGTAAGAAATAATTTTCCGAATTATTTTATTATTCTTTCTTTAGTAATGTTGATTGCAGGATTAGTTTTTGGGTTGCTTTCAGCATTAATATATATAGCACCTAATATAGCAAAAAGTATTAATTTTAGTATGTTACGCCCCTTGCACGTAACATCTGTTGTCTTTTGGATTTTATTATCATCGACTGGAATTATTTATCTTGCCTTACAAAACCTATTTGCTTCAAAACTATCCAAGCAAATTATTGCCATTCAACTATCACTATGGTGTGTAGCTATTGTAGGAATTGTGTATAGTTATTTTAATCAACAATTTGGAGGTAGAGAATATTGGGAGTTCAATCCGATTTGGGCATTACCAATTAGTTTAGCTTGGATATTATTTATTATTCAGTTTTTTATTATCATAAAAAAAATCAAAGACAAGCCTGTATTTATATGGATGTGGATGACTGGAGTTATTTTTTTCTTATTCACTTTTATAGAAAATTATTTATGGGTATTCCCATATTTTAGAAAAAATTTTATAGTTGACACAACGATTCAATGGAAAGTAAATGGATCTCTAGTAGGTTCTTGGAATCAGTTAATTTATGGGTTGGCTTTTTATATTATGA
>CAZXBE010000120.1:0-6538 GCA_964638565.1 uncultured Chitinophagaceae bacterium
GAGGTATTCGTTATGTAAGTGATTTTGAATATGAAAAATCTATTGCTGATATGAACCGTAGCCTAGACAGTGGTATTGAAACTATTTTTCTAACTTGTTTACCTCAATATACCTCTGTTGCTTCAACATTAGTGAGGGACATTATTCGTAATGGAGGAAATGCTAACAAATTTTTGCCCAATGCCGTAAGAAAGTCCTTGCCTTCTGTAATTCAAGATGTTAAAGTATAATTTTTATTGAAAACATATCATTAAAACAAGTCATATGAATAAAAAGCTTATCTGGATTATAGGAAGCTTAATAGGTGTAATTATAATCTTATTAATGCTCCAAAAAACGAGCCTTTTTGGTAGGAGTAATGAAATTAAAGTAACCAGTGAAAAAGTAGTTCCTAAAAATATTACAGAAATAGTAAGTGCTAATGGAAAAGTATTTCCAGAAATAGAAGTAAAAATAAGTTCAGATATTTCAGGAGAAGTTACACAACTAAATGTACAAGAAGGCGATAGCATTAGAAAAGGACAAGTTCTAGCACGCATTTATGCAGACATCTACAATACACAACGTGAACAAGCCGCTGCAGAAGTAAATAAAATTCAAGCCGGCGTAGATAATAGCAGAGCTACGCTGGAAGCATTCAAAGCTAGGCTAGATCAAGCTAAAACGAATTATGACAGACAAAAAACGTTGTTAGATGATAGAGTTATCTCTAAAGTAGAATTCGAACAAGCCGACAACACCTATAAAACAGCCTTGTCAGACTACAATGCGGCTCAACAAACTATTCGTAGTGGGCAAGCCGGAGTTTCGAGCGCTACTGCAATGTTATCTAGAGCCAACAAAGATCTATCAAGGGCAACTATTATATCACCTATGACAGGAATTGTTTCTTCTTTATCTGTAAAAAAAGGTGAAAAGGTGGTAGGAACAGCTCAAATGGCAGGAACAGAAATAATGCGTATCGCCGACATGAATCTTATGGAAGTGAGGGTTGAAGTAGGAGAAAATGATATTACAAAAGTTCATTTGGGTGATTCTGCAAGGGTATCTATAGACGCCTATAATAACAGGAAGTTTTTGGGTGTTGTTACAAAAATCGCATCCAGCAACACAGCAGCAAATAATAATAATATTACTACCTCTTCTACTAGCGAAGTAACAAACTATTTAGTTAATATACGATTACTACCTAGTTCATATCAAGATCTAATATCTAATTCATCCAAACACATATTTCCATTTAGGCCGGGAATGAATGCTTCTGTGGATATCTATACTACTACTCATAACAATGTTCTATCTGTTCCACTTAATGCTGTTACAACGCTTGATAAAACAGATCAGACTTCTCAAATAAATACCCAAAAAAAGGAGAACGAAAAAGAATCTCACATTGATGAAATGCATGAGGTTGTATTTGTATTACAAAAAGACCAAACAGTAAAGTCCGTGATTATTAAAACATCCATTCAGGATATGAATTCTATAGAAATCACCAATGGCTTAAAGGAAGGAGATGAAGTAATTACAGGCCCATACAATGTGATCAATAAAAAATTGAAAGACGGCATTAAAGTAAAAGTAGTAGCAAAAGATAAGCTATTTGAAGAGGAAGATAAATAGGTCATTTTATAAATAATAATTAATGTAAGATGAAATTTGGAATAATAGGCAGTGGGAGTTGGGCCACAGCGTTAGCTAAAATACTTACCGATAATAATATTACAGTACACTGGTGGTTTAGAAATGAAAAAAGCATACAACACTTAATTAACCGACACCATAACCCCAATTATTTAAGCTCCGTTTATTTTAACACATCCCGTTTGGAACTCACCAATGATATCAATCAATTGGTTCAATCTGCAGACATCATTATTATAGCTATTCCTGCAGCATATATAATCGATGCACTTCAGTTATTACAACCTCATGTACTAAAAGGGAAAAAAATTGTTTCTTCTGTTAAGGGCATGCTACCAGAACATAACGCATTATTAAACGATTACCTAAAGGAACATTATAACCACCCACTAAACGATTATTACACCATTATGGGACCTTGCCATGCAGAAGAAGTGGCTACAGAAAAGCTTTCCTATTTAACTATTTCTGGTATTGATGAGAAAATTACTAAAAAAATTGCTTCTTATTTTCAAACACCGTACTCTAATACTATTATCAATACAGATGTTTATGGCGTACAATATGCTGCCATACTGAAAAATATTTATGCATTAGGTGCAGGAATAGCACATGGTCTGGAATATGGAGATAATTTTTTTAGTGTATTGATTGCAAATGCTGCAGATGAAATGGCTAGTTTTCTTCGAAAAGTAGGCATTCAACATATTGAAGTGGGGGTACATGAATCCAGAAACACCAGTATACATCGAAAGTCGGCTAATTATGCAGCTTCCGTTTATTTGGGGGATTTGCTTGTTACATGCTATTCTCTTTACAGCCGAAATAGAACTTTTGGTAATATGATTGGAAAGGGTCATTCTGTTAAAACTGCCCAATTAGAAATGAATATGATTGCAGAAGGATATAATGCCAGTAAATGTATCCACATCATTAATAAAAAAGTACTAGCAGATATACCTATTGTAGAAACAGTGTACAGCATTTTATGGGAGAATAAAAATGCTAAAGAACGTTTTAAAGAATTAGAAGATATTCTAATTTAACATTGTTAAATCATACTATTTAATTTAAAATTTACCTTACTATATGCAGTAAATATTTTTCTTTAAAATAATTTTCCTTAAAAAGACTATTAATGTTGATCAAGTGCGGCTTCAGATTACTTTCTGCTATTTCTGTTGTAAGATCCCCTCCTTTTAAACAAATTAATCCATTTGGGTATTTCATGTCCGCTCTTTTGTACAGTAAAGGTTTCGACCATTTCCATAAATCCTTCAATGGCGCCACTGCTCGAGATATTGCATAATCAAATTTTTTATTTTTTATATTTTCTACCCTTGTACATTCACTTGTTACATTTTTTAATTGTAACGCATCAACAATATTCTGAACCACTTTTATTTTTTTAGCAATACTATCTACCAAATGAAATTGAACCTCAGGAAAAAATATAGCCAAAGGAATTCCGGGAAAACCTCCTCCAGTACCTATATCAATAATAGTATCCTTAGCAGAAAAATAAAATACAGCAGCAATACTTAACGAGTGTAAAACATGTTTTTCATATAAACTATCCATATCTTTTCTAGAAATAACATTGATTTTACTGTTCCAATCTGTGTACAAAAATTGTAATTGTTCAAGTTGTTGCATTTGTTGTTGAGAAAAATCAGAAAAATAACTAAAAATTATGTCCACTGACGACGAGGTTTTTTCCATAACGCAGGTGTAAATAAAAGATAATAAAAAAATGACCACATATCAAGTAGTATAAACCATTTCCACAAATCAATTACTTGAAGCTTTTTCATAGTTCTGCAATAAATCCAACCTTGAATAGTGTACTTAAATGCAACTAAAAAGAGAACGACCGACCAATGACTCATACATAAAGACACTATTGCTAATGGATAAAATAAAAAATGACTGCTACTGTACAACATCAACAAAAATTTATGTATAGGCTTATAATACCGAGCTACGGCATAGTGCCTGCGCTTTTGCTGCATCCAACTACTCCAAGTACGTTTGGGTTCAGATAGTACGAATGTATCTGGATCAATTGTAATAGAAGTATTATTTTTATTGGCGGCTAAAGAAATAAACAAACCATCATCTCCCCCCATAATATGATTAATAGAAGAAAAACCCTTATGCCTAAAAAAAATATCCCTTTTATAGGACAAATTTCTTCCTACACCCATGTACGGCAATTTAGCTAAAGCGTAAGATAAATATTGTAATGCTGTATGAAACGTTTCAAAACGAATAATAGCATTTAAAAAACTTTTATTTTTTTTATACGGACTATAACCCAAAACAATCTCCGTTTCTCCCTCATAAACATCTTGCATTTTTTTTATCCAGTGCTCACTAAGGGGTACACAATCGGCATCGGTAAGCAATACGATTTCATGTTTAGCTGTTTTAATACCTACTGATAAAGGATAATTTTTACCCGGTATTAACTTAGCTTCTTGTGTAATATTAACAACATTAAGTTGTTTAAACGTTTTTTGAAAAGCCTCTAATAAATATTTTGATTCATCTACAGAATTGTCATTTATCACAATAACTTCATGTGTAGAGGCGTACTGCTGCACCAGTACTCCTGGAAGGTTATTTCCTAAATTTTCTGCTTCATTACGAGCACAAATAACGATACTTACAGGGTGTTGTTGAGATTGTTTTTTAACCGGCGGTTTGTAGTATGCTAAGCGAATAAAAAAATAAAGGTGAAAAAATAATTGTATCAGCACTATACTACCTAAACAATATAAAATAATATTACCCGAATTAATATGTAACATCAGGCAAAAATATCATAGCATCACTTATTTTCGCCATATATTTTTAGCTTCTATGCCCTCACTAAAATTTACACTTCAACATAACGACATAAAATCCAATGCCCGTGCAGGAAGTATTCAAACAGATCATGGCCAAATACAAACGCCCATATTCATGCCTGTAGGTACTGCAGGTAGTGTAAAAGCCGTTACACAACAACAATTGCAGCAAAATATAAAAGCACAAATTATTTTAGGTAATACTTATCATTTATACTTAAGACCCGGAATGGAAGTATTAGAAAAAGCTGGCGGATTACATCAATTCAATGGTTGGCATCAACCTATACTCACCGATAGTGGTGGATACCAGGTCTTTTCCCTGGCCACACAGCGAAAAATTACAGAAGAAGGGGTGTTATTTAGATCGCATATTGACGGTAGTAACCATTTATTTACTCCGGAAAAAGTAATGGATATACAACGCAGTATTGGTGCTGATATTATAATGGCTTTTGACGAATGCCCCGCTTCTACAGCAGCATATACATATATAAAAAAATCGATGGATCGAACACATCGTTGGTTAACTAGATGTATAAGCCATTTTAATGCAACACCTGATAGATACAAATACACTCAAAATCTTTTTCCTATTGTACAAGGCGGTGTACATAAAGATTTAAGAAAAGCTTCTTGTGAATATATAAGCGCACAACATGCTGTAGGAAACGCCATTGGCGGATTAAGTGTAGGTGAGCCTGAAGACCTAATGTATGAAATAGCAGCACTATGTTGCGAAAATTTACCAGCAAATAAGCCTCGCTATTTAATGGGTGTAGGCACTCCATGGAACATTTTAGAATGCATTGCACTTGGTGTTGACATGTTTGATTGTGTAATGCCCACTCGCAATGGCCGTAACGGAATGCTCTTTACAACAAAAGGAGTAATCAATATAAAAAATAAAAAATGGGAAAAAGATTTTTCGGTTATTGATGATGGGTTGGATTGTGAAGTAAGCCGATATTATAGCAAAGCTTATCTACGTCATTTATTTGCAGCCAAAGAGTTATTAGGATTACAAATTGCCAGCATACATAACCTGTCTTTCTATTTACATTTGGTTACAGAAGCTCGAAAACATATACTGGACAACACGTTTACAAGTTGGAAAAATGAACAAATAAATCTTCTAAAAAATCGATTATAATTTTACTATTCCCTTCCTATTCAATACACCTTATTAACCATCTGGGGCTATCAACAAACCAATACTAATCAACAATAGTTCGGGCTTCCCGCTACTACCGCCGTTGGCGGTATCCGCTTCAATCCCGCAGCCCATCAGCTTTACACAATAATCAACCATAAAAATCATCCATAAATAACAAACAGTTCCAAATGGTATACACAAGAGCATGGTTACACAGACTTCATTATAATAAGTACACCTAAAAATTAAAACTAATCTTGTCATCTCGATCACTTGGAGAGATCTCTCGCTTTGCTCGAGATGACAAAAGCGCTTTGTAATCTATCCTATTTTATCAATTATATGTAACAGTTATTAGGCTTTACAAAAGCCCCTAATAATGCTTCTATATATGAACTATGGCTTTAAAAAAATAAAATATGTATTTATTTAACGCTTAAAAAGACTTGTAACTTGCACTAAGGTATCCTCGTGCTTTTCATCTTTAAAACGAATATGTAAATCTGTTTTATTTAATAATATAATAGGAGATTCTTCGTCCTCTATAACAATTTTATTACCATTCAAAAATTGATAAGTGCTACTACCTATATCACCATACATAGAAAAAGTTAATTGTCCATTACTCATAAAATTTATAAAATCGCCTTCACTACCAAATGCAGTATCATCTACAATTATAGAATCAGTTGAAATTTTCTTAACAAATTCTCTATCACCAATATAATTCCATTTACCTAATAATAAATTTTCTTCTTTCTTTTTACAAGCCAACATTACAAATACAACAATAATTAGTAAAACATTTTTCATAAAAAAACTACCATTTAATTTTAGGGTCAAGATAAGTTAAGGACATTTAACTAATGCTCTAACTTAGTCTGGA